>NZ_JBEOXR010000068.1:0-37890 GCF_040296665.1 Streptomyces sp. NPDC002057
CGGCGGGGACCGGCGCGGACGCCCGTACCCCCGTTCCCCTCCCCATGACCGTGCCCGCCGGCGAGAACGGGCCCGGCGGTACGTTTCTGCTGTGACCTCGGAAGGGGTCAGTTCTCCTCGTGGGCGACCGCGCGGCGCGCGTCCGCGTCCAGCACGCCCCAGCTGATCAGCTGCTCGGTGAGGACCGAGGGCGACTGGTCGTAGATCACGGCCAGGGTGCGCAGGTCGTCCTGACGGATCGACAGCACCTTGCCGTTGTAGTCGCCGCGCTGCGACTGGATCGTCGCCGCGTAGCGCTGGAGCGGGCCCGCCTTCTCCTGGGGGACGTGCGCGAGGCGCTCCAGGTCCAGGACGAGCTTCGGCGGCGGCTCGGCGGCCCCGCCCGGAGTGGTGCCCGGCAGGAGCTCCTGCACCGGCACCCCGTAGAAGTCGGCCAGCTCGGCAAGGCGCTGCACGGTCACCGCGCGGTCGCCACGCTCGTACGAACCGACCACCACGGCCTTCCAGCGGCCCTGGGACTTCTCCTCCACCCCGTGGAGGGAGAGACCCTGCTGGGTGCGGATGGCACGGAGTTTGGCCCCGAGCTGCTTTGCGTATTCGCTGGACATAACGCTCCCGGACGCTGTGACGACATGCGGCTGCGCCGCGCGGCTGGTAACTCACTGTGAGGTTACGCAGCGTTACTCTTTCCCGTCAAGCCGAATGGTCCGTACCGCCCCCTCCCGGGGGACGTCGCCCGGAGTGGCGACCGGGGTGCGGGGAAGGTTCCCGTCCGCCCCTGGTATCGTTGACGTCGCAAATCCGACGTCCTTTAAGAGCCGTCCCGTGAGGCGGAGAAGGAGGTCCGTTTTTCATGGACACCCAGCAGCAGTACAGCGACGACGCGCGCCCCGTTCTGGAGGCGCCGGACATCGCGCGGGTCCTCACCCGCATCGCACACGAGATCGTCGAGCGCGCCAAGGGCGCCGACGACGTGGTCCTCCTCGGCATTCCCACCCGCGGCGTCTTCCTCGCCCGCCGGCTCGCCGAGAAGCTCGAATCGATCACCGGCACCAAGATCCCCGTCGGCTCCCTGGACATCACCATGTACCGGGACGACCTGCGGATGAAGCCGGCGCGCGCCCTCGGCCGCACCGAGATCCCCGGTGACGGCGTCGACGGCCGCCTGGTCGTCCTCGTCGACGACGTGCTCTTCTCCGGCCGCACCATCCGCGCCGCCCTCGACGCCCTCGGCGACATCGGCCGCCCCCGCGCGGTCCAGCTCGCCGTCCTCGTCGACCGCGGCCACCGCGAGCTTCCGATCCGCGCCGACTACGTCGGCAAGAACCTCCCCACGTCGTTGCGGGAGACGGTCAAGGTCCAGCTCGCCGAGGAGGACGGTCGCGACACCGTCCTGCTCGGTGCCAGGCCCACCGCCTAGCCGGACCGGCTTTCCCCCGCGGGGCCGGGCCACCTCCCGCGCCCCCGCACGCCCTCACACTCCCCACCACGGAGAGACACCCCGATGATGCGTCACCTCATCTCGGCCGCCGACCTCACCCGCGACGACGCCGTCCTGATCCTCGACACCGCCGAGGAGATGGCCCGGGTGGCCGACCGGCCCATCAGGAAGCTGCCGACCCTGCGCGGCCGGACCATCTGCAACCTCTTCTTCGAGGACTCCACGCGGACCCGTATCTCCTTCGAGGCCGCCGAGAAGCGCCTCTCCGCCGACGTGATCAACTTCGCGGCCAAGGGCTCCAGCGTCTCCAAGGGCGAGTCCCTCAAGGACACCGCGCAGACCCTGGAGGCCATGGGCGTCGACGCGGTCGTCATCCGGCACGGCGCCTCCGGAGCCCCGTACCGCCTCGCCACCTCCGGCTGGATCGACGCCCCCGTCGTCAACGCCGGCGACGGCACCCACCAGCACCCCACCCAGGCCCTCCTGGACGCCTTCACCATGCGCCGCCGCCTCGTCGGCCGGGACGCCGGGCTCGGCAAGGACCTCGAAGGCAGGCGGATCACGCTCGTCGGCGACGTCCTGCACAGCCGGGTCGCCCGCTCCAACGTCGACCTGCTGCACACCCTCGGCGCCCAGGTCACCCTGGTGGCCCCGCCCACCCTGGTCCCCGTCGGCGTCGAGACCTGGCCCTGCGAGGTCTCGTACGACCTCGACCGGGTGCTGCCGAAGTCCGACGCGGTCATGATGCTGCGTGTGCAGCGCGAGCGGATGAACGCCGCCTTCTTCCCCACCGAGCGCGAGTACTCGCGCCGGTACGGGCTCGACGGCGAGCGGATGGCGAAGATGCCCGAGCACGCCATCGTCATGCACCCCGGCCCCATGGTCCGCGGCATGGAGATCACCGCCGAGGTCGCCGACTCCGACCGCTGCACGGTCGTCGAGCAGGTCGCCAACGGCGTCTCCATCCGGATGGCGGTCCTCTAC
The DNA here is from genome assembly GCF_040296665.1 of Streptomyces sp. NPDC002057. Classification (NCBI taxonomy): domain Bacteria; kingdom Bacillati; phylum Actinomycetota; class Actinomycetes; order Kitasatosporales; family Streptomycetaceae; genus Streptomyces; species Streptomyces sp. NPDC002057. Next base: position 2,426 of record NZ_JBEOXR010000068.1, read on the forward strand.
CTGCTTCTGGGCGGCAACGACTCCGCCGTCACCCACACCCGCCCTCCCGTCGCCCACCACCACCCTTCTGAAGAGCGCTCCGCGCACACCGCCGATTCGGAGAACAAGTAACCATGAGCAAGATCCTTATCCGCGGTGCGCAGGTCCTGGGCGGCGAGGTCCAGGACGTCCTGATCGACGGCGAGACCATCGCCGAGGTGGGCACCGGCCTCTCCGCCGAGGGCGCCACCGTGATCGAGGCCGAGGGCCAGATCCTGCTGCCCGGCCTGGTCGACCTCCACACCCACCTGCGGGAGCCCGGCCGCGAGGACTCCGAGACCGTCCTCACCGGCACCCGCGCCGCCGCCTCCGGCGGCTACACGGCCGTCTTCGCCATGGCCAACACCCACCCGGTCGCCGACACCGCCGGCGTCGTCGAGCAGGTCTACCGGCTCGGCAAGGAGTCCGGCTACTGCGACGTGCAGCCCATCGGCGCCGTCACCGTCGGCCTGGAGGGCAAGAAGCTCGCCGAGCTCGGCGCCATGCACGACTCCGCCGCCGGTGTCACCGTCTTCTCCGACGACGGCAAGTGCGTCGACGACGCCGTGATCATGCGCCGCGCCCTGGAGTACGTGAAGGCCTTCGACGGCGTCGTCGCCCAGCACGCCCAGGAGCCCCGCCTCACCGAGGGCGCCCAGATGAACGAGGGCATCGTCTCGGCCGAGCTCGGACTCGGCGGCTGGCCGGCCGTCGCCGAGGAGTCGATCATCGCCCGCGACGTCCTCCTCGCCGAGCACGTCGGCTCCCGCGTCCACATCTGCCACCTCTCCACCGCCGGCTCCGTCGAGATCGTCCGCTGGGCCAAGTCCCGCGGCATCGACGTCACCGCCGAGGTCACCCCGCACCACCTCCTCCTCACGGACGAGCTGGTCCGCTCGTACAACCCGGTCTACAAGGTCAACCCGCCGCTGCGCACCGAGAAGGACGTCCTCGCCCTCCGCGAGGCGCTGGCCGACGGCACGATCGACATCGTCGCCACCGACCACGCCCCGCACCCGCACGAGGACAAGGACTGCGAGTGGGCCGCGGCCGCCATGGGCATGGTCGGCCTGGAGACCGCGCTCTCCGTCGTCCAGCAGACGATGGTCGAGACCGGTCTCCTCGACTGGGCCGGCGTCGCCGACCGGATGTCCTTCGCGCCCGCCCGCATCGGACGGGCCAAGGGCCACGGACGACCCGTCTCGGCTGGTGAGCCCGCGAACCTGACGCTGGTCGATCCGGCTTACCGTGGTGTCGTGGACCCCGCGGAGTTCGCCTCCCGCAGCCGCAACACCCCCTACGAGGGTCGTGAGCTGCCGGGACGCGTCACCCACACCATCCTGCGGGGCCGGGCAACGGTCGTGGACGGGAAGCTGGCGTGACACCACTCATCGCAATCGCCGCAGAGGCAGCCGATCAGAAGTCGGCGGAGGTGACCGACTGGGCCGGACGGCTCGGCTGGGTCGCCGGACTGCTGCTCTTCATCGCCTTCGTGTACTGGCTGATGCGCCAGGGATGGAAGTGGCGCGGCAGCCTCCAGTCCGACCTCCCCGAGCTGCCGGAGGTGCCCGCCACGGGCGCCGAGGCGACACTCAAGCTCTCCGGCCGGTACCACGGCTCGACGACCGCCGGGCAGTGGCTCGACCGGATCGTCGCCCACGGTCTCGGCACCCGCAGCCGCGTCGAGCTCACGCTCACCGACGCCGGGATCGCGGTCGTACGCCCCGGGGCGAACGACTTCTTCGTCCCGGCCGAAGCCCTGCGCGAGGCCCGCCTCGACAAGGGCATCGCCGGCAAGGTCCTCGCCGAGGGCGGCCTGCTGATCGTCACCTGGGCGCACGGCGACCAGCTGATCGACTCCGGCTTCCGCTCCGACCGGGCGGCCGAGCACACCGCCTGGGTCGAGGCCATCAACTCCATGATCAACACGACGGAAGGCATCGCACGATGACGACCTCCATCCAGGGAGTCGCCTCTCAGAGGCACAAGGCTGCTCCCGCCGTACTCGTCCTGGAGGACGGCCGCACCTTCCGCGGCCGCGCCTACGGGGCCGTGGGGGAGACCTTCGGCGAGGCCGTGTTCTCCACCGGCATGACCGGCTACCAGGAGACCCTCACCGACCCGTCGTACCACCGCCAGGTCGTGGTCATGACGGCCCCGCACGTCGGCAACACCGGCGTCAACGACGACGACCCCGAGTCCGGCCGCATCTGGGTCTCCGGCTACGTCGTCCGCGACCCCGCCCGCGTCTCCTCCAACTGGCGCGCCCGCCGCTCGCTCGACGAGGAGCTGGAGCGCCAGGGCGTCGTCGGCATCTCCGGCATCGACACCCGCGCCCTCACCCGCCACCTGCGCGAGCGCGGCGCCATGCGCGTCGGCATCTTCTCCGGCGACGCCTGGACCGGCGTCCGCGACGAGGCCCTGCTCGCCCGGGTCCAGGCGCAGCCCGAGATGAAGGGCGCGAACCTCTCCGCCGAGGTCGCCACCAAGGAGACGTACGTCGTCCCCGCGATCGGCCCCGACGGCGAGGCCCTCCCGCTCGGCTCCGCGAAGTTCACCGTCGCCGCCGTCGACCTCGGCATCAAGGGCATGACCCCGCGCCGGATGGCCGAGCGCGGCATCGAGGTCCACGTGCTGCCCGCCACCGCCACCGCCGAGGACATCTACGCCGTCGACCCCGACGGGGTCTTCTTCTCCAACGGCCCCGGCGACCCGGCCACCGCCGACGGTCCCGTCGCCGTCATGCGCGCCGTCCTGGAGCGGAGGACGCCGCTCTTCGGCATCTGCTTCGGCAACCAGATCCTCGGCCGCGCGCTCGGCTTCGGCACCTACAAGCTGAAGTACGGCCACCGGGGCATCAACCAGCCGGTCCAGGACCGCACCACCGGCAAGGTCGAGATCACCGCGCACAACCACGGCTTCGCCGTCGACGCGCCCCTCGACAAGGTCTCCGACACGCCCTTCGGGCGCGCCGAGGTCTCCCACGTCTGTCTGAACGACCAGGTCGTCGAAGGCCTCCAGCTGCTCGACCAGCCGGCCTTCTCCGTCCAGTACCACCCCGAGGCGGCCGCGGGCCCGCACGACGCCGCGTACCTCTTCGACCGTTTCGTATCGCTGATGGAGGCCGAGCGTGCCTAAGCGCACCGATATCCAGTCCGTCCTGGTCATCGGCTCCGGCCCGATCGTCATCGGACAGGCCGCCGAGTTCGACTACTCCGGCACCCAGGCCTGCCGCATCCTCAAGGCCGAGGGCCTGCGGGTGATCCTGGTCAACTCCAACCCGGCCACGATCATGACCGACCCGGAGATCGCCGACGCCACGTACGTCGAGCCGATCACCCCCGAGTTCGTCGAGAAGATCATCGCCAAGGAGCGCCCCGATGCCCTCCTGCCCACCCTCGGCGGCCAGACCGCGCTCAACACCGCGATCTCCATGCACGAGCAGGGCGTCCTGGAGAAGTACGGTGTCGAGCTCATCGGCGCCAACGTCGAGGCCATCAACAAGGGCGAGGACCGCGACCTCTTCAAGGGCGTCGTCGAGGCCGTCAAGGCCAAGATCGGCTACGGCGAGTCCGCCCGCTCGGTCATCTGCCACTCGATGGACGACGTGATCCAGGGCGTCGAGACGCTCGGCGGCTACCCCGTCGTCGTCCGCCCCTCCTTCACCATGGGCGGCGCCGGCTCCGGCTTCGCCCACGACGAGGACGAGCTGCGCCGCATCGCCGGCCAGGGCCTCACACTCTCCCCGACCACCGAGGTGCTCCTGGAGGAGTCCATCCTCGGCTGGAAGGAGTACGAGCTGGAGCTGATGCGCGACAAGAACGACAACGTCGTGGTCGTCTGCTCCATCGAGAACTTCGACCCGATGGGCGTCCACACCGGTGACTCGATCACCGTCGCCCCGGCGATGACGCTCACCGACCGCGAGTACCAGCGGCTGCGCGACATCGGCATCGCGATCATCCGCGAGGTCGGCGTCGACACCGGCGGCTGCAACATCCAGTTCGCGATCGACCCGGTCGACGGCCGGATCATCGTCATCGAGATGAACCCGCGCGTCTCCCGCTCCTCGGCGCTCGCCTCCAAGGCGACCGGCTTCCCGATCGCCAAGATCGCGGCCCGGCTCGCCGTCGGCTACACGCTGGACGAGATCCCGAACGACATCACGGAGAAGACCCCGGCGTCCTTCGAGCCCACGCTCGACTACGTCGTCGTCAAGGCCCCGCGCTTCGCCTTCGAGAAGTTCCCCTCCGCCGACTCCACGCTGACCACGACCATGAAGTCGGTCGGCGAGGCCATGGCGATCGGCCGCAACTTCACCGAGGCGCTCCAGAAGGCCCTGCGGTCCCTGGAGAAGAAGGGCTCGCAGTTCACCTTCGTGGGCGAGCCCGGCGACAAGGCCGAGCTGCTGCGCGAGGCGGTCCGCCCGACCGACGGCCGCATCAACACGGTCATGCAGGCGATCCGGGCCGGCGCCACCCCGGAGGAGGTCTTCGAGTCCACGAGGATCGACCCCTGGTTCGTCGACCAGCTCTTCCTGATCAAGGAGATCGCCGACGAGCTGGCCGCCGCCGAGAAGCTCGAGCCCGAGATCCTCGCCGAGGCCAAGCGCCACGGCTTCTCCGACGCCCAGATCGCCGAGATCCGGGGCCTGCGCGAGGACGTCGTCCGCGAGGTCCGGCACGCCCTCGGCGTCCGCCCGGTCTACAAGACGGTCGACACCTGCGCCGCCGAGTTCGCCGCCAAGACGCCGTACTTCTACTCCTCGTACGACGAGGAGAGCGAGGTCGCGCCCCGCACCAAGCCCGCGGTGATCATCCTGGGCTCCGGCCCGAACCGCATCGGCCAGGGCATCGAGTTCGACTACTCCTGCGTCCACGCCTCCTTCGCCCTGAGCGACGCCGGCTACGAGACCGTGATGGTCAACTGCAACCCGGAGACCGTCTCGACGGACTACGACACCTCCGACCGCCTGTACTTCGAGCCGCTGACGCTGGAAGACGTGCTGGAGATCGTCCACGCCGAGACCCTCGCCGGCCCCGTCGCCGGTGTCGTCGTCCAGCTCGGCGGCCAGACCCCGCTGGGCCTGTCGCAGGCGCTCAAGGACAACGGCGTGCCGGTCGTCGGCACCTCCCCGGAGGCCATCCACGCCGCCGAGGACCGCGGCGCCTTCGGCCAGGTCCTCGCCGAGGCGGGCCTCCCCGCCCCCAAGCACGGCACCGCGACCACCTTCGCCGGCGCCAAGGCCATCGCCGACGAGATCGGCTACCCCGTCCTCGTCCGCCCGTCGTACGTGCTCGGCGGCCGGGGCATGGAGATCGTCTACGACGAGACCCGCCTGGAGTCGTACATCGCCGAGTCCACCGAGATCAGCCCCACCCGGCCGGTCCTGGTCGACCGCTTCCTCGACGACGCCATCGAGATCGACGTCGACGCGCTCTACGACGGCCAGGAGCTCTACCTCGGCGGCGTCATGGAGCACATCGAGGAGGCCGGCATCCACTCCGGCGACTCGGCCTGCGCCCTGCCCCCGATCACCCTCGGCGGCTTCGACATCAAGCGCCTGCGCGCCTCCACCGAGGCCATCGCCAAGGGCGTCGGCGTGCGCGGCCTGATCAACATCCAGTTCGCGATGGCCGGCGACATCCTCTACGTCCTGGAGGCCAACCCGCGCGCCTCCCGGACCGTCCCCTTCACCTCGAAGGCGACCGCCGTCCCGCTCGCGAAGGCCGCCGCCCGCATCTCGCTCGGCGCCACCATCGCCGAGCTGCGCGCCGAGGGCCTGCTGCCGAAGACCGGCGACGGCGGCACCCTGCCGCTCGACGCGCCGATCTCCGTCAAGGAGGCCGTGATGCCGTGGTCGCGCTTCCGCGACGTGCACGGCCGCGGCGTCGACACCGTCCTCGGCCCGGAGATGCGCTCCACCGGCGAGGTCATGGGCATCGACGCGGTCTTCGGCACGGCGTACGCCAAGTCGCAGGCCGGCGCCTACGGCCCGCTGCCCACCAAGGGCCGCGCGTTCATCTCGGTCGCCAACCGCGACAAGCGCTCGATGATCTTCCCGGCCCGCGAGCTCGTCGCCCACGGCTTCGAGCTGCTCGCCACCTCCGGCACCGCCGAGGTCCTCAAGCGCAACGGCATCAACGCCACGATCGTGCGCAAGCTGAGCGAGGGCGAGGGCCCCGCCGGCGAGAAGACGATCGTCCAGCTCATCCACGACGGCCAGGTCGACCTGATCGTCAACACCCCGTACGGCACCGGCGGCCGCCTCGACGGCTACGAGATCCGTACGGCCGCGGTGGCGCGCAGCGTCCCCTGCCTCACCACGGTCCAGGCGCTCGCCGCCGCCGTCCAGGGCATCGACGCGCTCAACCGCGGCGACGTGGGCGTCCGCTCGCTCCAGGAGCACGCGGAACACCTGATCGCGGCCCGCGACTAGCAGCCCGTACGAGGAGGGGGACACCGGCAGGACCTGCGGTGTCCCCCTCGTCATGAGCAGACCTGGACTCCCCGCATGTACAAGTTCTTCTTCGACCTCGTCTTCAAGCGCATGGACCCCGAGAAGGCCCACTACCTGGCCTTCCGCTGGATCCGCCGCGCCGCCCGCGTCCCGGTGCTCCGGACGTTCATCGCCGCCGTCCTCGCCCCCCGCCACCCGGCCCTGCGGACCGAGGCTCTGGGCCTCCGCATGCACGGCCCCTTCGGGCTCGCCGCCGGCTTCGACAAGAACGCCGTCGCGATCGACGGCATGTCGATGCTCGGCTTCGACCACGTGGAGATCGGCACGGTCACCGGCGAGGCCCAGCCCGGCAACCCGAGGAAGCGCCTCTTCCGGCTCGTCCCGGACCGCGCGCTGATCAACCGCATGGGCTTCAACAACGAGGGCTCCGCCGCCGTCGCCGCACGCCTCCACGCGCGCGTACCGGTCTTCCGTACGGTCGTCGGCGTCAACATCGGCAAGACCAAGGTCGTCCCCGAGGCCGAGGCCGCCGCCGACTACGTGAAGTCGACCGAGCGCCTCGCCGCGCACGCCGACTACCTGGTCGTGAACGTCTCCTCGCCCAACACCCCCGGTCTGCGCAACCTCCAGGCCACCGAGTCCCTGCGTCCGCTCCTGACGGCCGTACGGGAGGCCGCCGACCGCACGGTCACCGACCGCCGCGTCCCGCTCCTGGTCAAGATCGCCCCCGACCTGGCCGACGAGGACGTCGACGCGGTCGCCGACCTCGCCCTGGAGCTCGGCCTCGACGGCATCATCGCCACCAACACCACCATCGCGCGCGAGGGCCTGGGCCTGAAGTCCGACCCCGAGCTCGTCAAGGAGACCGGCGGCCTCTCCGGCGCGCCCGTCAAGGAGCGCTCCCTCGCGGTCCTCAGGCGCCTGCACGCGCGCGTGGGCGACCGCCTGGTCCTCGTGGGCGTCGGCGGCATCGAGAACGCCGAGGACGCCTGGCAGCGGATCCTCGCGGGCGCCACCCTCATCCAGGGCTACAGCGCCTTCATCTACGAGGGCCCGTTCTACGCCCGCGCGATCCACCGGGGCCTCGCCGCGCGCCTCGCCGCCTCCCCGTACGCGACCCTCGCCGAGGCCGTCGGCGCCGACAACCGAAAGGCCACCCCGTGACAGCCCTCCCGTCGTCCGACCTCCGCCCCTCGCCGACGCCCTTCGGCACCCGCCTGCGCTCCGCCATGGACGCGCGCGGCCCGCTCTGTGTCGGCATCGACCCGCACGCCGCCCTGCTCGACTCCTGGGGCCTGGGCGACGACATCGCCGGTCTCGAACGGTTCACCTTCACCGTCGTGGAGGCCCTCGCGGAGACCGTGGCCGTCTTCAAGCCGCAGTCCGCCTTCTTCGAGCGCTTCGGCTCGCGGGGCATCGCCGTCCTGGAGCGTGCCGTCGCCGATCTGCGCGCGGCGGGCGGCCTGGTCGTCATGGACGCCAAGCGCGGCGACATCGGCTCCACCATGGCCGCGTACGCGGAGACCTTCCTGCGCGCGGACTCCCCGCTCTTCTCCGACGCGCTCACGGTCTCCCCGTACCTCGGCTACGGCTCCCTGAAGCCGGCCGTCGACCTGGCCCGCGAGTCCGGCGCCGGTCTGTTCGTCCTGGCCCTGACCTCCAACCCGGAGGGCGCGGAGGTCCAGCGGGCGGTCCGCGCCGACGACCCGGCGGGGCTCACGATCGGCGCGACCATGCTGGCCCACCTCGCCCAGGAGAACGCGGGGGAGACCCCGATGGGCTCCTTCGGCGCGGTCGTCGGGGCCACCCTCGGGGACCTGTCCTCGTTCGACCTGGACATCAACGGTCCGCTCCTGGCCCCGGGCATCGGGGCCCAGGGCGCGACCCCGGCCGACCTCCCCGCCGTCTTCGGCGCGGCGGTCGGCAACGTCGTCCCGAACGTCAGCCGCGGGGTCCTGCGGCACGGCCCGGACGCGGCCGCCCTGCGGGACTCGGCTCACCGGTACGCGGACGAGATCCGGGTGGCGGTCGGCGGATAACGGACTCCGGGGTCAATCCGCAGGTCGGAGCGGATCGTCCCGGCCGGAGCCCCCGTTTCGGAGCTGTTTCGGCCCGGTGAGACGAACCGTCTCACCGGGCCGTCTCACTACTTGACGAAATCTTGGCTCAAAACCAGGTCGTTTTGCCGGAAAAGTCCCGGTCAGTCGATGCTGACCAGGACTTTTCCGCTGTTCTCGCTGACTGGAGCGGCCTCGGCCGCTAGTCTCCGGGGCAGAGCAGGCGTTCAACGACCACTCCGTTGAGCGTTGCTCCACTGGTGTGGGGCGCAGGGTTCCTCACCGGTCCGTATCCGACAGATCGACATCCGAGGTGACGTAGGCGTGGCTCTTCCGCCCCTTACCCCTGAACAGCGCGCAGCCGCGCTCGAGAAGGCCGCCGCGGCTCGCCGGGAGCGGGCCGAGGTCAAGAATCGACTCAAGCACTCCGGCGCCTCCCTTCAGGAGGTCATCAAGACCGGCCAGGAGAACGACGTCATCGGCAAGATGAAGGTCTCCGCGCTCCTTGAGTCCCTGCCCGGCGTGGGCAAGGTCCGCGCCAAGCAGATCATGGAGCGGCTCGGCATCTCCGAGAGCCGCCGGGTGCGCGGTCTCGGCTCCAACCAGATCGCCTCCCTGGAGCGCGAGTTCGGCAGCACCGGCGCCTGATCCGGCGACCGGTCCGGCTTCCGATCCGGGACACCCGTCCCGGGCACCCCGGTGAAGCTGGAATAATCGCTGCATGGCAGCAGAGGTACGTCCGCGGCTGACCGTGCTCTCCGGCCCCTCAGGGGTCGGCAAGAGCACGGTCGTCGCGCATATGCGCAAGGTCCACCCCGAGGTCTGGCTCTCGGTGTCGGCGACGACACGGAAGCCCCGTCCCGGCGAGAAGCACGGCGTCCACTACTTCTTCGTGACGGACGACGAGTTCGACAAGCTGATCGCCAACGGCGAGCTCCTCGAGTGGGCCGAGTTCGCGGGCAACCGCTACGGCACCCCGCGCGGCGCGGTCCTCGACCGCCTCGACGCCGGCGAGCCCGTGCTCCTGGAGATCGACCTCCAGGGCGCCCGCCAGGTGAAGGACTCGATGTCCGAGTCCCAGCTGGTCTTCCTGGCCCCGCCGAGCTGGGAGGAGCTGGTCCGCCGGCTCACCGGCCGCGGCACCGAGTCGCCCGAGGTCATCGAGCGCCGGCTGGCGGCCGCGAAGATCGAACTGGCCGCCGAGTCGGAGTTCGACACCACCCTCGTCAACACCTCCGTCGAGGACGTCGCGCGCGAGCTGCTAACGTTGATGCTGTTGACTTCTGGGGAATGATCCACCGATTCCCCCGGACATCCATCGGATGTCTGATCTTTTTTCCATCTTCGGAAGGTAGAGCGTGTCCTCTTCCATCACCGCGCCCGAGGGCATCATCAACCCGCCGATCGACGAGCTGCTCGAGGCCACGGACTCGAAGTACAGCCTCGTGATCTACGCGGCCAAGCGCGCGCGTCAGATCAACGCGTACTACTCCCAGCTCGGCGAGGGCCTGCTGGAGTACGTGGGTCCGCTGGTCGACACCCATGTCCACGAGAAGCCGCTCTCGATCGCCCTGCGCGAGATCAACGCGGGTCTGCTGACGTCCGAGGCCATCGAGGGCCCCGCGACCTGAGCACGTAGCGCTGTAACACTTGTCACCACAGGCCCGGCGGAACATCCGCCGGGCCTGTGGTGTCTCATGGAGTCGTAACGCATCCGAGTGCGCGTCCGAGTGCGGGGAGTAGTGGAAGTCGTGGCAAAGCCGAAGGTCGTTCTGGGGGTCAGCGGCGGGATCGCCGCCTACAAGGCCTGCGAGCTGCTGCGCCGGCTCACCGAGTCGGGCCACGACGTCCGGGTCGTCCCCACCGACTCCGCCCTCCACTTCGTCGGCGAGGCGACCTGGTCCGCGCTCTCCGGCCACCCCGTCTCGACCGAGGTGTGGGAGAGCGTCCACGAGGTGCCGCACGTCCGCATCGGCCAGGCCGCCGACCTCGTCGTCGTCGCCCCCGCCACCGCCGACATGCTCGCCAAGGCCGCCCACGGCCTCGCCGACGACCTGCTCACCAACACACTGCTCACCGCCCGCTGTCCCGTCGTCTTCGCCCCCGCCATGCACACCGAGATGTGGGAGCACCCGGCGACCCAGGAGAACGTGGCGACCCTCCGCCGCCGCGGGGCCGTCGTGATCGAGCCGGCCGTCGGCCGCCTCACCGGTGTCGACACCGGCAAGGGCCGGCTGCCCGACCCGGGCGAGATCTTCGAGATCTGCCGACGGATCCTGGCCCGCGGCGCGGACGCCGCCCCCGACCTCGCCGGACGCCATGTCGTGGTCAGCGCGGGAGGAACCCGCGAGCCCCTGGACCCGGTCCGCTACCTGGGCAACCGCTCCTCCGGGAAGCAGGGCTACGCCCTCGCCAAGGCCGCCGCGGCCCGCGGCGCCCGGGTCACCCTCGTCGAGGCCAACACCGGTCTCCCCGACCCGGCCGGCGTCGACGTCGTCCGCGTCGGCACCGCGCTCCAGCTCCGCGAGGCCGTGCTGGCGGCCGTCGCCGACGCCGACGCGGTGGTGATGGCGGCGGCCGTCGCCGACTTCCGCCCCGCCGTCTACGCCGCCGGGAAGATCAAGAAGAAGGACGACGGCGGAGCCCCCACCGTCGAACTCGTCCGCAACCCCGACATCCTCGCCGAGCTCTCCGCCGACCGCGCCCTGCCGGGCCAGGTCGTCGTCGGCTTCGCCGCCGAGACCGACGACGTCCTCGCCAACGGCCGCGAGAAGCTGCGCCGCAAGGGCTGCGACCTCCTCGTCGTCAACGAGGTGGGGGAGCGCAAGACCTTCGGCTCCGAGGAGAACGAGGCCGTGGTCCTCGCCTCGGACGGCGCGGAGACCCCCGTGCCGTACGGTCCGAAGGAGGCGCTCGCCGAGACGGTCTGGGACCTCGTCCTGCCCCGGCTGCGCCCCACGACCTGACACACCGCCGCCGGGCCCGTGTGATGTGCGCCCCATCGGGTGCCCCCGCGGGACCGTCCCCCGGGGGTGGACCCGGCACGGAAAGACCGGATTCACCCGGTCAGGGCATTCGCCAGGCGAGACACCTGGTCCATCCTCCGACCACGACCGATAGACTGTCCGCGGAACGTCTTGGGGCGCAGCCCCCTGCCGGTCCGTCTAACGAAGAGCCAGCAGCCGCTGCAACCCCAGGGAGCGTTGTGTCCCGTCGTCTGTTCACCTCGGAGTCCGTCACCGAGGGCCACCCCGACAAGATCGCTGACCAGATCAGCGACACCATTCTCGACGCGCTCCTGCGCGAGGACCCCACCTCGCGCGTCGCCGTCGAGACGCTGATCACCACCGGCCTCGTGCACGTCGCCGGTGAGGTGACCACCAAGGCGTGGGCGGACATCCCGACCCTCGTCCGGAACAAGATCCTCGAGATCGGTTACGACTCCTCGAAGAAGGGCTTCGACGGCGCCTCCTGCGGCGTGTCGGTGTCCATCGGGTCTCAGTCCCCGGACATCGCCCAGGGCGTGGACACCGCGTACGAGAAGCGGGTCGAGGGCGACGAGGACGAGCTGGACAAGCAGGGCGCCGGCGACCAGGGCCTGATGTTCGGCTACGCGTCGGACGAGACCCCCGAGCTGATGCCGCTGCCGATCCACATCGCGCACCGCCTCTCGCGCCGCCTCACCGAGGTCCGCAAGAACGGGACCATCCCGTACCTGCGCCCCGACGGCAAGACCCAGGTCACCATCGAGTACGACGGCGACAAGGCCGTCCGCCTCGACACGGTCGTCGTCTCCTCGCAGCACGCCTCCGACATCGACCTCGAGTCGCTGCTCGCGCCCGACATCCGCGAGTTCGTCGTCGAGCACGTGCTCAAGCAGCTCGTCGAGGACGGCATCAAGCTCGACACCGACGGCTACCGCCTCCTGGTGAACCCGACCGGCCGCTTCGAGATCGGCGGCCCCATGGGCGACGCCGGCCTCACCGGCCGCAAGATCATCATCGACACCTACGGCGGCATGGCCCGCCACGGTGGCGGCGCCTTCTCCGGCAAGGACCCGTCCAAGGTCGACCGCTCGGCCGCCTACGCCATGCGCTGGGTCGCCAAGAACGTCGTCGCCGCGGGCCTCGCCTCGCGCTGCGAGGTCCAGGTCGCGTACGCGATCGGCAAGGCCGAGCCCGTCGGACTCTTCATCGAGACCTTCGGCACCAACACCGTCGAGAACGAGAAGATCGAGAACGCCATCGCCGAGGTCTTCGACCTCCGCCCGGCCGCGATCATCCGCGACCTCGACCTGCTCCGCCCGATCTACTCCCAGACCGCCGCCTACGGCCACTTCGGCCGCGAGCTGCCGGACTTCACCTGGGAGCGCACCGACCGCGTGGACGCCCTGAAGCAGGCCGCCGGCCTCTAGGGCCTGTCTGTACGTGAGCGAAGCCCGGCACCCCCGAGGGGTGCCGGGCTTCGCTCTGCCCGGCTGTCGGTGGCGTCTGGTAGGTATGGGGCTGTGAGCAGCGAGAACGAGAGGTCCGCCGAGTCCGCCGAGCCCGAACAGCTCGCGCTCATCCGGGAGACCGTACGGAAGGCGAAGGTGCCGCGGGCGAAGCCGCGGACCTGGCGGGGGGCCGCGCTGGCCAAGGAGCTTCCCGTGGCCAGGGTCGTCGTGAACAAGGGGTCGCTCCACCTCGACCAGTTCTTCGACTACGCCGTCCCCGAGGAGCTCGACGAGGTCGCGCGGCCCGGGGTGCGGGTGCGGGTGCGGTTCGGCGCGGGCGCGCACCAGGTCAAGAACGGACGCCGGGAGGGCGGCCGGCTCATCGACGGGTTCCTCGTCGAGCGCCTGGCCACCTCCGACTACTCCGGGCCGCTGGCCGCGCTCGCCGACGTCGTCTCACCGGAGCCGGTCCTCGGACCCGAGCTGCTCGGGCTCTCCCGCGCCGTCGCCGACCGGTACGCGGGAAGCCTCGCGGACGTGCTCCAGCTCGCCGTGCCGCCGCGCAGCGCCCGCGCCGAGGGACGCCCCTCGCCGGAGCCGCTGCCGTCGCCCCCGGCGCCGGAGCCGGGCAGCTGGACGCGGTACGAGCGGGGGGCGGCGTTCCTGGACTCCCTCGCGCGCGGCGGGGCTCCCCGGGCCGTGTGGAACGCGCTGCCGGGACCGTACTGGGCCGAGGAGATCGCCCGCGCCGTCGCCGCGACCCTCGCCTCCGGGCGCGGCGCCCTCGTCGTCGTCCCCGACGGGCGGGCCGCCGGCCGGGTCGACGCGGCCCTGACCGGGGTGCTGGGAGAAGGACGGCACGCGCTGCTGACCGCCGACGCGGGCCCCGAGAAGCGGTACGCGCAGTGGCTCGCGGTGCGGCGCGGCGCGGTGCGGGCCGTCGTCGGAACCCGGGCCGCCATGTTCGCCCCGGTCCGGGACCTCGGTCTCGTCGTCATCTGGGACGACGGCGACGGCAGCCACAGCGAGCCGCACGCCCCGCAGCCCCACGCGCGCGACGTGCTGATCCTGCGGGCCACCCACGACCGGTGCGCCTTCCTCCTCGGCTCCACCAGCTGCACCGTCGAGGCCGCCCAGCTCGTCGAGTCCGGCTGGGCCAAGGCACTGACCGCGGGCCGCGAGCAGGTCCGCAGGGCCTCCCCGCTGATCCGGACCGTGGGCGACGGCGAACTGGCCCGCGACGAGGCCGCCCGCGCCGCCCGGCTGCCCTCGCTGGCCTGGCAGACCGTACGGGAGGGGCTGAAGACCGGGCCGGTGCTGGTGCAGGTGCCCCGCCGGGGGTACGTGCCCCGGCTGGCCTGCGAGCGCTGCCGGACGCCCGCCCGCTGCCGCCACTGCGCCGGACCGCTGGAGGCCCCCGAGCAGCGGGAGCTGCACTGCGGCTGGTGCGGGCGCGGTGCCCCCGACTGGCACTGCGTGGAGTGTGGCTCGAACCGGCTGCGGGCCCAGGTCGTCGGTGCCCGGCGCACCGCGGAGGAGCTGGGCCGGGCGTTCCCCGCGGTGCCCGTCCGGACCTCCGGCCGGGACCACGTCCTGGACAGCGTGCCCGGGCGCCCCGCGCTCGTCGTCTCCACCCCCGGCGCCGAACCCGTCGCCGAGGGCGGCTACGCGGCCGCGCTGCTCCTCGACGGCTGGGCGATGCTCGGCCGGCCCGATCTCCGCGCGGGCGAGGAGGCCCTGCGGCGCTGGATCGACGCGGCCTCCCTCGTGCGGGGGCAGCCCGAGGGCGGGACCGTCGTCGTGGTCGCCGAGCCGACGCTCCGGCCGGTCCAGGCGCTCGTCCGCTGGGACCCGGTCGGGCACGCCCAGCGGGAGCTCGCCGAGCGGGCCGAACTGGGCTTCCCGCCGGTCTCCCGGATGGCGGCGGTGACCGGTCCGCCCGAGGCCGTCGAAGGCTTTCTGGCGGGGGCCGGGCTGCCGCCGGACGCCGAGGTGCTCGGGCCCGTGCCGCTGCCCGTGGTCCGCCCCGGCGGGCCCCGCCGGCCCGGCGACCCGCCGCCGGGCGAGCAGTGGGAGCGGGCCCTGGTCCGGGTCCCGCCGGGCAGCGGCGCGGCCCTGGCGGCCGCGCTCAAGCAGGCGCGGGCGGGCCGGCTCGCCCGCGGCGGCGGGGACCCGGTGCGGATCCGGGTCGATCCGCCGGACATCGGCTGACGGCCGCTCCGCGCCGGGACGCGGAACGGCCGCCCGCCCTCGGTGAGGGTGGACGGCCGTTCCGGGCGGGTCGGTCAGCCGTTGCGCGGCCCGGGGAAGGCCGAGGGGCGCGGCTCCTCGCGGAGGGTGGCGCTGCCCGAGGTGGGCTGCGGGGGCATCGAGCGGGCGGCGGGGACCGAGGGGACCGGGGGGAGCGTGCGCGTCACGCCCGGCTCCACGATCGGGTCCTGGTCGACGACGGCGCCCGGCTGGGGCGCGCGCCGGGCACCGTAACGGCGGTGGACGGCCTGCTTGGTGACGCCGAGCGCGGAGCCCACCGCGTCCCAGGAGAACCCGAGCGAGCGGTCGAAGTCGACCGCCGCGGTCACCAGGGTCTCGACACTGTCCCGCAGTTCCTGGGCGAGACGGACGGTGGGGGCGGGTGCCCGCCCGTAGACGACGAAGCCCGTGGACGGGCCGGAGCGGCGAGGGCGGTAGACATTGCCCAGCTGGGCCGTGAGCGTGCGCAGTGCGTCCACCTGCCGCCGGACCCGCTCGATGTCCCGCACCAGCAGGTGCAGACTCGCCCGAGCCTGGGCGTCGTGGGTTGCGTGGTCGGCCATGTGAAAGCCTCTCGAACCGGCATGTAAGGGGAAGGGTCGCAGGGGGGAACGGCGACCCGAATCGGTCAATCTCTCTTGACCAACGCGCCACCGGGAGTTGGGTCACGCTGCGGGGGCGTACACGCATATGCGCGGGGCGCTCGTCCTTCCGTACGCCCCCTCCGTACCGGGCGCCTAGACTGGTGCGCTGCCCGCAAAGCCCCCGGACAGACAGGCAGTCGCCACCCATGAAGCTCGTCTTCGCAGGCACCCCCGAGGTCGCCGTACCCGCTCTGGACGCCCTGCTCGCCTCCGGCCGGCACGAGGTGGCCGCCGTGGTCACCCGGCCGGACGCCCCGGCGGGACGCGGCCGGCGGCTCGTCGCCAGCCCGGTGGCCCAGCGGGCGGAGGAGGCCGGGATCGAGATCCTCCGGCCGGCCAGGCCGCGCGACGAGGAGTTCCTCGCCCGGCTGCGGGAGATCGCCCCGGACTGCTGCCCGGTCGTCGCCTACGGCGGCATCCTGCCGAAGGCGGCCCTCGACATCCCCGCCCGCGGCTGGGTCAACCTGCACTTCTCGCTGCTGCCCGCCTGGCGGGGCGCCGCGCCCGTGCAGCACGCGCTGATGGCCGGTGACCAGGTGACGGGCGCGTCCACCTTCCTGATCGAGGAGGGGCTGGACTCGGGCCCGGTCTACGGCGTCGTCACCGAGGACGTCCGGCCGACCGACACCAGCGGCGACCTGCTCACCCGGCTCGCCTTCGCGGGCGCCGGGCTGCTCGCCGCGACCATGGACGGCATCGAGGACGGCACGCTCAAGGCCGTGCCGCAGCCCGCCGAGGGCGTCACCCTCGCCCCGAAGATCCAGGTCGAGGACGCCCACGTCGACTTCGCCGCCCCCGCCCTCCGGGTGGACCGGATGGTCCGCGGCTGCACCCCGGCCCCCGGCGCCTGGACGCTCTTCCGCGGCGAGCGGCTCAAGCTGATCCAGGTCACCCCGCTGCCCGACCGCGGCGACCTCGCCCCGGGCGAGCTCGCCGCGGGCAAGAACAACGTGTACGCGGGCACCGGCTCGTACGCCGTCGAGCTCCTCTGGGTGCAGCCCCAGGGCAAGAAGCCGATGAAGGCGGCCGACTGGGCCCGCGGCGTCCGCATCGCGCCCGGCGAGCGGCTGGGCGCGTAGGCCGGGCCGCCGGCGGGTCCATCGGGGTCCCCGGCGGGTCCGGGCGGCCGGTCACGGCCCCGGGAACCGGCGGGGGCGCGGCGGACGTAGGCTTGGGTGGTTCGACCTCGTCATTTCGTCACGCGGAGCACCTTTGAGCGAGCAGGCACGTCGCCGTCCCCACAAGCCCTACCGGCGGCCCCAGAAGGACCCCGTCCGGATGCTCGCCTTCGAGGCGCTGAGGGCGGTGGACGAGCGGGACGCCTACGCGAACCTGGTGCTGCCGCCGCTGCTGCGGAAGGCCCGGGAGGCCGGTGACTTCGACGGGCGTGACGCGGCGCTCGCGACCGAACTGGTCTACGGGACGCTCCGCCGCCAGGGCACGTACGACGCGATCATCTCCGCCTGCATCGACCGGCCGCTGCGCGAGGTCGACCCGCCGGTGCTCGACGTGCTCGCGCTCGGCGCCCACCAGCTGCTCGGCACCCGGATCCCCACCCACGCCGCCGTCTCGGCCAGCGTCGAGCTGGCGCGGGTGGTGCTCGGCGACGGCCGGGCCAAGTTCGTGAACGCCGTGCTGCGGAAGATCTCGCAGCAGGACCTGGACGCCTGGGTGGCGCAGGTCGCCCCGCCGTACGACGCGGACCCCGAGGACCACCTCGCCGTCGTCCACTCGCACCCCCGCTGGGTCGTCTCGGCGCTCTGGGACTCCCTCGGCGGCGGTCGCGCCGGCATCGAGGACCTCCTGGAGGCGGACAACGACCGCCCCGAGGTCACCCTCGTCGCCCGTCCCGGCCGCTCCACCACGGAGGAGCTCGCCGAGGCCACCGAGACCCTGCCGGGCCGCTGGTCGCCCTTCGCCGTCCGCATGGTGGAGGGCGGCGAGCCCGGTGCCATCGAGGCGGTCAAGGACGGCCGCGCCGGTGTCCAGGACGAGGGCAGCCAGCTCGTCGCGATCGCCCTCGCCAACGCGCCGGTCGAGGGCCCCGACGCCCGCTGGCTCGACGGGTGCGCGGGCCCCGGCGGCAAGGCCGCGCTCCTCGCCGCCCTCGCGGCCGAGCGCGGCGCCGCCCTGCTCGCCTCCGAGAAGCAGCCGCACCGCGCCCGCCTCGTCGAGCGCGCGCTGGCCGGCAACCCCGGGCCCTACCAGGTGATCGCCGCCGACGGCACCCGCCCGCCGTGGCGTCCCGGCTCCTTCGACCGGGTCCTGATGGACGTGCCGTGCTCGGGTCTCGGTGCCCTGCGCCGCCGCCCCGAGGCCCGCTGGCGCCGTCGTCCCGAGGACCTGGACGGCTTCGCCCCGCTCCAGCGCGCCCTGCTCACCGAGGCCCTGAGCGCCGTCCGTATCGGCGGTGTCGTGGGGTACGCGACCTGCTCGCCGCACCTGGCCGAGACCCGGGTGGTCGTCGACGACGTCCTGAAGAAGGTCGGCGGTGCCGAGCTGATCGACGCCCGGCCGCTGCTGCCGGGCGTACCGGCGCTCGGCGACGGGCCGGACGTCCAGCTCTGGCCGCATCTGCACGGTACGGACGCGATGTACCTGGCGCTGCTGCGCCGGACCGCCTGAGCGGGAGGGCCTTCGGGGGCTCCCGGGAGCCCCCGACCCTTCGATCGTCTGACCGTAATCTCCCGTTCCGTGCCGGTCCCGCGCTCGTCGCTTCGTACCGAAAGTGGTCTGGACCGCAACCGAAACAGCGCAGCGGCAAAGAAGTACCCAAGAACGTGGGAGGCTTGGCCCATGGCGCAGATCAACCCCAGCATCCTGTCCGCGGACTTCGCCCGGCTCGCCGAGGAGGCGAAGGCCGTCGACGGAGCCGACTGGCTGCACGTCGACGTGATGGACAACCACTTCGTGCCCAATCTGACGCTGGGCGTGCCGATCGTGGAGTCGCTGGCGCGGGCGACGCGGACCCCGCTCGACTGCCATCTGATGATCGAGGACCCCGACCGCTGGGCCCCCCAGTACGTGGAGGCCGGCGCCGGTTCGGTGACCTTCCACGTGGAGGCCGCCGCCGCCCCGGTGCGGCTCGCGCGGGAGATCAGGGCCAAGGGCGCGCGGGCCTCGATGGCGCTCAAGCCGGCCACGCCGATCGAGCCGTACGAGGACCTGCTCCCCGAGCTCGACATGCTGCTGATCATGACCGTCGAGCCCGGCTTCGGCGGGCAGGCCTTCCTCGACATCATGCTGCCCAAGATCCGCCGCACCCGTGAGCTGATCTCCAAGCACGGTCTGGAGCTGTGGCTCCAGGTCGACGGCGGCGTCGCCGAGTCCACGATCGAGCGGTGCGCCGAGGCCGGAGCCGACGTCTTCGTCGCCGGTTCCGCGGTCTACGGCGCCGCCGATCCGGCCGCCGCCGTCGCCTCGCTGAGGGCCCGCGCGGACGCCGTGACGGCCACCGCCCCGTGGGCGTGTGGCCACTGAGCCTCCGGCGGATGAACGCGGCCCGTCGGGCCGCCGACAGGACTGATCAAGGCACGCCGGATCTGACAGGATGGACGGCGAGTCCAGAGTGTGAACGACAGCGGTACCTGAACATCGGTACGTGAACGTCGTGACGTGAACATCGGTACGTGAGCACCGTTACGTGAACAGCGGTACGTGAACGGCAGTGAGGAGATCGCGGTGGCGGGTATGTCGGCGGGACGGTCAGCCCTGCGGATGGGCCCCGCGGAGCTGGTGCAGGCGGCGGCCATGGCCCGCCGCTTCTACCTCGAGGGCAAGTCCAAGATCCAGATCGCCGAGGAGTTCGGCGTGAGCCGCTTCAAGGTGGCCCGGGTCCTGGAGACCGCCCTGGAGCGCGATCTCGTACGGATCGAGATCCGGGTACCGGCCGAGCTGGACGCCGAGCGCTCCGACGCGCTCCGTGCCCGCTACGGGCTCCGCCACGCCGTCGTCGTCGAGTCGCCGGCGGAGGGCGAGGACGAGTCGCCCGACCCGGAGAACCTCGGCGAGGTCGCGGCCGACCTGCTCGGCGAGCTGGTCACCGAGGGCGACGTCCTGGGCCTGGCCTGGGGCCGCTCCACCATCCACATGGCGGCGGCCCTCGACCGGCTGCCCCCGTGCACGGTCGTCCAGCTCACCGGGGTGTACGACGCCGGGACCGCCGAGCGCGGCTCCGTCGAGGCGGTGCGCCGCGCCGCGCAGGTCTCCGGCGGCGAGGCCCACCCCATCTACGCGCCGATGCTGCTTCCCGACCCCGCGACGGCGGCCGCGCTGCGCAGCCAGACCGGCATCGCGCGGGCCTTCGAGTACTTCGACAAGGTGACCGTCGCCTGTGTCTCCATCGGCTCCTGGGAGCCGGGCATCTCGACCGTCCACGACATGCTCTCCGACGAGGAGCGCGCCCACTACGCCTCGCTCGGCGTCGCCGCCGAGATGTCCGCGCACCTCTTCGACGCCGACGGGCGCCGGGTCGGCCGAGACCTGGGCGAGCGCTGCATCACCGTCGAGGCGGACCGGCTGCGCCGCATCCCCGAGGTCGTGGCGATCGCGGGCGGCCAGCGCAAGGCGGCGGCGATCGGCGCGGTGCTCCGCTCCGGACTCGTCACCAGCCTGGTGACCGACCGCGCCGCGGCGGACTACCTCCTCACCGAGTCCAGCCCGGGCACCCACCCGGCGCTCGACCGGACGGACCCGGACAGCGTCTGACGACCCGGTCGACCGACGGGCCGGAGCCGTCCCGTAACGGACTGCGAGGGGCCGGAGCCATCCCGTGACGGTATGTTCGGGACATGCTGCTCCGGCCCCCGCGCGTGCTCCTCGCACTCGTCCTGTGCGTCCTCCTGGCCGGGTGCTCCTCGGCGGGCGGCGGCGGAGCCGATCCCGTCGCGTCTGCCCGCACCACCGCCACGGCCGAGGCCGCGGCGCCCACCGGAACCTCCGGACTGGCCACCGTACGGGCCGCCGAGCTGCCCCCCGAGGCGCGCCGGACGCTCGCCCTCATCGCGCGCGGCGGCCCCTACCCGTACGCGAAGGACGGGGCCGTCTTCTCCAACTTCGAGCGGATCCTGCCCCGCGAGGCGCGCGGCTACTACCGCGAGTACACCGTGAGGACCCCCGGCGAGCGCGACCGGGGCGCACGCCGGATCGTCACCGGGCGGAACGGTGAGATCTACTGGACCGACGACCACTACGCGTCCTTCCGGGAGGTGATCACGGATGGGGACTGACGATCCCGTCCTCCTCGACCTGACCGGCGTCACCGACAAGGCCGCCCTCATGGACCGGTGCGCCGCCGTCCTCGACCTGCCCGACTGGTTCGGCCGCAACTGGGACGCCCTCGCCGACTGCCTGACCGACCTCCCCGAGCCGGTCACCCTCGTCGTCACCGGCTGGCAGGAGTACGCCAGGACCCGCCCCCGCGAGTGGCGGACCGCCCAGGACGTCTTCACCACGGCCGTCGAGGAGCGCCCCACTCGCCTCACGGTCCTCCTCGCCCTGGGGGAGGCTTCGGAGGATCCCACGAAGCACCTGCGCCAAGGCTCGGATGATTAGCCCGGGGCTGGTATTCGTACAGGCGTGGGAGAATGAACTACGTGCTTTTTCCCCTGGCTGAAATGCCTAGGGGCCGATCCGAACGACTGGGATGTCAGCACGTGCGTTTCCTCAATGACGTCAAGCCGCCCTACGACCTGACGTACGACGATGTGTTCATGGTGCCGAGCCGCTCGGCCGTCGGTTCCCGCCAGGCGGTGGACCTCTCCTCGCCGGACGGAAGCGGGACGACGATCCCGCTCGTCGTGGCCAACATGACCGCCATCGCCGGCCGCCGCATGGCCGAGACCGTCGCTCGCCGCGGTGGACTGGTCGTCATCCCGCAGGACATCCCGATCGAGGTCGTCACCGACGTCATCTCGTGGGTCAAGAGCCGCCACCACGTGCTCGACACCCCCATCGTCCTGGAGCCGCACCAGACCGTCGCCGACGCGCTCTCCCTGCTGCCGAAGCGGGCCCACGACGCCGGTGTCGTCGTCGACGAGAACCGCCGCCCGGTCGGTGTCGTCACCGACGCCGACCTCGCCGGTGTGGACCGCTTCACCCAGCTCTCCGAGGTCATGTCCAAGGACCTGCTGCTCCTGGACGCGGACATCGACCCCCGCGAGGCGTTCAACACGCTCGACGCGGCCAACCGCCGCTACGCCCCGGCCGTCGACGCCGACGGCAAGCTGGTCGGCATCCTCACCCGTAAGGGCGCGCTGCGCGCGACCCTCTACAGCCCAGCCGTCGACAAGAAGGGCCGGCTGCGGATCGCGGCCGCCGTCGGCATCAACGGCGACGTGGCGGGCAAGGCCAAGCAGCTGCTCGACGCGGGCGTCGACACGCTCGTCATCGACACCGCGCACGGCCACCAGGAGTCGATGATCAGTGCGATCCGGACCGTACGGGCGCTCGACCCGCAGGTCCCGATCGTCGCGGGCAACATCGTCGCCGCCGAGGGCGTCAAGGACCTCATCGAGGCCGGAGCCGACATCATCAAGGTCGGCGTGGGCCCCGGTGCCATGTGCACCACCCGCATGATGACCGGCGTCGGCCGGCCGCAGTTCTCGGCCGTCCTGGAGTGCGCCGCCGAGGCCAGGAAGTACGGCAAGCACGTCTGGGCCGACGGCGGTGTCCGTCACCCGCGCGACGTGGCCATGGCGCTCGCCGCCGGTGCCTCCAACGTGATGATCGGCTCCTGGTTCGCCGGCACCTACGAGTCCCCGGGCGACCTCCAGCAGGACGCCAAGGGGCGCTTCTACAAGGAGTCCTTCGGCATGGCGTCCGCGCGCGCCGTCAAGAACCGGACCTCCGACGAGTCCTCGTACGACCGCGCCCGCAAGGCGCTGTTCGAGGAGGGCATCTCCACCTCGCGCATGTTCCTCGACCCGCAGCGTCCGGGCGTCGAGGACCTGATCGACTCGATCATCGCGGGCGTCCGCTCCTCCTGCACCTACGCCGGTGCCGGCTCGCTCGCCGAGTTCGAGGAGAAGTCCGTCGTCGGCATCCAGTCCGCCGCGGGCTACGCCGAGGGCAAGCCGCTGCACGCCAGCTGGAGCTAGTCCCCGCGACACCGCTCACGCCGTGGGCCCCCGGGAATTCCCTCCCGGGGGCCCACGGCGTTCCCGTACCGTCGCCGCATGGACCGTGTGGACCGTACGCAGATCAGGCCCTGCCGTGCCGAGGACGTACCCCTGCTCGACCGGTGGCTGCCCGCGCCGGGGGCGCCGACGCGCCACGCCGACCGGTTCGCGCGGCAGGAGGCCGGGACCGGCACGTACCTCCTCGCCTGGCGCGACGGGGTGCCCGCCGGGCACGGACAGGTCCGCTGGGACGGCTGCGCGGCGCCCGAGGTGCGGACCGAGGTGGGGGACTGCCCGGAGTTCAACGGCCTCGACGTACGGCCGGAGCTGCGCGGCCAGGGCGTCGGCACGGCCCTGATCCGCGCGGCCGAGGAGCTGGCGCGGGAGCGGGGCGCGGCCTTCCTGGGCCTCGGGGTGGGACACGACAACCCGCGGGCGGCCGCGCTGTACGAGCGGCTCGGCTACACGCCCGTCGTCGCGTACACCGACCGCTGGAGCTGGACCGACCCCCGGGGCGTCGGCCACGACGAGGCCGACGCCTGCACGTTCCTGGTCAGGAGGCTCACGGCGCCGGAGGGGTGAGGAGGGGCGGACCGCCGCCCACGGGGCCTCGCGAGGGTGGCCGCCCGGCGTGCGGGTCCGCGGCCCCGTCCAGGTCCCCCAGGACCCCGCGCAGCGCCTCCGCCACCGCCGTCGCGATCCGGGCGTGGCCCCGGTCGTTCGGGTGCAGGCCGTCCGCGAGGTGCTCCGGGCCCAGCAGCGGTCGCCCGGGGAGCACCAGGAGCCGTCCGTCGCCCTCGGCGGCCAGGTCCCGGCCCGCCCGCTCCATGGCCCTGCGCAGCTCCGTGAGGGTCGCCCCGAGGGCGTTGCGGGTGTGCTCGGCCGCCGGGCGCAGGACGGGCGAGACGATCAGCAGCGGGGTGTCCGGATGGCCCCGGCGGACCAGGCCGACGAAGGCCCTGACGGTGGCGTACAGCCAGTCGGCCGTCGCGGGGACCGTGGACCAGCAGTTGGTGCCGAAGGCGAGGGTGATCAGCTCGCCCGGGAGCCGCGCCAGGTGCTCGGCGAGCGGCAGTTCGCCGCGCGCCCCGCCCGCGTACCCGAGGTTCACCGGGTCGAGGCCGAGCAGCCGTCCCGCCGTGGCGGGCCAGGAGTGGGCCGGGCGGGTCGACCACCAGCCCTCCGTGATCGAGTCGCCGTGGACCAGCCAGCGGGGCCGTACCGGGGCGGGGGAGAGGGAGCCGCCGAGGGCCCCCAGGG
Source organism: Streptomyces sp. NPDC002057 (assembly GCF_040296665.1). Classification (NCBI taxonomy): domain Bacteria; kingdom Bacillati; phylum Actinomycetota; class Actinomycetes; order Kitasatosporales; family Streptomycetaceae; genus Streptomyces; species Streptomyces sp. NPDC002057. The sequence goes on from NZ_JBEOXR010000068.1 coordinate 26,668, forward strand.
CGAGCGGCACCGGCGCCTGGCCCTCCGGGAGGTGGACGGTGAAGACGCCGCCGGCCGGAGGCAGCGGGAGGGTGACGGTGGCCTCGGCGGCCGGCGCGGCGCAGGTCTCGCCGACGAGCCGCGTACCGCTCCAGAGGGCGAAGCAGTGGCGCAGCGCGGCCAGCGGGTCGTCCGGCCCGGGGACGCGCGCCCGGTAGCGGAGCCGTACCGCGCGCGTGCCGGGCGAGGCCGTGAACTCGATCCGCACGCCGATGGGCAGCGCGGCCCGCTCGGCGATGTCCCACGGCAGCCGTTGCAGGTCGTCCGGGTCGGCGCGCACGGGCCGGTTCCCGTCCAGCCAGGACGTGCCGCGCAGGAACGGTGCCGGGTCGAGCCAGGCCACCCGGGCCTCCGATCGTGAGGTCGTCGAGGGCTCGCAGCGTGGGTCATGGGGCACGAGGAGTCAATGCGCACCCGGGGACCGGTTCACACCCCCAATGTGTGGATTCATGCGGGGGAGCGCAATGTTTCCCCGTCTGTGCCCCGAGAGCGCAATGATCATTCGGTACTGCGCAACAACCCTGCATTACGAGTGCGAAGCCTGACCCATAGGCTCGTGCCCCGTACCAGGAGTGGCGGCGACCGCCTGCTCGGCGGTTCCCCTTCCCCCGTGGGCTTGCCTCGTCATGCCCACGTACCGCCGCGGTCCACGCCCCGCCTACAGGCAGCGATAAGGAGCCTCCGCAGTGCTGGACCACGGCGCAGCCCCACCGGTCGACGACACGGCCCCCCGCAAGACCTCCGCCCTCGGCGCACTGACCCGGCGCAAGCCGGTGGAACAGCTGGTCGCAGAGGGTGGGCAGGGCGAAGGCGGCAACCTCCGCCGCTCGCTCTCCATGTGGCAGCTGACCATGATCAGCATCGGTGCCACGCTCGGCACCGGCATCTTCGTCGTCCTCGGCGACGCCGTCCCGAAGGCCGGCCCCGCGGTCACCCTCGCCTTCGTCATCGCCGGCCTCACGGCGCTCTTCTCCGCCCTCTCGTACGCCGAGCTGGCCGGCACCATACCGGTGGCCGGCTCCTCGTACTCGTACGCGTACGCAACGATGGGTGAACTCGTCGCCTGGGTCTGCGGCTGGTGCCTGGTCCTGGAGTACGGCGTCTCCGTCGCCGCCGTGGCGGTCGGCTGGGGCGAGTACCTCAACGAGCTGCTCGACGGCACGATCGGCGTCACCCTCCCCGCCGCGCTCTCCTCGGCGCCCGGCGAGGGCGGCTTCATCAACCTGCCGGGTCTGATCGTCGTCCTGCTCGCGATGGTCTTCCTGCTCGGCGGCGCCCGTGAGTCCGCCGTGGTCAACACGATCATGGTCTTCGTGAAGATCGCCGCGCTCGTGCTTTTCTGCGCCATCGGCTTCATGGGCTTCAAGTCCGGCAACTACGCCGATTTCATGCCGCTCGGCATGGCCGGCGTCAGCGCCGCCGGAGCCAGCCTCTTCTTCTCCTACATCGGCTTCGACGCCGCCTCCACCGCCGGTGAGGAGGCCAAGAACCCCAAGCGTGACCTGCCCCGCGCGATCATGCTCTCGCTGCTCATCGTCACCGTCCTCTACGTCCTGGTCGCGGCCGTCGCCGTCGGCGCCTGGAACTGGAAGGACTTCGACGGCTCCGAGGCCACGCTCGCCGCGATCATGAACGACGTCAGCGGCCAGAAGTTCTGGGGCACCCTGCTCGCCGCCGGTGCCGTCATCTCCATCGCCAGCGTCGTGCTCACCGTCCTCTACGGCCAGACCCGCGTGCTCTTCGCGATGTCCCGCGACGGCCTCGTGCCCAAGGTCTTCGGCAGGGTCAGCGGCAAGACCGGCACCCCGCGCGTCAACACGGTCATCGTGTCCCTGTTCTGCGGCGCGCTCGCCTCCGTCATCCCGCTCGGCAAGCTCGTCGACGCCACGAGCATCGGCACCCTGTTCGCCTTCGCCCTGGTCAACATCGCGGTGATCGTGCTGCGCCGCACCCGCCCGACGATGGACCGCACCTTCCGCGTGCCGCTCGGCTGGACCTTCCCGATCCTGGGCTTCCTGTTCTGCGTCTACAACATGTTCAGCCTGGACGCGATCACCTGGGCCGTCTTCGGTTGCTGGATGGCCGCGGGCCTCGTGTTCTACTTCCTGTACGGCATGCGCCGCTCCCGCCTGGCCACCACAGAGAAGTGATCCACCCGTAGTGCGACTCAACGACCTCGACGAACGCATCGTCCACGCCCTCGCGGAAGACGCCCGCCGCAGCTACGCCGACATCGGCTCGCTCGTCGGCCTCTCGGCGCCCGCCGTGAAGCGGCGCGTGGACCGGCTCAGGGCCGAGGGCGCCATCACCGGCTTCACCGTGAGGGTGGACCCGGCGGCGCTCGGCTGGGAGACCGAGGGGTTCGTCGAGATCTACTGCCGCCACAACACCTCGCCGAACGACATCCGGCGAGGACTGGAGCGGTACCCCGAGGTGGTGTCCGCGTCGACCGTCACCGGTGACGCGGACGCCGTCGTCCAGGTCTTCGCCTCGGACATGCGCCACTTCGAGCGGGTCCTGGAACGGATCGCGGGCGAGCCGTTCGTGGAGCGCACCAAGTCCGTCCTGGTGCTCTCGCCGCTGCTGCGGCGCTTCTCCTCGGGCTCGCCCGCGTAACCCCGCGGGGACGCCGGCGGCCGGGGCGGCGCGGGCCGTGGTTCCCGCACCGCCCTCCGCCCGCCCACCCCCGTGGGGCGGTCTACTCGGTCGGGTAGACGAACTCCCACGGTGTCACCTTGAAGTCGCCCGTCCCGGCCTTGATCCGCTCGAAGGGCGCGCCGCTGAGGCAGGGCGCCACCACGTCCGTACGGGGATCGGCGCTCGCCCAGCTGTAGCCGAGGCGGTCCTTCTTCCCGAGGTCGTGCACGGTGACGCCGACCCGCTTGTTCCGGAAGTCCTCCACGTCGGTGTCGGTCACGATGCCCGTCACGACGGCGACCTTGCCGCCCGTGGTGAGGCAGTCGACCTTCACCGTGGCCCGGCCGCCCCAGTCGCCCTTGTAGTGGCTGAAGGTGAAGGTGCCGGTGGCCTTCATCGGATCGGCGCTGTCCTTCTTGGCGAGGTGCGCGTCGAACGTGAACGTGATGTCGTCCCCGGCCGGGCGGTAGAGCTTGGCGGTACCGGTCAGCGCCGCGGCCTCCTGCTGGTGGGTCCTGGTCCGCGAGGCCTCGGCGGTCCTCGTGCCGGGCCCGCCGTCTCCCGAGGCGACGGCCGATCCCGCGGTCCCCGCGGTGATCAGGAGGGCGGCGGCGAGGGCGGTGATCTTCGTACGGCGGTTCACGCGGACGTTCATGGTCTTCCGGTCCTTTCGGCAGGTCGTCCGGCAGGTCGTCCGGACGAGGACCACTCTTCCGCGAGGGCCGCCGCACGGCGTCGAGCCTCAGGACGGTTCCGTCTCCGCCGCGCGGCGGGGGAGCCCTGAGACCCCGGGAGGAGTCGCGCGCAACGAATCGCCGCCGCACCCTCCGATCGCGCAACGGTTCGACGGTCGGTCCGCAACGCTCCCGTCTTGTCCCGACGGAGCGCGAAACCGTACCGTTTTTGACGTCTTCCCCCTGTACTCCGACCCCCGAGGATCACGCATGCCCGCGCTGCGCACCGCCCTGCTCCAGAGCTCCGGTGAACTCGGCGACGTGGCCGCCAATCTCAAGATCCTCGACGAGGCCGCCGGTCGCGCCGCCGCCGCCGGCGCGGGGCTGCTGCTCGCCCCCGAGCTCTTCCTCACCGGGTACGCGATCGGCGCCGACATGGCGCGCCTGGCCGAACCGGCCGACGGCCCCTCCGCCCGCGCCGTCGCGGCGCTCGCCGTACGCCACGGCCTGGCCATCGGCTACGGCTACCCGGAGCGGAACACCGAGCGGCACGGGGTCCTCCACAACTCCGCCCTGCTCGTCGGCGCCGACGGCTCCCTCCTCGCGAACTACCGCAAGACCCACCTCTACGGCGACTTCGAGCACCAGTGGTTCACGCCCGGGGAGGACGGCGTCGTGCAGGCGGAGATCGACGGCCTCACCGTCGGCCTGATGATCTGCTACGACGTCGAGTTCCCCGAGAACGTGCGGGCGCAGGCGCTGGCCGGCACGGACCTCCTCCTCGTGCCGACCGCCCTCATGCACCCCGCCGAGGTCGTCGCCGAGTCCGTCGTCCCCGTGCGCGCCTTCGAGAACCAGCTCTACATCGCGTACGCCAACCGGACCGGCCCCGAGGGCGCCTTCGAGTTCGTCGGCCTCTCCACCCTGGCCGGCCCCGACGGCACCGCCCGGGCGCGGGCCGGACGCGGCGAGGACCTCGTCCTCGGCGACGTCGACCCGGCCTTCCTCGCGGTCTCCCGCGAGGAGAACCCCTACCTCCGCGACCGGCGCCCGAGCCTCTACGGCCCCCTCGTCTGAAGCGCCCCGCCCGCCCCCGCCGAGTCGCCCGGCCTCACCCTCTTTCCCGCGCAAGGAGTCCGTACCCCATGACGTCCACGGTGCCCACGACCGCCGTCCCCCACAGCGACGGCCAGCCGCCGATCACCATGTTCGGTCCGGACTTCCCGTACGCCTACGACGACTTCCTGGCCCACCCGGCCGGGCTCGGCCAGATACCCGCGACCGAGCACGGCACCGAGGTCGCCGTCATCGGTGGCGGGCTCTCCGGCATCATCGCCGCCTACGAGCTGATGAAGATGGGCCTCAAGCCCGTCGTCTACGAGGCCGACCAGATCGGTGGCCGACTGCGCACCGTCGGCTTCGAGGGCACCGCCACCGAGGGTCTCACCGCGGAGATGGGCGCCATGCGCTTCCCGCCCTCCTCGACCGCGCTCCAGCACTACATCGACCTCGTCGGCCTGGAGACCACGCCCTTCCCGAACCCGCTGGCCGAGTCGACCCCGTCGACCGTCGTCGACCTCAAGGGCGAGTCCCACTACGCCACCACCGTCGACGACCTGCCGCAGGTCTACCGCGACGTGATGAACGCGTGGAACGCCTGTCTGGACGAGGGCGCCGACTTCTCCGACATGAACCAGGCCATGCGCGAGCGGGACGTCCCGCGCATCCGCGAGATCTGGTCGAAGCTCGTCGAGAAGCTCGACAACCAGACCTTCTACGGCTTCCTCTGCGAGTCGGAGTCCTTCAAGTCCTTCCGGCACCGCGAGATCTTCGGCCAGGTCGGCTTCGGCACCGGCGGCTGGGACACCGACTTCCCCAACTCCATCCTGGAGATCCTCCGCGTCGTCTACACCGAGGCCGACGACCACCACCGCGGCATCGTGGGCGGCTCGCAGCAGCTGCCGCTGCGCCTGTGGGAGCGCGAGCCGGAGAAGATCGTCCACTGGGCGCAGGGCACCTCGCTCAGCTCCCTCCACGAGGGCGCCCCGAAGCCTGCCGTGACCCGGCTGAACCGGACCGCCGGCAACCGGATCACCGTCACCGACGCCTCCGGCGACATCCGCACCTTCCAGGCGGCGATCTTCACCGCGCAGTCCTGGCTGCTGCTCTCCAAGATCGCCTGTGACGACTCGCTCTTCCCGATCGACCACTGGACGGCGATGGAGCGCACCCACTACATGGAGAGCTCGAAGCTGTTCGTCCCCGTCGACCGGCCGTTCTGGCTGGACAAGGACGAGGTCACCGGCCGAGACGTCATGTCGATGACGCTGACCGACCGGATGACCCGCGGCACCTACCTCCTGGACGACGGCCCGGACAAGCCGGCCACCATCTGCCTCTCGTACACCTGGTGCGACGACAGCCTGAAGTGGCTGCCGCTCTCCGCGAACGAGCGGATGGAGGTCATGCTCAAGTCGCTCGGCGAGATCTACCCGAACGTCGACATCCGGAAGCACATCATCGGCAACCCGGTGACGGTCTCCTGGGAGAACGAGCCCTGGTTCATGGGCGCGTTCAAGGCCAACCTGCCCGGCCACTACCGCTACCAGCGGCGCCTGTTCACCCACTTCATGCAGGACCGGCTGCCCGAGGACAAGCGCGGCATCTTCCTCGCGGGCGACGACATCTCCTGGACGGCCGGCTGGGCCGAGGGCGCGGTGCAGACGGCGCTCAACGCGGTCTGGGGCGTGATGCACCACTTCGGCGGCGGCACCGACGCCACCAACCCCGGTCCGGGCGACGTGTACGACGAGATCGCCCCGGTCGAGCTGCCGGAGGACTGAGCGACACCGTTCGGGGCCCGGCCCGGCGCCGGGCCCGGGGGGGTCCACGGCCTGCTCGGGCCCGGGTGCCGTGGTTTCAGGGCCCGGCCAGGGGCGTGAGCAGCATCCGTCCCACCAGGCCCACCGAGCGGTCGAGGCGTTCCGTGAACTCCTCGGCCAGCTCGGGAAGGGCGCGCAGCTCCCACAGCGAGCGTGCCGCGAGCCAGGCCCCGTCGCGGGCCCGGTCCAGGCTCCAGCAGCCGAGCAGATGTGTCAGCGGGTCCGCGATCTCCAGGAGGTCCGGGCCCGGCATCAGTTCCTCCCGGATGCGCTCCTCCAGGAGGACGAGGATGTCGCCGACCCGGTCGAACTCGTCCTCCAGGTCGGTGGGCCCGCACTCCAGGATCCCGCAGGCGTCGACCACCGCGAGCGCCAGGTCGTGGCCGATGTGGGCGTTGATCCCGGCGAGCGCGAACTGCAGCGGCCGTACGCCGGGATGGCGCCGGTAGTGGAACAGGGGCCGCCAGCAGGCGGGCGCGGCGCGTCCGGTGGCGGCGGCGTCGACCGCCGCGAGGTAGCGCTCGGCGAACCGCACGTCGAGGGTGGTGGCGGCCCGTCTGTCGGCGAAACCGCCCGCCTCGATGGCGTGGCCGATCTCCTCCGTGACGGTCAGGTAGACCCGGTTGAAGACGGCGACCCCGTCGGCCGGATGCCAGGCCGAGCGGAGCGCCCGCATCCGGTCCACCACGGGGTCGACGGCCAGGAACGGTCCGAGCCGCTGCCCGGCCTGTGCGATCTGTCCGATCTCGTCGATCCGGTCGAGCGGGTCGATCCGATCGACCTGCCCGAGCTGCCCGATCTGCTGGGTCTGCGCCATGGAGGCAGGCTCCCAGCCGCCGGGCCGTCGGGGGAACTCCCCGGGCCCGGCTTCCCCAGAACGGGCGAATCACTCAGCCCTTCGAGGGCGGCTCCTCGCCGGACGTGCTCTCGTACGAGCTGGTGCCGGAGTCGAGCAGCGGCTCCTGCTCCTTGAGGTGGGCCGGGGCGAAGGCCCTCAGCACGTGGTAGCCGGTGATGACGACGATCGTGCCGAGCGCGATGCCGCCCAGCTCGAAGGTGTCCGTGAAGGTGAGCTTCACCCCGCCGACGCCGATGATGATGCCGGCGGCGGCCGGGACCAGGTTGAGCGGGTTGCGCAGGTCGACCTTGGCGTTGATCCAGATCTGGGCGCCGAGCAGGCCGATCATGCCGTACAGGATGACGGTGATGCCGCCGAGGACGCCGCCGGGGATGGCGGCGACGATCGCGCCGAACTTCGGGCAGAGGCCGAAGAGCAGGGCGAATCCGGCCGCGGCCCAGTAGGCGGCCGTCGAGTAGACGCGGGTGGCGGCCATGACGCCGATGTTCTCGGAGTACGTGGTGTTCGGCGGGCCGCCCACGGCGGTCGACAGCATCGAGGCGGCGCCGTCGGCGGCGATCGCGGTGCCGAGCTTGTCGTCCAGGTTGTCCCCGGTCATCTCGCCGACGGCCTTGACGTGTCCGGCGTTCTCGGCGATCAGGGCGATCACGACGGGCAGCGCGACCAGGATCGCGGACCACTCGAAGCTGGGGCCGTGGAAGGACGGCAGACCGATCCAGTCGGCCTTCGAGACTCCGGAGAGGTCGAGCCGCCAGTGGTCGGTGACCTGGCCGCTCGCGGACATCGAGTGGATCCTGCCGAAGACGAGGTCGAAGACCCAGGAGATGCCGTAGCCGAAGATCAGGCCGAGGAAGATCGCGATCCGGGACCAGAAGCCGCGCAGACAGACGACGGCGAGACCCGTGAACAGCATCACGAGGAGGGCCGTCCACTGGTCCTGCGGCCAGTACGTCGACGCGGTGACCGGGGCCAGGTTGAAGCCGATCAGCATGACGACGGCGCCGGTCACGATCGGCGGCATCGCCGCGTGGATGATCCGCGCGCCGAACCTCCGGACCGCGAGACCGGCGAGGAAGAGCACCGCGCCGACGACGAGGATCGCGCCGGTCACGGTGGCGCTGGTGCCGCCCGAGGCACGGATGGCGGCGGCGACTCCGACGAAGGAGAGCGAGCAGCCGAGGTACGAGGGGACGGTGCCGCGGGTCGCGAGCAGGAAGATCACGGTGGCGACACCGGACATCATGATCGCGAGGTTCGGGTCCAGACCCATGAGGACCGGGGCGACGAAGGACGCTCCGAACATCGCGACCACGTGCTGGGCGCCGAGGCCGGCCGTCCGGGGCCAGGAGAGCCGTTCGTCCGGCCGGACGACGGCTCCGGGAGCGGGTGTCTTCCCGTCGCCGTGCAAGGTCCAGCGCACGCCGAGGTTCATGAGGTCGCTCCCGTTCTCCGGTTCCGGCGGTCGTGTCATGACCGCAAAAGATCAGCCACATGGTATGCGCCGCCGCCGGGCGGGGAGCCGCGCCCGGCGGCGGGCCGCCGCGTGCTCGTGGTCACCCGACCGAGCCGGGGCTCTTCGCCGGGGCCTTCTCCGTCACGGGCGCCGGCGCCGTCTCGCGCCCGCCGGACCGCAGGACGCCCGCGCCGACGACGAGCCCCAGGGTCAGCAGGGTGACCAGGCCGAAGGAGAAGACCAGGGAGGTCGCGTCGGCGATGCCGCCGATCGCCGAGGGGGCGATGAGCCCCGAGGTGTACGTGATGGTGGCGACGCCCGCGATGGCCTGGCTGGGGTTCGGGCCGCTGCGCCCGGCCGCCGCGAAGGCGAGCGGGACGACGACCGCGACCCCGAGTCCGATGAGTCCGAATCCGGCCATGGCGACGGCGGCGTGCGGGGCGAAGACGACCATGACGCCGCCGAGGGTGGCGGCGGCGCCCCCGACCCGTACGGTGCGGACCGCGCCGAAGCGGTCCACGACCCGGTCGCCGGCGAGCCGCGCGATGGTCATCGTCAGGGCGAAGGCGGTCGTGGAGGCGGCCGCGACACCGGCGGAGCCGCCCAGTTCGTCCCGGAGGTAGACGGCCGACCAGTCGAGGCTGGCACCCTCCGCGAACACCGCGCAGAAGCCGACCGCGCCGATGATCAGCGCGGACTTCGGCGGCAGGGAGAAGCGCGGCGGAGCCTCCTCGTCCGGGGTGCTGCGCACGTCGAGGACGCCCTGGCAGAAGAGCAGGCCGAGGACGGTGAGGACCACGGCCGCGACGAGGTGGTGGAGGCGGGCGTCGCCGCCGAGGTGGGCGGCGACCGTGCCGGCGGCGGAGCCGACGAGGGCGCCCGCGCTCCACATGCCGTGCAGGCTCGACATGATGGACCGGCCGAGCCGGTTCTCGGTCTCGACGCCGAGCGCGTTCATCGCCACGTCGGACATGCCGGCGGTGGCGCCGTACACGAAGAGCGCGCCGCACAGGCCCCAGATGTTCGGGGCGAGCGAGGGCAGCGTCAGGGAGAGCGTCCACAGGACGAGCAGCCCGCGCAGGGCCGTACGGGCGCCGAAGCGGTGGGAGATCGCCCCGGCCAGCGGCATCGCGAGCGAGGCGCCGAGGGCCGGGAAGGCGAGCGCGAGCCCGAGCTGTCCGGCGCTCACGCCCGCGTGCTCCTGGATCCAGGGGATGCGGGTCGCGAAGCTGCCGGTGACGGCGCCGTGGACGCAGAAGACGGCGGCGACCGCGAAGCGCGCCCGTCGCAGACGATCGGTGCTGGTGACGGTCTCCGCCGCCATGGGCCCCTCCCAGGGTCGTGGTGTGGCGGGTAAACTATCAGGAACCCTGCCTGATAAATAGCCCGCGGGACGGCATCCTCGCCGGGGCGCGTCTGAGAGGATCGCCGCATGGCCGCATCCCCGAGCACCGCACGAGCCATCAACGACCGGTTCGCCCTGCGACTGCTCCAGGACGAGGGCCCGTTGACGGCCACTCAGCTCAAGAGCCTCACCGGACTCTCCCGACCCACCGTCGCCGACCTCGTCGAGCGGCTCCAGGGCTCCGGGCTCGTCCACGTCGTGGGGGAGTCCGGAGCCGAGCGCCGGGGCCCGAACGCCAAGCTGTACGGGCTCGTCGCCGACCGCGCGCACCTCGCCGCCCTGGACGTCCGCACCCGCTCCGTCTCCGTCACCGTCGCCGACCTGCTCGGCACGACGCTCGCCGAGGCCTCCGTGCCCGTCGGCGCCGAGAGCGGCACCGGGCCGGCCGTGGAGAAGGCGGTCAGCCTCCTGGAGCGGACCGTGAAGGAGGCGGGCGCCGACCGGCTGCACAGCGTGGCCGTCGGCGCTCCCGGCCTCATCGACCCGGCCAGCGGCGAACTCCGCGACTCCTCGGGACTGCCCGCCTGGCACCGGCGGCTCGTCGGCGTCCTCCAGGAACGGCTGCCCGCGCGCGTCCTCGTCGAGAACGAGACCAACCTCGCCGCCGTCGCCGAGCTGCGCGAGGGCGCGGCCCACGGCCGCGAGGACTTCGTCCTCCTCTGGCTCGGCCAGGGCGTCGGCGCCGCCGTCGTCCTCGACGGGCGGCTGCGCCGCGGGGCCTCGGGCGGTGCGGGCGAGATCGGCTTCCTGCCGGTCCCCGGCACCTCGGGGCTCCCCTCGGCCACCGGCTGCGACGGCGGCTTCCACGAGCTGGCCTGCGCGGCCGCCGTCGCCGGCCTCGCCACCGCGCACGGGCTCGATCCGGCCGACGCGCTCGCCTCCGGGCACGGCCCCTTCCTCGACGTCCTCGCCCGCCGCCTGGCCGTCGGCGCCGCCGCGGTGGTCTCCGTCCTTGACCCCGGCTGTCTGGTCCTCGCCGGGGAGACCGGCCACCAGGGCGGCGCGGGGCTCGCCGCGCGCGTGGAGGCCGAGCTCGCGACCCTCTCCCCGCTCGCCACGGAGGTCCGCGCCACCACCCTCGGCGACACGGCGGTCCTGCGCGGCGCCCTCCTCCGCGCCAGGGACGCGGCCCAGGACGAGCTGTTCCCGTAGGCCTCGGAACCGCCGGGCCCACGCCCGCGTGGAGCCGGGGCCCTCGCCGCAAGCTTCCTCGTGCTGACGTTCTTCATCCTGCCGGCGATCCTGCAGGGATCGAATCCGCTGGTGGTCGCGGT
>NZ_JBEOXR010000069.1:0-37553 GCF_040296665.1 Streptomyces sp. NPDC002057
CTCTATCAGATCTTTCCGATCCGATTTCCTCGGTGCTTTCCGGTCCCTTTTGTTTTCACTCCGGGGGCCTTTCGGCGGTTCCGACTTTATCAGAAGATCTGAGTCGGATTTCCCGCCTCCCGGAGAAGCGATCAGGCGCACGTCGGCGCCGGTGCTTCCCGTTCTGGCGGAGCCGTAAACGTACTGGAGCGGGGCGCCCCGATGCAAATCGAGGGGCCCCGCTCCGGTGCGCTGCTGGTCAGACCCGTCAGACCTCGACGACGACCGGGAGGATCATCGGCCGGCGGCGGTAGGTGTCGGAGACCCACTTGCCCACCGTGCGGCGGATCAGCTGCTGGAGCTGGTGGGGCTCGAGCACGCCGTCCTGGGCCGACTTGTTCAGGACCTGGTCGACCTTCGGGACCACGGCGTCGAACGCCGAGTCCTCGATGCCGGAGCCCCGGGCGTGGATGTTCGGACCGCTCACGATCTTGCCGGTGGAGGAGTCCACCACCACGAAGACCGAGATGATGCCCTCTTCGCCGAGGATGCGGCGGTCCTTGAGGTGGACCTCCGTGACGTCGCCGACCGAGAGGCCGTCGACGTACACGTAACCCGCCTGGACCTTGCCGGTGATCCGGGCGCGGCCGTCGACCAGGTCGACGACGACGCCGTCCTCGGCGATGACGATGTGGTCCTTGGGGATGCCCGTCATCGCGCCGAGTTCGGCGTTGGCGCGCAGGTGGCGCCATTCGCCGTGGACCGGCATGAGGTTCTTCGGGCGGCAGATGTTGTAGAAGTACAGCAGCTCGCCGGCCGAGGCGTGGCCCGAGACGTGGACCTTGGCGTTGCCCTTGTGGACGACGTTCGCGCCCCAGCGGGTCAGACCGTTGATCACGCGGTAGACCGCGTTCTCGTTGCCCGGGATCAGGGACGACGCCAGGATCACGGTGTCGCCGGGGACGATCCGGATCTGGTGGTCGCGGTTGGCCATGCGGGACAGGGCCGCCATCGGCTCGCCCTGCGAACCCGTGCAGACCAGCACGACCTCGTCGTCCGGCAGGTCGTCGAGGGTCTTCACGTCCACGACGAGACCGGCCGGCACCCGGAGGTAGCCCAGGTCACGGGCGATGCCCATGTTGCGGACCATCGAGCGGCCGACGAAGGCGACCCGGCGGCCGTACTCGTGGGCGGCGTCGAGGATCTGCTGGATGCGGTGCACGTGGCTGGCGAAGCTGGCCACGATGATGCGCTTCTGGGCGTTCGCGAAGACCGTGCGCAGGACGTTGGAGATGTCCTTCTCCGGCGGGACGAAGCCCGGGACCTCGGCGTTCGTCGAGTCGGACAGCAGGAGGTCGATGCCCTCCTCGCTGAGCCGCGCGAAGGCGTGCAGGTCGGTGAGGCGGCCGTCCAGCGGGAGCTGGTCCATCTTGAAGTCGCCGGTGGCGACGGCCATGCCCGCGGGGGTGCGGATGGCGACCGCGAGCGCGTCCGGGATGGAGTGGTTGACCGCGATGAACTCGCAGTCGAACGAGCCCAGGACCTCTCGGTCGCCCTCCTTCACCTCAAGGGTGTAGGGGCGGATGCGGTGCTCCTGGAGCTTCGCCTCGATCAGCGCGAGGGTCAGCTTGGAGCCGATGAGCGGGATGTCCGGCTTGAGCCGGAGCAGGTAGGGGACGGCACCGATGTGGTCCTCGTGGCCGTGCGTGAGCACGATGCCCTCGATGTCGTCCAGGCGGTCCCGGATGATGCTGAAGTCGGGCAGGATCAGGTCGACACCGGGCTGCTCCTCCTCGGGGAAGAGGACGCCGCAGTCGACGATGAGCAGACGGCCGTCGAACTCGAAGACCGTCATGTTCCGGCCGATCTCGCCGAGCCCGCCGAGCGGGATGACGCGCAGGGCGCCCTTCGGGAGCTTCGGCGGGGCGCCGAGTTCAGGATGCGGATGACTCAAAAGACTCTCCTCACCACGCACGCCACGTACCTCTTGGCACGTGGCGCGCATGACATTCGTGCACTTGCTGTTGTCAGTGTTCAGTTGTGAAGTCTGTTGTCAGAGCTCTACCCCGCCGGCGGCCAGGTCGACCTTGAGCTGCGCGGTCTCCTGGTCGGAGAGCTCCACGAGCGGCGGCCGCAGCGGGCCGGCCGGGAGGCCCTGGAGGGTGAGGGCGGCCTTGGTGGTCATGACGCCCTGGGTGCGGAACATGCCGGTGTAGACCGGGAGCAGCTTCTGGTGGATCTCGGTGGCCTTCTGGACCTCGCCGCCCAGGTGGGCGTCGAGGAGGGCGCGGAGTTCCGGGGTGACGACGTGGCCGACGACGGAGACGAAGCCGCAGGCTCCGACGGAGAGCAGGGGCAGGTTGAGCATGTCGTCGCCGGAGTACCAGGCGAGGCCGGAGCGGGCGATGGCCCAGCTGGCGCGGCCCAGGTCGCCCTTGGCGTCCTTGTTGGCGACGATGCGCGGGTGCTCGGCGAGCCGGACGATCGTCTCGGTGTCGATCGGGACGCCGCTGCGGCCGGGGATGTCGTAGAGCATCACCGGGAGCTCGGTGGCGTCGGCGATGGCCGAGAAGTGCCGGTACAGGCCCTCCTGCGGGGGCTTGTTGTAGTACGGCGTGACGGCGAGCAGGCCGTGTGCGCCGTCGCGCTCGGCGGTGCGGGCGAGCTCGATGGAGTGGTGGGTGTCGTTGGTGCCGATGCCGGCAACGATGTGGGCGCGGTCGCCGACCGCCTCCAGTACCGCTCGTACCAGCTCCGATTTCTCCGCGTCGCTGGTGGTGGGGGACTCGCCGGTGGTGCCGTTGACGACGAGACCGTCGTTGCCTGCGTCCACCAGATGGGTGGCCAGTCGCTGGGCACCGTCGAGGTCGAGTGCGCCGTCCGCCGTGAAGGGCGTGACCATGGCGGTGAGGACCCGCCCGAAGGGGGTCTGCGGAGTGGAGATCGGAGCCATGGGTAACACGCTACTCGCTGCTCAGCGCCGGGTGTCCCCTAGGGGGACAGGAGAAAGGGAGCCCGGCGCTGCCTGCTCGGGGGTTCAGGCAGCGCCGGGGTCCGTTTGATCAGCCTAGATGAACTTCGTGAAACGTCGCAATACGGACACTTCGCACGAGGTGTTCGGACATCTGTGCCCTACGGGGCCACACGGCCGTTCTTGTTGAACGCCGCGTGGGTCAGCGGCATCAGCCGGGCCCAGTGCTCTTCCATCCTCTCGCCGACCATCTCGATCTCCCGCTGCGGGAAGGACGGGACCGCGGCCAGCTCGTGCTGGGTGCGCAGGCCCAGGAAGTGCATGAGCGAGCGCGCGTTGCAGGTGGCGTACATCGAGGAGAAGAGGCCGACGGGGAGGACGGCGCGGGCGACCTCGCGGGCGACGCCGCCGGCCAGCATCTCCTGGTAGGTGGCGTAGGCCGTCCGGTACGACTCCTCCATCGTGCGGCTCACCAGGTCGTGCTGCTCCTGGGTGCCGTCGACGAAGACGTACTTGCCCGGGCGGCCCTCCTGGACGAGCTTGCGGGAGGTGTCGGGGACGTAGAAGACCGGCTGGAGCTCCCTGTAGCGGCCCGATTCCTCGTTGTACGACCATCCGACGCGGTGCCGCATGAACTCGCGGAACACGAAGATCGGGGCGCTGATGAAGAACGTCATCGAGTTGTGCTCGAAGGGGCTGCCGTGGCGGTCCCGCATCAGGTAGTTGATGAGGCCCTTCGAGCGCTCCGGGTCCTTCTGGAGCTCTTCGAGGGACTGCTCGCCCGCCGTGGAGACCCGGGCCGCCCAGAGGACGTCGGAGTCGGCCGCCGCGCTCTTGACCAGATCAACGGTGACGTCGCTCCGGAAGTCGATCTTCACGTTCTCGGTGGGGCTGTCGGTCACCAGCGGTCCTTCCAATCGGCTGTTGCAGTCGCCCACTCTAACGACGTCCTACCGGAGGATGAGATTCGGCCGCTTTGGTGAAATAGGGCACCAAAACCCCGGTTCTGTCGTCTGAACCTGTGAAGCCAGACAACGACCGAGGAGAGTGACTCTGATGTTCCGCCGGAAAGAGGCCGTACCGTTCGCGTTCGTCGCGGAGGCCGACCACTTCCGCAGTAACGTCACTCCGCCACCCCGGGAGCGCCCCGGCGCCTCGCAGATCGTGGGCCGTACGCTGCTCGGACTGACCGTCGCGGCCGGTCTCGTGGGGTCGCTGATCTTCGGGATGCCGTCCCTGCAGTCGGGTGACTCCGCCACTCGTCAGCAGCAGTCCGAGGCCTCCGACAACCGCTGAGGTAGCCTCACCGGGCACTGCCCCTTCGAGCGTGCCTGTAAGTGAGGACCTGTCGTGCCCCTGCCCTTTCTGACGGCCGACCGTGCTTTTGACACGACCGACCACGTCGCCCTGCCGTTCGACGACCACGACCAGTGGCGTCGACCGTACCGACCGGGGTCCTGGCGGGTCGGGGCGGCGGCTCTGGCGCTGCTGCTCGCCTCTTTCGTACTCCTCGCCTCGGTGATCATCGCCGCCGCGGGAGCCTTCGGCGGCGCGGGTGCCACCCTGGGCCTCGCCCTGCTCGTCATCCTGGCCGCCCTGCGCATGCTGCGCATGGGCACCTGGGTCAGCGGCGCCGGAGTGCGCCGCGTGGCCTTCCTCTCCACCGTCACCGTGCCGTGGGCGAAGGTGACGGCCCTGCGGACCGTGCAGCAGCCGGTGCGCTGGCTGGGGCTCCCCCGGACCGTCCAGGGACAGGCCCTGGTGCTCGGCCGGCAGGGTGGTGAGCAGCTGGTGCTGCTCACCGACCACAACGCCGACTTCCTCTCCCGCGTCGAGGCCTTCGACCGGGCGACCGACACGGTCGAGGCCTGGAACGCCGAGTACGGGGTGGCCCCGGCCGTCACACGCTGACCGGGCGCCCCTCGTGGAGGGCGATGGCCCGCTGCATCGCCTTGCGGGCCCGGGGGGTGTCGCGGGCGTCGTGGTAGGCGACCGCGAGCCGGAACCAGCAGCGCCAGTCGTCCGGTGCGTCCTCCGTCTCGGCCCTGCGCCGGGCGAAGACCTCGTCGGCGGAGTCGCGGTCGATGCGGCCGCCCTCCGTGCGCTTCAGTTCGTCGACGGGCAGGCCGCCCTCCGCCTCCAGTTCGGTGGCGAGGCGGCCCGCCTGCCGCGCGAACCGGGTGTTCTTCCAGAGGAACCAGCCGCCGACACCGGGCAGCAGGAACGCCACCGCGCCCATGCCCATGGCGGCCGGCTCGCCCGTGAGGAGCAGCAGGACGCCCTCCATGGCCACCACGCCGAAGACGAGCACCAGCACGGTGGCCAGGAAGACGTACGTGATCTTTCCGCCCATGGCCGTCAGCCCAGGTCCAGGAAGTGCTCCAGGCCGAAGGTGAGGCCCGGAGCGCTGGTCACGCGGCGGGCGCCCAGGAGGATGCCCGGCATGAAGCTGGAGTGGTGCAGGGAGTCGTGCCGGACGGTGAGGGTCTCGCCCTCGCCGCCGAGCAGGACCTCCTGGTGGGCCAGGAGGCCCGCGAGGCGCACGGAGTGGACGCGGACGCCGTCGACGTCCGCGCCGCGGGCCCCGTCCAGGGCGGTCGCGGTGGAGTCCGGCTGGGCGCCGCGGCCGGCCTCGGCGCGGGCGGCGGCGATCAGCTGGGCCGTCCGGGTGGCGGTGCCGGAGGGGGCGTCCACCTTGTGCGGGTGGTGCAGTTCGACGACCTCGACGGACTCGAAGTACGGGGCCGCGATCTGGGCGAACTTCATGGTGAGGACCGCGCCGATGGAGAAGTTCGGAGCGATGAGGACGCCGGTCTCCGGGGAGGCGGCGAGCCAGGTCCGCAGCTGCGCGAGGCGCTCCTCGGTCCAGCCGGTGGTGCCGACGACCGCGTGGATGCCGTGGCGCACGCAGAAGTCGAGGTTCTCCATGACCGAGGCGGGGGTGGTCAGCTCGACGACGACCTGGGCACCCGCCTCGGTGAGCGTCTCCAGCTTGTCCCCGCGGCCGAGGGCCGCGACCAGTTCCATGTCCTCGGCGGCCTCGACGGCCCGCACGGCCTCGGAGCCGATGCGGCCCCGGGCACCGAGGACCGCCACGCGCAGCTTGCTCATTGCTCTGAATTCCTTAGGGCTAGATGGTCAGGAGACGGCCTGGTGGAGGCGGTCGGCCTGCTTGTCCTTCAGGGGGCCGATCACCGCCAGCGAGGGCCGCTGGGCCAGTACATCGCGGGCGACCTCCCGGACCTCGTCCGGGGTGACGGCGGCGATCCGGTCCAGCATGTCGTCCACCGACATCTGGGTGCCCCAGCACAGCTCGCTCTTGCCGATGCGGTTCATCAGCGCGCCGGTGTCCTCCAGGCCGAGGACGGTCGATCCGGAGAGCTGGCCGACGGCGCGGGCGATCTCGTCGTCCGTGAGGCCGTCGGCGGCGACCTTGGCGAGCTCGTCGCGGCAGATCTTCAGGACGTCGTGGACCTGGCCGGGCCGGCAGCCCGCGTACACCCCGAAGAGGCCGCAGTCGGCGAAGCCCGAGGTGTACGAGTACACGCTGTAGGCCAGGCCGCGCTTCTCGCGGACCTCCTGGAAGAGGCGGGAGGACATGCCGCCGCCGAGGGCGGTGTTGAGCACGCCGAGGGCCCAGCGGCGCTCGTCGGTGCGGGCGAGGCCCGGCATGCCGAGGACCACGTGGGCCTGCTCGGTCTTGCGGTTGAGGAGCTCGACGCGGCCCGCCGCGCGCAGGGTGCGCAGGCCGTCGCGGGGGGCGACGGGGACGGCGTCCGTACGGGTGAGGGCGCCGGCCTTCTCGAAGGCGCGGCGGACCTGGCGTACCACCGTGGCGTGGTCGACGTTGCCCGCGGCGGCGACGACCAGGTGGGTCGGGTCGTAGTGCTTCTTGTAGAAGCGGGCGATCTGGCCGCGAGTGAGGGCGTTGACCGTGTCGACGGTGCCGAGGACCGGACGGCCCAGCGGGGTGTCGCCGAACATGGTCTGCGCGAACAGCTCGTGGACGACGTCACCGGGGTCGTCCTCGGTCATCGCGATCTCTTCGAGGATGACACCGCGCTCGGCGTCCACGTCCTCGTCGAGGATGAGCGAGCCGGTGAGCATGTCGCAGACGACGTCGATCGCCAGCGGCAGGTCGGTGTCGAGGACCCGGGCGTAGTAGCAGGTGTACTCCTTCGCCGTGAAGGCGTTCATCTCGCCGCCGACCGCGTCGATCGCGGCGGAGATGTCGAGGGCGGACCGCTGGTGGGTGCCCTTGAAGAGGAGGTGCTCCAGGTAGTGGGTCGCGCCGTTGAGCGACGGGGTCTCGTCGCGGGATCCGACGTGCGCCCAGATGCCGAAGGTGGCGGAGCGTACGGAGGGGAGCGTCTCGGTGACGATCCGGAGGCCGCCGGGGAGGGTCGTGCGGCGGACCGTGCCGATGCCGTCCTTGCCCGGGAGAAGCGTTTGGGTACGGGCGACGGCCCGCCCCTCCGAAGAGGGGCGGGCCGTCGTCACGGAACTACGGGACGTCACTGGTCGGTGTCGCCCTTGTCGTCGGCGGCGCCGTCCTCGTCCGCGATCACGGGGATCAGGGAGAGCTTGCCGCGCTGGTCGATCTCGGCGATCTCGACCTGGACCTTGGAGCCGATCGCGAGCACGTCCTCGACGTTCTCCACGCGCTTGCCACCGGCGAGCTTGCGGATCTGCGAGATGTGCAGCAGGCCGTCCTTGCCGGGCATGAGGGAGACGAAGGCACCGAAGGTGGTGGTCTTGACGACCGTACCCAGGTAACGCTCGCCGACCTCCGGCATGGTCGGGTTGGCGATCGCGTTGATCGTGGCGCGGGCGGCCTCGGCCTGCGAGCCCTGCTGGGCACCGATGTAGATGGTGCCGTCGTCCTCGATCGTGATGTCGGCGCCGGTGTCCTCCTGGATCTGGTTGATCATCTTGCCCTTGGGGCCGATGACCTCACCGATCTTGTCCACCGGGATCTTGACGGTGATGATGCGCGGCGCGTTCGGGGACATCTCGTCCGGAACGTCGATCGCCTCGTTCATCACGTCGAGGATGTGCAGACGCGCGTCACGGGCCTGCTTCAGCGCGGCGGCCAGGACCGAGGCGGGGATGCCGTCGAGCTTGGTGTCGAGCTGGAGGGCGGTCACGAACTGCTTCGTGCCGGCGACCTTGAAGTCCATGTCGCCGAACGCGTCCTCGGCACCGAGGATGTCGGTGAGCGCGACGTAGTGCGTCTGGCCGTCGATCTCCTCGGAGATCAGACCCATGGCGATACCGGCGACGGCGGCCTTCAGCGGCACACCGGCGTTCAGCAGCGACATGGTGGAGGCGCAGACCGAGCCCATCGACGTCGAGCCGTTGGAGCCGAGGGCCTCGGACACCTGACGGATCGCGTAGGGGAACTCCTCGCGCGTCGGCAGCACCGGCACGATGGCGCGCTCGGCGAGCGCGCCGTGGCCGATCTCACGGCGCTTGGGCGAGCCCACGCGGCCGGTCTCGCCGACGGAGTACGGCGGGAAGTTGTAGTTGTGCATGTAGCGCTTGCGGGTCACCGGGGAGAGGGTGTCCAGCTGCTGCTCCATGCGGAGCATGTTGAGGGTGGTGACGCCCAGGATCTGGGTCTCGCCACGCTCGAACAGCGCCGAGCCGTGCACGCGCGGGATGGCCTCGACCTCGGCCGCGAGCGTACGGATGTCGGTGAGGCCACGGCCGTCGATGCGGACCTTGTCCTTGATGACGCGCTCGCGGACCAGCTTCTTGGTCAGCGCGCGGTAGGCGCCCGAGATCTCCTTCTCGCGGCCCTCGAAGGCCGGGAGGAGCTTCTCGGCGGCGAGCTCCTTGATGCGGTCGAGCTCGGCCTCGCGCTCCTGCTTGCCGGCGATGGTGAGCGCCTTGGTGAGCTCACCCTTGACGGCGGCGGTGAGCGCCTCCAGGACGTCGTCCTGGTAGTCCAGGAAGACCGGGAACTCGCCGGTGGGCTTGGCGGCCTTGGCGGCGAGGTCCGACTGGGCCTTGCAGAGGGCCTTGATGAAGGGCTTCGCGGCCTCGAGACCGGCGGCGACGACCTCCTCGGTCGGCGCCTCGGCGCCGCCCTTGACGAGCTCGATGGTCTTCTCGGTGGCCTCGGCCTCGACCATCATGATCGCGACGTCGCCGTCCTCGAGGACGCGACCGGCGACGACCATGTCGAAGACGGCGTCCTCGAGCTCGGTGTGCGTCGGGAACGCGACCCACTGGCCCTTGATCAGGGCGACACGGGTGCCGCCGATCGGGCCGGAGAAGGGCAGGCCGGCCAGCTGCGTGGAGCAGGAGGCGGCGTTGATCGCGACCACGTCGTACAGGTGGTCGGGGTTGAGCGCCATGATCGTCTCGACGATCTGGATCTCGTTGCGCAGGCCCTTCTTGAAGGACGGGCGGAGCGGCCGGTCGATCAGACGGCAGGTGAGGATCGCGTCCTCGGAGGGGCGGCCCTCCCGGCGGAAGAAGGAGCCGGGGATCTTGCCGGCCGCGTACATCCGCTCCTCGACGTCCACCGTGAGGGGGAAGAAGTCGAGCTGGTCCTTGGGGCGCTTCGAGGCGGTGGTCGCCGAGAGGACCATCGTGTCGTCGTCCAGGTAGGCGACGGCGGAACCGGCGGCCTGCTTGGCGAGGCGGCCGGTCTCGAAGCGGATGGTGCGGGTGCCGAAGGTGCCGTTGTCGATGACGGCCTCGGCGTAGTGGGTCTCGTTCTCCACTAGTGGTTTCTCCTACGTGTTCGTCTTTGCGTCCGGGGCCCGTGTGGCCGGGGACGGTGGCGACGGCGGCGGAGAAGCGCCTCGGGTGCGGGCCGGTCTTCGATCGAAGCACCCGGTGATTCGTCCGGGGGCCACTACCGAGGACCGGCGGCTGGCCGGCGGCTCCTCGCTCGTCGTATGGGGTTGTGCGACCAGACTAAGCCGGTGCGCACACTTTGTGCACGTACAGCAAAGGGAGCGGCCCCCTGAAAGTGGGAACCGCTCCCTCCACGGCTGCTTACTTGGCGCCGCCGGCCGCACCGCGGCGGATGCCGAGGCGGTCGACCAGGGTACGGAAGCGCGCGATGTCCTTCTTGGCCAGGTACTGCAGCAGGCGGCGGCGCTGGCCGACCAGGATGAGCAGACCACGGCGGGAGTGGTGGTCGTGCTTGTGCTGCTTGAGGTGCTCGGTCAGGTCCGAGATGCGGCGGGACAGCATCGCCACCTGGACCTCGGGGGAGCCGGTGTCGCCCTCCTTGGTGCCGAACTCGGTCATGATCTGCTTCTTGACAGCGGCGTCGAGAGCCACGCGGATCTCCTCTTGGTGTTCGTGCGCCCGCGAGTGCCCCTGGTCTAGGTCTCAGGGGAAGCTTCCGTGACTCGACGGGCGAAGGTCCGATGGGCGCAGCTTCCAGAGGCTTCGAGGGCTTCCGGGAGCGCGTACACAAACGGCCGTCACACAGCGTACCAGCTCGCCGGAGCGCCCCCGCTTCCCCTTTCTACTTGCTGGTGAGGGAGCGGACCGCCGTGAAGACGTCGAGGACGGCGAGGCAGAGCGGGACGAGGGAGAGGAGGACGAAGCCCTCGGTCAGGTCGAGGAGGCGGCCCCAGAACGGGGACAGGCCCTTCCTCGGGATGATCAGGCCGATGGCGGTGATCAGCGCGGCTCCGGCGGCGACGGCCGCGGTGAGCCAGATCGTACGGATGTCCAGGCCGCCCCGGTCCCCGTACACGAGGAGTTCCTTGACGAGGTCGGCCGGCGGGTTGAGGGAGAGGCCGAGGACGAGCAGCGCGACGGCGGCGATGCCGGCGACCAGGACGCAGGCGACCTGCGAGGTGTAGCGGAAGAGCCGGGCGCGCAGCAGCATCGCCAGACCGGCGGCGAGGGCGAGGAGCTGGCCCCAGACGTTTCCGGCGAAGCCGAGGACGGCGGCGGAGCCGACGACGACGGCCGCGCAGCCGCCGACCAGGCCGAGGAGCATCTCGTGGCCGCGGCGGCTCTGGAGCGCGATGCGCTCGCCGTCGACGGGCTGGGCCTCCTCGCCGGCCGACTGCTGCGGGTCGCCGAGGAACTCGTCCTCGGCGGCGCTGCGCGGGGCGGCGTAGCCGATGGGGAGCCGGGCGAAGCGGGCGGAGAGGCCGGGCAGGAAGGCGACGAGGCCGATGGCGACGGGCGCGCAGACGGCGGCCGTCTCGGTGGCGGAGCTCTCGGTGAGGATCGCCACGAAGGTGGCGAGGGTGCCGACGGCGGAGAGGAAGGTGGCGGCGACGAAGGGCGCGTCGCCGCTGGGGGTGAGCGCCACGAGGGCCACCGAGGCCACCAGGACGGTGACGCAGCCGAGCAGGAACTGCAGGCGGCCGGGGCCCTGGCCGGCGTCGGCGGCGACGATGCCGGAGCCGGCGATGAGCAGCAGCGGCAGGGCGCCGAGGCCGAGGGCGACGGCGGTGGCCCGGTCGCCGTACACGCGGGCGCGCACTCCGGCGAAGGCGGTCAGGAGGAGTCCGGCGGCGCCCGCGATGATCCCGGGCAGGCTGTGCATGTCGTGGCGGACCGGGTCGGCGAACCAGAGGACGAAGCCCATGAGGACGAGGAGCAGGACGCCGCCGAGGAGTCCGGCGCCGCGCAGCAGTTCGTCGCTCCACAGGTGCCGGTCGCGGGTGACGGCGGAGGCGACGGCGTCGGACACGTCGTCGTAGACGGCCGGCGGCAGGGACTGGGCGAAGGGGCGCAGGGAGAGCACCTCGCCGTCGAGGACCTGCTGGGCGGCGAGGGTGCGGGCGCCGTCGAGGACCGATCCGTCGCGGCGGACGAGGTGGTATCCCGTGGGGGTGCCGGCCGCCTGGGTCTGCCCGGTGAGCCGCAGGATCTCCGGGTAGACGTCGGCGACGGCGATGTCCTCGGGGAGCGCGACGTCGATGCGGCTGTCCGGCGCCACGACGGTGACGCGGCAGAAACCGGTCGCTGCGGTCGTACTCACGTGTCTGGACCCCCTGATTCGCGGTTGCGCACGATGCGCGCGCCACCCTACCGGGGACGGCCGGTGGGGGCTGCAAGTAGGATCGCCGTCCCATGGGGGAAGTCCGTGCGCTCGGCTGCCGACAGGGGTGCCGTGCGGATGCTCCCGCCACGAGCCCGCCTCCAACGAGGGATTGATGCGCCGGTGAGCCAGATCGTCGTCAAACGCCCGCCGAGGTCTCTTCCGCCGGAAGTGCCCGGTGAGGAACTGGTCCTGGAGTCTCCGCCGGAACTTCCGCGGGGACAGCAGGAGTCGGCGTTGATGCAGCTCCTGCCGATGCTCGGCATGGGCTCCTCGGTCGTGTTCTTCTTCATGACGCCCTCGCCGATCATGCGGATCATGGGTGTGCTGATGCTGGCGTCGACGGTCGCGATGGCCATCGCCCAGTTCGTCAGATTCCGTCGCGGTACGCAGGGGCAAATGGCCGATGTCCGCCGCGACTACCTCAAATACCTCGCGCAGACCCGGCGTACGGTCCGCCGCACCGCGCGCAAGCAGCGGGACGCGCAGCTGTATCTGCACCCCTCCCCCGAGCAGTTGTGGTCGGTGGTGGCGGAGGGCTCCCGGGTGTGGGAGCGACGGGTCGGCGACCATGACTTCGGGCAGGCGCGGATAGGGCTCGGGGCACAGCAGTTGGCGACGCCGCTGGTGGCTCCGGACACGGCTCCGGTGGACGAGCTGGAGCCGCTGTGCGCGGGTGCCATGCAGCAGTTCCTCGCGGTGCACGGCACCCTGGACGGGCTGCCGATGGCGGTCTCGATGCGGGCGTTCTACCACGTGACGGTGTCGGGCGAGCCGGAGTCGGCGCAGGCCGCCGCCCGCGGTCTGGTGGCGCAGCTGGTGACGCTGCACTCCCCCGACGACATGATGCTGGCCGTGGTGGCGGCCCGTCCCGCGCAGGAGCGCTGGGACTGGACGAAGTGGCTGCCGCACACCCAGGTGCCGGGGCAGGTCGACGGGGCCGGTACGAAGCGGCTGTTCGGCGACGACCTCGGTGAGCTGGAGGGGCTGATCCGGTCGCGGCTGGACGGGCGGCCGCGGTTCTCCCGGGAGAACCAGCCGGTGCTCGACCAGCCGCACGTGGTCGTGGTCCTGGACGGCGGGATGGTGCCGCCGGACTCGCTGCTCGCGGCGGCCGAGGGTCTGCAGGGCGTGACGATCGTGGAGGTGGTCTCCGGCGACCTCGACGAGCCGCGCGGTGGACTCTCCGTGGTGGTGCGCCCGGGCCGGCTGCGTCTGGAGTCGGGGGGCGGTTTCGCGTACGAGGGGCTGCCCGACGGCATCTCGCTGCCCGCGGCGGAGGCGCTGGCCCGGCAGCTGGCGCCGCTGCGGATGGGCGGCGGGGACGACGACGAGCCGCTGCTCGCCAATCTGGACTTCACGGATCTGCTGAACCTGGGCGACGCGGCCTCGGTGGACGTGGCCCGCACCTGGCGGCCGCGGTCGGTGGCCGAGCGGCTCCGGGTGCCGATCGGTGTCGGCGAGGACGGCCAGCCGGTCATGCTGGACCTGAAGGAGGCGGCGCAGGAGGGCATGGGTCCGCACGGTCTGTGCGTGGGCGCCACGGGTTCCGGAAAGTCGGAGCTGCTGCGGACGCTGGTGCTGGGCCTCGCGGTGACGCACTCCTCGGAGACGCTGAACTTCGTCCTCGCGGACTTCAAGGGCGGCGCGACCTTCGCGGGCATGTCGCAGATGCCGCACGTGGCGGCGGTCATCACCAACCTGTCGGACGACCTGACGCTCGTCGACCGCATGGGCGACGCGATCCGCGGTGAGCTGCAGCGCCGTCAGGAGCTGCTGCGTTCCGCGGGCAACTACGCCAACATCCACGACTACGAGAAGGCGCGGGCGGCGGGTGCCCCGCTGGAGCCGCTGGCCTCGCTGGTCCTGGTGATCGACGAGTTCTCCGAACTCCTCACCGCCAAGCCGGACTTCATCGACATGTTCATCCAGATCGGCCGCATCGGCCGTTCGCTGGGTGTGCACCTGCTGCTCGCCTCGCAGCGCCTGGAGGAGGGCAAGCTGCGCGGTCTCGACACGTACCTCTCGTACCGGATCGGTCTGCGGACCTTC
Organism: Streptomyces sp. NPDC002057; assembly: GCF_040296665.1. Lineage (NCBI taxonomy): Bacteria > Bacillati > Actinomycetota > Actinomycetes > Kitasatosporales > Streptomycetaceae > Streptomyces > Streptomyces sp. NPDC002057. The sequence goes on from NZ_JBEOXR010000069.1 coordinate 14,034, forward strand.
TCGGCGGCGGAGTCGCGGACGGCGATCGGCGTGCCGGACGCCTACCACCTGCCCTCGGTGCCGGGTTCGGGCTACCTGAAGTTCGGTACGGACGAGATGACCCGGTTCAAGGCGGCGTACGTCTCGGGCACGTACCGCACGGGCGGGCCCCGCCTGGAGATCGGGCAGCTGCCCGTGGAGCGGCGTCCCGCGCTGTTCACGGCGTCGCCGGTGCCGGTGGTGTACGCGGCGCCGGACCCGGCGTACCTGACGGCGCGGCGGGCCGAGGAGGACGACGCGCTCGCGGACACCGTCCTCGACGTGATCGTGCGCCGGCTGGAGGGCCAGGGGGTGCCGGCCCACCAGGTGTGGCTGCCGCCGCTCGACCAGGCGCCCTCGCTCGACCAGCTGCTTCCGGGGCTCGCGCAGACGGCGGACCGGGGGCTCACGGCGACGGAGTACACGCGTCAGGGCGGGCTCACGGTGCCGCTCGGCCTCATCGACAAGCCGTTCGAGCAGCGGCGCGAGGTGCTGTACCGGGACTTCTCGGGCGCGGCCGGTCACATGATGGTGGTCGGCGGTCCGCAGTCCGGCAAGTCGACCATCATGCGGACGCTGATCTCGTCGTTCGCGCTCACCCACACCCCGGCCGAGGTGCAGTTCTACTGCCTGGACTTCGGCGGCGGCGGCATGATCTCGCTGGCCGACCTGCCGCACGTCGGCGGGGTGGCGTCCCGGCTCGACCCGGAGCGCGTGCGCCGGACGGTCGCCGAGGTGATGGGCGTGCTGAACCGGCGGGAGGAGTTCTTCCGTTCGCACTCCATCGACTCGATGGCGACCTACCGGCGCAAGCGGGCCGCGGGCGACCTGCCCGGCGAGGCCTGGGGCGACGTCTTCCTGGTCGTGGACGGCTGGGGCGGCTTCCGCAACGACTACGACATGCTGGAGCCGATCGTCGCCGACATCGCGGCGCGCGGTCTGGGCTACGGCATCCACGTGGTGATCACCGCGGCCCGGTACATGGAGGTGCGGGCGGCGCTCAAGGACCAGATGCTGGGCCGGCTGGAGCTGCGGCTCGGTGACGTCATGGACTCCGAGTTCGACCGCAAGGTCGCGGCGAACGTGCCGACCGGGGTCCCGGGGCGCGGCCAGGTGCCGGAGAAGCTGCACTTCATGGGGGCGCTGCCGCGGATCGACGGATCGAGTTCGGCCGTCGACCTGTCGGAGGGCACGTCGGCGTTCGTGCAGGCGGTGAAGGCGAGCTGGACCGGGACGCCGGCGCCCGCGGTGCGGCTGCTGCCGCGCAAGCTGCCGGCGGAGCGGCTGCCGAAGGGCTTCGAGTACCCGCAGCACGGCATCGCGATCGGCATCGACGAGACGAACCTGGAGCCGGTCTTCGTCGACTTCGAGTCGGACCCGTTCTTCCTGGTCTTCGGCGAGAGCGAGTCCGGCAAGACGGCGCTGCTGCGGCTCATCGCCAAGCAGCTGTGCGAGCGGTACACGCCGGAGCAGGCGCGGATCGTGGTCGGTGACTACCGGCGGACGATGCTGGAGGCGGTGGCTCCCTCGCACCTCCTGGAGTACGCGCCGATGGCCTCCGCCATGCAGATGCACATGGACGCGATCAACACGGTGATGACGAAGCGGGCGCCGAAGCCCGACATCACCCCGCAGCAGCTGCGGGACCGCAGCTGGTGGTCGGGTCCGCAGCTCTTCGTCCTGGTCGACGACTTCGAGCTGGTGGCCACCAACTCGGGCAACCCGCTGTCGGTCCTGGTCGAGAACCTGCCGTTCGCGCGGGACGTCGGCATCCGGTTCATCGTGGCGCGCAGCGCGGCGGGTGCCTCGCGGGCGATGTACGAGCCGTTCATGCAGCGCATGAAGGAGCTGGGCGCGCAGGGCGTGCTGCTCTCCGGCGATCCGCAGGAGGGCGACATCCTCGGCAACGTCCGGGCGCGGCCGATGCCGCCGGGCCGGGGCACGTTCGTGTCGCGGAAGCGGGGCGCACCGCTGGTGCAGCTGGGCTGGCTGCCGGAACAGCACTGAGGGACGGCGCGGTGCGGCGCCCCATGGGTGGCGCCGCCCGGGCTGAGCGGAACGGTGGCGCACGAGCAGCGCTGCCCGGGCTGAGCGGAACGGTGCGGTCGGGCCCGGGAATTCCCGCCGACCGGGTACGGCGGTCCCACTACTGTGGGAGGGACCGCCGTACCACCGCGAAGGGACCGCGCCGATGACCGACGCCCACGTCGACAGCACCGCCGGAAGCACCGCCGACAGCGCCCTGGCCGCCGAGAAGGAGCGCCAGAAGGAGGAGCTGTACGCGCTCGATCTCTCCGGCGTCGAGTGGGAGGGCGCTCCGGGGACGAGCCCGGACGAGGAGCGGGTGGAGATCGCCCGGCTCCCCGAGGGGGCGGTGGCGATGCGTTCGTCCCTCGACAAGGCGACGGTGCTGCGCTACACGAAGGCCGAGTGGGACGCGTTCGTCCTCGGGGCCCGGGACGGCGAGTTCGACCTGCGCTGAGGCCCGGGCGGGGCCGGGACATGTGTGAGGGGGTGGCCCGTCGGACGGGCCACCCCCTCACACGCGTACGCGAGGTCTCACATCATGCGGAAACGGGCCGCGTTGCCCTTGTCGGTGTCCTGGTAGCCGACGACCGACTGGTCCAGGAGCAGCGCGAGGCGCGCCAGGTCCTGGTTCATGCCGGCCATGTCGCGGGTCAGGCGGTCCTGGCTCTCGCGGTAGGCGACCTTCGCTTCACCTTCCCAGTTGGAGGCGACGCGGTTGACCTCGGCCATGAGGTCCTCGAGCTTCTGGCTGAGCGTGCTGGCGGTGAGGCGGACGTCGGCCGCCGCCTGCGTCACGGTGTCGTAATTGACCGCAGTGGTCATGGTGATGACTCCTGGAGTGAGAGTGGCGCGGAGGGCTGGTCGGGACGGACGGCTCAGGCCATGCCGAGGATGGCGCTCTGGCCACCGCTGGTGTCGTCCATCTGACGGAAGGACCGGATGCGGTCCTCCTCCTCCTGCGTGAACCCGTCGGCGCTCATGCGCATGATCTCCTCGAGCTTCACGAGCTCGACACGCATGTTGCGCAGGCGCTGGTTCAGGTCGTTCTGGACCCGGTCGTACTCCTTGCTCGCAGCGCCCTGCCAGCCCGCCTGGATGCGGTCCACCACGCCGTTGAGGGAGGTGATGCGGGCCTGGATCTCGTCGTGGAAGTCCTGGATCCGGCCGGCGAGCTTGACTTGTTCGGCACTGGTTACGTTCAGGTCTTTCGACATCTTGCCCCTTCTTCCTTCGGCGGCGTCGACGGCTGGGCCGTCGGGCCGTCCGGTCGTGATGCGGACGGGAATCTTCTGATGCCGCCCCCGTGCTGGGATCGCACTGCCGTGCGCCCAGCGGTCACTTTAGCCATTGACGGCGGCAGTTCCAACTGCAAAGGAGAGTCCGGATACTTGACCGCCGCGCGGCTCAACGGGCCCCCCTTCGACGGCGGCTGTCGCGGATCACGACGGCGCTTCCGGCGACCACGGCCACCAGGACGACGCCGATCCCCAACGTGTAGGTGGCGAGCCGTTCGGAGCGCTCCTGGGGCGTCTCCGAGAGCGCCAGACGGGCCGGCTCGGGGGCCGCCGCCTTGGGCGGGCCGGGGTCGGCCGTGGGCGAGGAGGGCGGGACCCCCGGGGTGTCGGCGAGCGCCCGCACCGGGTCGACCACCCCCCACCCGACGTGGTTGTCGCGGCCGTTGACGGAGCGGACGGCGGTCTGCTCGATCCGGGCGACGATCTGGGCGGAGCTCCAGTCCTTGTGCTTGGCGCGCAGCAGGGCGGCGACGCCGGCCACGTACGGGGCGGAGAAGCTGGTGCCGTTGTCGATGCACTGGCCGCCGCCGGGGACGGTGGAGACGATGTCGACGCCGGGGGCGGCGACGCCCACGAAGGTGCCGGACTGGGAGAACGCGGCGCGCTCGTTGTTCCGGTCGGAGGAGGCGACGGCGAGGACGCCGGGGAAGGCGGCCGGGTAGGTCGTCTTGAGGGCGCCGTCCATGCCGTCGTTGCCGGCGGACGCGACGACGACGATCTTCTTCGCGATCGCGCGGGCCACCGCCTTCGCCATGTCCGAATCGAGGTCGAGCGCCTGGGTGGTGTCCTGCGAGATGTTGATGACGTGGGCGCCCTTGGCGATGGCGTGGTCGATCGCCAGGGCCATGGTGTCGGACTTGCCGCTGTTCTTCTCGTCGTTCTGCCGGATCGGGATGATCGTCGCCTCGGGAGCGAGGCCGACGAAGCCGGTCCCCGGGCGGGGGCGGGCCGCGATGATGCCGGCGACCTTGGTGCCGTGGCCGACGTCGTCGACGGTGCCGTCGGTCTTGCCGCGCTTCTCGTCGCCGAAGCCGGGGTTCTTCTTGTCGGGCTTGAGGTAGTCCTTGCCCGCCTTGGCGTCGACGGCGGTCCGCAGCTGCGGGTTGATGTCGTCGACGCCCGTGTCGATGACGGCGACCCGGACGCCCTTCCCCTTCGTGTCCTGCCACAGTTCGTCGAGGAGGACCCGCTGGAGCGGCCAGGGGGTGCCCTCGATCTGCTTCTTCATCGGGAAGGTGCACTCGCCGCTGCCGTCGAGGACCGGGCCCGGGGGGCGCGGCACGGCGGCCGCGGCGGGGGCCGCGAGCAGGGCGGTGAGGGCGCCGGCGGCGAGCAGGGCCGCCACGGTGCGGTGGCCCGTCGCCCGGAGGCCGGTCGCGGGGAGGCCCGTCGTGCCTCGGCCGGTCGTACGGAGGCCGGTCGTGCCGAGGCCCGTCGTGCGGTGGCCCGTCGTGCGGTATGTCGTCGTCACCGGTGCCACCCCCTAGGAACCCTGCGGCTGACGCGCGCTGTTGGTGTCGAGCCGCGGGCCCTTCGACAGGAACTCCGACCATTCGATCGGGACGAGGACCGGCGTGACCTTCTCGTACCCGAGACGCTTCTGGGCGTCGCTGGGTTCCGGGCGTCCGTCGGTCGCCTTCTCCTTGTCCCCGGTGCCGATGTCGGAGCGGGCGGAGTCGCTGTCGCCGTTCGCCTGTACCGCGTAGCGGAGGCCGGTGTCGGTGACGAGGAAGAGCGAGCCGTCGGGGGTCTTCTGGTTGCCCTGGATCTGGGTGTACAGCAGGCCGGTGCCGGGGGTGACGTACGTGCTGGTGCCGCCGGCGGTGATGTCGGCGGGGTACTTGGTGCCGGCCCAGGTGGTGAGGGTCGTCCCGCCCTTCTCGTCGACGCCGGTGAGGACGCTGCACACGGTGTCGCGGGCGCCCGCGCCGGTGGCGGCGTTGACCTGGGTGGACTTCTGCACCGGCCACTTCACGCCGGCGTGGAAGACGGTGGGGTCGGGGACGAAGGAGGAGGCGTCGACGGTGGTGGCCCTGCCGTCCATGTCGAGGACGCCGGTCTGCGGGGAGTTGATGAGCAGCCAGGCGGTGAACGGGGTGACCGGCTGGACCTTCCCGGCGAGGACGACGTAGTGCTGGGGCCCGGAACCGGTCTGGGCGAGCAGGACCATGCCGATGCGGTTCTCGGTGCCGTTCAGGGTGTTGCCGGGGATGCCGGCGTTCTCGCCGACCTTCCCGTCCAGGGAGGGGAAGTCCACCGGATCGCCGGTCTTGAGGGTGGCGAGCCAGTCGTCGGTGACGGCCTGGGGCTCCTTGCCGAGGCCGACGAGGGCGGTGAGCAGCCCGGGGACCTCGGCCTTCACCGGGTACTTGGTGCCGGTGTGGTCGACGAGGAACTGGGCGGCGCCCTTCTGTCCCTTGACGTACAGGATCTGCCCGTCCTTGAGCCGGCCCGCGCCCTCGGTGCGCCCGAGGTCCCGCTCGGCGAAGAGGAAGGTCGCCTTCTGGACGCTGGCGCCCGATCCGCCGCCGGGCTGCTCGCAGACCGCCCAGCGCTTGGACTTGCCGGCGTCGTCCGCGGCGGGCAGCCGGTCGGGGGCGTACGGGATGCCGAGGATCGGGCCGCGCGGCGGCTTGCCCTCGTCGAGCTTCTTGTCGGCGACCTGGACGACCTGGAACTGGTCGGGGTTGAGCAGGAGGCGCGCGGAGGCGAGGTTGAGGACCGGGTGAAGCAGGGTCTTCGCGTCCTTGCCCTTGCCGGTCTGCAGGACCACGTACCGGGTGGTCGACTGCTTCCCGACGATGACCCGGGTGCCCGGGGTGTCCCAGCCCTTGGGTGCCTGGGGGCTGAACATGCCCCAGGCGCCGAAGCCGGCGACGACGAGCGCGGCGACGATCAACCCGGGGACGATCGCGCGCAGCGGCTTCGGCGCCCCCTCCTCCGTGCCGGAGGGCGAGGGTTGGAGGAATGCCGCCACCGTGCGCTTCTTCGCAAAGGTGTACGCGTTGAGCTCGTCCCGCCGCGATGCCATGAGTCCCCAATTCTCGTCAGGCGCGATCTTCGCGCGGGAGCCGGGGAGGTGACACCCGGGCCCCGGCCGTCGGACCGGCCCCCTACTATGCCTGCTGTCCCGTGGGGTGCGTGGGGCGGGTAGGGTGATCCGGCCGCCAAAGCCCTGGCGGGCCAGGGTGATCGGGATGAATTGAGGGGGATTCTCCATCATGGCTTCCGCGACGCGGACGCGGCCCGCCGCGGCCACCGCCTCCGAACCCCCGTCCACGGGACCTGTTTCCTCGGTCTCGCCGAGACTGCGGGCACGCCCCGGACACTTCGGTTCGTTCCAGTTGCAACAGTTCGTACTGATCGAGGTGGCGGCGGCTCTGCTGGTCGTGGCCTGGGTCGTCGAGCGGATGCTCCTGGTGCCCGCCGGCGTGGTCGCCGTCGTGCTCGTCCTGCTGGCGGTCGTACGTCGGCACCACCGCTCCCTGCCCGAGTGGCTGGGCACCTTCCTGGCGCTGCGGGCCCGCACCCGCCGGGCGTCCTCCTTCACCGTGCCGGAGAACACCGAGCCGGGGCTCGCCCCGGTCGTGGAGTGCGACCCGGCGCTGCGGACCTACGCGTACAGCGACCGCGACCGGCGACCGGTCGGCATGGTCGGCGACGGCACGTTCCTGACCGCCGTGCTGCGGGTCGAGTCGGACGGTACGGCGCTGCGCCCGGACCGTGCGGCACGGCCGCTGCCCGTCGGGCTGGTCCGGGACGTGCTCAGCGTGGACGGCATCCGGCTGGAGTCGGCGCAGATCGTCCAGCACACCCAGCCCGCGCCCGCCCCGCACCTGCCGCCTCAGTCGATGGCCGCCCGCAACTACGGGCCGCTCCAGGCGCAGACGGGTTCGCCCGCGGTGCGCATCACCTGGATCGCGCTCAAGCTCGACCCCGAACTCTGCCCCGAGGCGGTCGCCGCCCGCGGCGGCGGTCTGGCGGGCGCGCAGAAGTGCGTGGTGCGGGCCGCGGACCAGCTGGCGAGCCGGCTCGCGGGCGCCGGGTTCCGGGCGGACGTGCTGACCGAACAGGAGCTCACCTCGGCGCTCGCCACCTCGACCTGCGCGAGCCCGATGGCGATAGCGCAGGCGGGCCGGGGGCAGGCGCAGGGGCGCCGGACCCAGGAGACCGCGCGGACCTGGCGGGTGGACGACCGCCGGCACACGACGTACTGGGTGGGGCGCTGGCCCCAGCTGGGCGGTCAGGGCGGCCCCGGGGCCTCGATGCCCCAGCTGGTGGCCCTGCTGACCTCGCTGCCCGCGCTCGCGACGACGTTCAGCCTGACGCTGAGCGGCGGGGACCGGCAGGAGGTGACGGTGACCGGACACGTACGGATCACCGGGCGCAGCGACGAGGAGCTGGTGGCCGCGCGGCACGAACTGGAGCGCGCGGCACGTGGGGTGAGGACGGGCCTGGTGCGACTCGACCGCGAACAGGTGCCCGGCATCCTGGCGACGCTTCCGCTGGGGGGTGCGCGCTGATGTCCACCTCCTCCTTCGGTACGCCGTCCCGCTCCGGCGGTTCCCACCGCTCCGCCTCCCGAGGCACGGACTCCCGGGGTACGGGGCGGGGCACGCGGCCCCGGTTCGGTTTCGGGCTCGTCGGGCCGCGCCGCGAGCGGCACTCCGTCCCCCTCGACCAACTCGACGCGCTGGCGCTGCCGGTCGGTGACGACGGCATGGTGATCGGCGTCGACGCCGAGAGCCGGCCCGCCGTGCTCGGCATCAACCGGCCCGTCCCGTACGACGTCACGCTCATCGGCGGTCTGTGGACCGCGCAGGTGCTGGCCCTCCGGGCGGCCGCGACGGGCGCCCGGGTGGCGGTCGAGACCGGCCGTGCGCAGGCCTGGACGCCGCTCGCGCAGGCCGCGGGCGGCGGACAGCCGTGCATCTCGCTGCACGACGTGGGCCGGGTGCCGCCGCAGGGCGCGTCGGCGGGCAGTCCCGTGGTCGTGGTGCGGGACTGCGGCATGCGGCCGCCGCGCGGCCGGGTCGTGTCGGCGCCCTGGCAGTCGGTCGTGACGCTGCTGCCGTATCTGAGCCCGGTCGCGCCCCGGCTCCTGGAGAAGTCCTCGCTCGTCGGCGTCCAGCGGGTGTCCCCCGACGAGGCCGCCCAGATCGGCCGGATCATGAGCCTGCCGCGTCACGAGTACGAGGCGCTGTCCACGCTCGCGGACGGGGTGACCCTCTGGTGCACGCCGAGCGATCGCCAGTTCGTGATGACCCAGGCGACCGACGCCGAGACCGGATTGTTGGGCGGCGCGCGGCGGATGGACTGAACGCCGACCGAGCGGCGCGAAGTTGTTCAAGTACGTCCGTTTTTACATCGTTTTGAACGGTCGGGGTTTTCACTCTGCGGCGCGGCCGGGTCACTTGAGGACCGGACCGGTCCGCGGGGAGGGGCACGGGGGGTCCGTCGGGCCTGCCCGGGGGTTGCCCGCGCCGATTAGGGTGGAAGAGCCCCGCCCACAACGGCACAAGGGTGCTCGACCACACCAGGAGGCAAAGTGAACGGCGATCGCGACGAGATCCACGGGGGTTGGAATCCACCCGCCGACGATCAGTCCGACGCGGATCCCGCCGAGATGACGGGTGAGTTCACCATCGACTACACCCCGCCCGCCTGGTACACGCAGAACGCGTCGGGCGGTGCGGGGGCGGGCGGTGCCACTCCCCCGCCGCCGAGCGGCGCGCCCGTTCCCGTCCCGGGCCTCCCGGCCGGCAGCGGCTTCGAGCCGAGCTGGAACGCGGGGGCTCCGCAGGCGGGCGGTCCGCAGCCGGACGCGGCTCCGGTGGCTGCGGCTCCGGTCGCCGGGCCCGCGGTGCCTCCGGCGGGTGCGGCTCCCGCGGCTGTGCCGCCGGCCGTCGCGCCCCCGGTCGCCACGCCTCCGACTGCCGCGCCTCCCGTCGCCGTGCCTCCGGCCGCGGCGCCTCCGGTCGGCGCGCCCCCGGTCGCCGGGGGTCCCGTCGGTACGCCTCCGGTCGGTCCGCCTCAGGTCCCCGGCGCACCGGTCGGTGTGCCTCCCGTCGGTACGCCTCCGGTCGCCGCGTCCGATCCCTCGGTACCGGGTTCCTTCCCTCCGCCCGCCCCGCTGCCGGGCACCCCGGTGCCGACGCACGCGCCCGGGCCGGCCGCGCCCCCGGCGCCGTTCGGGGGCGGGGACATCGAGAGCGGCGCGACCATGCGCTTCTCCCCCGCCGCCCTCCAGCGCGAGATCGCCGAGCGCACGGCGGAGGCCTCCGCCCCCACGACGACGCCCGACCCCGCCGAAGGCGCGCCCGCGACGGACCCCGTCCAGGACCAGGCCGCCGCCCCCGCTCCGGCCGAGTCCTCCGCCGAGCAGCCCTCCGGGGCCACCGACGACGTGCCCGCCCTCCCCGCCGACGGCGCGGACGGCCACGGGCCGGCGCGGGCCGAGGCGCCCGCCCCGGAGCCGGGCGCCGAGCCGGGCGTGGAGAACGGGGGAAGCGGGGAGAACACCGCCCCCGAGGACACCCCGGAGACACGCGACGAGGCGGCCGAGCCGGTCGACGCCCCGGCGGGTTCGGACTCTTGGGACACCGGGACGGACTCCGGGACGAGCTCCGGGACGGTCACCGACGCCGTTCCCACCGGGGTCTCCGGCGGCGCCGAGGGACCGGAGGTCCCCCCGGCCGCCGCCGAGGCGGCTCCGGAGCCCGTCGCTCCCGCGCCCCTCCCGCCGGCCGACGCGCCCCAGGGCTTCGGCCCCGGCGCGGCTCCCGGTCCGTTCCCGGGTGCCGCCCCCGGTCCGTTCCCCGCAGGTGGGCCGCAGCCGGGGACCGGTCTGCCGCCGCTGCCGCCGTCCTTCCAGCCGGCCGCGCCCGGGCCCGCCCAGCAGTGGCCCGCGCAGTCGGCTCCGGGCGCCCAGCCGGTGCCCCAGGCCGCGCCGTTGCCGCCCGCCGCCGCCTGGCCCGGCGCTCCCGCCGCGCCCGGTCCCGTTCCGCCGCAGGCCCAGCCGCCGCAGCAGCAGCCCGGTGCCTACGGGTACCCGCAGGCCCAGCCGCAGCCGCCCGGTTCCTACGGCTACCCCCAGGAGCCCCAGCCGCCCCAGGCTCAGCAGGCGCCCCAGGGTGCCCAGCCTCCCGCGCCGCAGGGCGGCTATGGCTTCCCGCACCCCGGCACGCCTCCGCAGCAGGCCGGTTACGGCTACCCGCTGGGGGCACCTCCCGGTCAGCAGGGCCCGGGGGGACAGCCCGGCGTCCCCGGCGGAGTCCCGCCGCAGGCCCAGGGGCCGGGCGGCTACGGCTACCCGCACCCCGCCGCCGTACCCCCGCAGGCGCCGGCCCCCCAGCCGCCGCAGGACGCGCAGCCGCCGGTCGACCCGCGGACCGGGGCCGCCTGGCCCTCGCCCGTGACGCACGATCAGCGGGAGCGGTCCGTGCCGGGCGCCCCGCTCGGCTACAACGCGGCCGTCGAGCTCTCCTCCGACCGCCTCCTGCGCAACAACAAGCAGAAGCCGAAGTCGAGCCGGACCCCGGGCGGCGCCGCCGCCCGGTTCAAGCTCGGCGGGAAGAAGGAGGAGGCGGAGCGGCAGCGCAAGCTGGACCTGATCCGGACCCCCGTCCTCTCCTGCTACCGGATCGCGGTCATCTCGCTCAAGGGCGGCGTCGGCAAGACCACGACGACGACCGCGCTGGGCGCGACCCTGGCGACCGAGCGGCAGGACAAGATCCTGGCGATCGACGCCAACCCGGACGCCGGCACGCTGGGCCGCCGGGTGCGGCGCGAGACCGGGGCGACCATCCGCGACCTCGTGCAGGCGATCCCGTACCTCCACTCGTACATGGACATCCGCCGGTTCACCTCGCAGGCGCCGTCGGGTCTGGAGATCCTCGCCAACGACGTGGACCCGGCCGTCTCGACGACCTTCAACGACGAGGACTACCGACGGGCGATCGACGTCCTGGGGAAGCAGTACCCGATCATCCTCACGGACTCGGGCACGGGTCTGCTGTACAGCGCGATGCGCGGGGTGCTGGACCTCGCCGATCAGCTGATCATCATCTCCACGCCCTCCGTGGACGGCGCGTCGAGCGCGTCGACGACGCTGGACTGGCTCTCCGCGCACGGGTACGCGGACCTGGTGCAGCGCTCCATCACCGTCATCTCCGGGGTCCGCGAGACCGGCAAGATGATCAAGGTCGAGGACATCGTGCAGCACTTCCAGACCCGCTGCCGCGGTGTCGTGGTGGTGCCCTTCGACGAGCACCTGTCGGCCGGTGCCGAGGTGGACCTCGACATGATGCGCCCGAAGACCCGGGAGGCGTACTTCCACCTCTCGGCGATGGTGGCCGAGGACTTCTCCCGGGCGCAGCAGGCCCAGGGGCTCTGGACGGGCGACGGCCAGGGCGCGATGCCGCCGCACATGGCCCCGCCGATGCCGGGCCATCAGATGCCCGGACAGCCGGTGCCGGGCCAGCCCATGCCCGGTCAGCCCATGCCCGGCCAGCCGGTACCGGGGCAGTTCGCGCCCGGACAGCCCGTACCGGGTCAGCCCTACGGGACCCAGCCCGCGCCCGGACAGCCGTACGGCGCGCAGCCGATGCCGGGGCAGCCCGGACCTGGACAGCCTGCCCCCGGACAGCCGTACCCGCCGCAGCAGCCCTACGGGCAGCAGCCGGGGCAGCCGTACGGACAGCAGCCCGCCCCGGGACAGCCGTACGGCGCGCAGCCGATGCCGGGGCAGCCCGGGCCCGGACAGCCGATGCCCGGACAGCCGTACGGACAGCAGCCGGCGCCGGGGCAGCCGTACGGAGCACAGCCCGCGCCCGGACAGCCGTACGGCGCGCCCGCCGGTCAGCCCGGGATGCCGCAGGGCTGGCAGCAGCCGCATCCGGGTCAGCCGCTTCCCCCGCAGGCGGCTCCGCAGGATCAGGGTCAGGGGTACGACCGGGAACAGGGCCAGGTCCCGCCGTCCGACTGGCCCCCGCAGCAGCCCCCACAGGCGCCGCCAGCCCCTCAGCAGTAGGGCGTCACAGGAGTAGACCAATGAGGCCCCGTACCGGTTCACCGGTACGGGGCCTCATGGCATTCCCGCAGCCCACAAGGGGTTTGAGGGATCGTTGACGACGGCAGACCACCGCTGATAAACCTGCGCTTCACCCATCGTCACCCCAAGATCCACGACAGATCCCCCGACGCGAGGTCACGTCCCATGGTCATGGTCACGAAGGCTCCACCCCGTTCCGCCCCCGCCCGCAGAGCGCTCCGGCTGCTGCTCGCCTCCGGTCTCACCGCCGCCTCCCTCGTGGCGGTCCCCGGTACCGCCGCCGCGGAGGACGACAAGGCCGCAGGGAACACGCTCACCGTCGCCGTCTCGCAGAGCATCGACTCGCTGAGCCCGTTCCTCGCCCAGAAGCTCACCTCGACCAGCGTCCACCGGCTGGCCTACGAGTACCTCACCAACTACGACGTGAAGGACGCCCGCCCCGTCCCGGGCCTGGCGACCGCGTGGACCACCTCGCCGGACAAGCTGACGTGGACGTACACCATCCGCGAGGACTCGAACTGGTCCGACGGGAAGCGGGCCACCGCCGAGGACGCGGCCTGGACCTTCAACAAGATGATGACCGACCCCGACGCCGCCACCGCCAACGGCAGCTTCACCGCCAACTTCGCCGAGGTCACCGCCCCCGACCCGCGGACGCTCGTCATCCGGCTGAAGAAGCCGCAGGCGACCATGACGGCGCTCGACGTGCCGATCGTGCCGAAGCACGTCTGGGAGAAGGTCGGCGACTTCTCCAAGTTCAACAACGACAAGCAGTTCCCGATCGTGGGCAACGGCCCGTTCGTCATCACGGACTACAAGGTCGACCAGTACATCAAGCTCAAGCCGAACAAGTCGTTCTGGCGGGGCGCGCCCAAGTTCGACGAGCTGGTCCTCAAGTACTACAAGGACGGTGACGCGGCCGTCGCCGCCCTCCAGAAGGGCGAGGTGTCCTTCGTACCGAACCTGACGCCCGCCCAGGCCGCCGCCCTGGGAACCCAGAAGAACATCAAGGTCAACGACGCGCCCGGCCGCCGCTTCTACGCCCTGGCCACCAACCCGGGCGCCAGGGCGCAGGACGGCAAGGGCTTCGGCAACGGCCACAAGGCGCTCCTCGACCCCGCCGTCCGCAAGGCGCTCTTCCTCTCGGTCGACCGCGCCACCCTCGTCGACAAGGTCTTCCAGGGACACGCGGTCGAGGGCGAGGGGTACATCCCGCCCCGCTTCGGCTCGTACTTCTGGAAGCCGCAGGACGCGCAGAAGCGGACGTACGACCCCGTCCAGGCCGACAAGCTGCTCTCCTCGGCCGGGTACCGGAAGAACGCCGAGGGCAAGCGGCTCGGCAAGGACGGCAGGCCCCTGGACCTCCGGATCCTCTGTCACGCCACCGACCCGAACGACAAGGCGGTCGGCAAGTACCTCCAGGAGTGGTGGGGCGAGCTGGGCATCGGCCTGAAGGTCGAGTGTCTGGACAGCGTCTCCGACCCCTGGGTCAAGGGCGACTACGACCTCGCCTTCGACGGCTGGTCGGTCAACCCCGACCCGGACTACGTCCTGTCGATCCACACCTGCGGCACGCTCCCCGAGACGCCGAAGGACTCCGGGGCCACCGACAACTTCATCTGCGACAAGGAGTTCGACGGCCTCTACGCGCAGCAGTCGGTGGAGTACGACGCCGCCAAGCGGGCGGATCTGGTGAAGCGGATGCAGTCCCGGCTGTACGACACGGGGTACATGAACATCATGGCCTACCCGAACGCCCTGGAGGCGTACCGCACGGACCAGATCGCGTCCATCACGACCATGCCCGAGGCAGCCGGGAACCTGTGGGGCCAGGACGGCTACTGGAGCTGGTGGTCGGCCGTTCCCGCAGCCTCGGCGTCCGGGGACTCCGGCGGAGGCGGCTCGTCGACCGGCGTGATCGTCGGGATCGGCGCGGCCGTGGTGGTCGTGGTCGGCCTCGGCGTCCTCCTCGGACTGCGCCGCCGCTCCACCGCCGACGACCGCGAGTAGTCCGTGACCACAGCCAGCACCGCCGCCGACGTGACGCGGGCCGAGAAGGCCCGCGTCACGGACGGCGCACCCCGCACCGGCGCTTCCCTCGGCTACCTCCGCCACGCGGCGGGGAAGCTGGGCGGCGCGCTCGTCTCCCTCTTCGCCGTCCTCGTCACCAGCTTCTTCCTCTTCCGGATCATCCCCGGTGACCCGGTGAAGGCGATGACCCACGGCATTCCCACCTCGGCCGAGCAGCTCGCCACGCTCCGCCGCCAGTTCGGGCTCGATCTGCCGCTCTGGCAGCAGTTCACCGACTACTGCGCCAAGGCGCTCAGCGGCGACCTCGGCACCTCGTTCCAGTTCCGCGCCCCGGTCGGGGAGCTGATCGCGGAGAAGCTGCCCGCGACCCTGCTCCTCACCGGCGTCGCGGTGGTCGTCTACTCCGCCCTCGGGCTCTGGCTCGGCACCCGCTCGGCCTGGCGCCACGGCGGCCTCGGCGACAAGCTGAACACCGGCATCGCGCTGACCCTGTGGTCGGTGCCCTCCTTCTGGCTCGGGCTGCTGCTCATCATCGTGTTCTCGGTCGGCATGGGCCCGGTCCCGGGACTCTTCCCGACCGGCGGCATGGAGTCGGGCACGGGCGAGACCGGCTTCGCGTACGTCCTCGACGTCGCCCACCACCTGGTGCTGCCCGTGGTCACGCTCGTGGCCGTCGGCTACGCGCAGACCCTCCTCGTGATGCGCTCCTCGCTCCTCGACGAGATGGGCGGCGACTATCTCACGACGGCGCGGGCGAAGGGTCTGCGCGACGACGAGGTGCGGCGCCGGCACGCCGTGCCGAACGCGCTCCTGCCCACCGTCACCATGATCTTCATCAACCTGGGCCATGTGGCGGCCGGGTCGATCCTGGTGGAGACGGTGTTCTCCTGGCCGGGACTCGGCGGGCTGTTCTACCAGGCGCTGAGCGTGCCCGACCTGCCGCTCGTCCAGGGGCTCTTCGTGGTCTTCGCCGGGGCGATGATCCTGATGAACCTGATCGCCGACCTGCTCTATCCGCTGCTCGACCCCCGGGTGGGCCGATGACCTCCTCCTCACCGACGACACCCTCCGAACCGACGACGCCCTCCGAACCGACGGCTCCCTCCCCGGCGGCGGCTCCCCCTCCACCGACGGCTCCCTCCTCCCCGACGACACCCCCCGGGCCGGCCGCTCCCCCCGGGCGCCCGGTCTCCTCGAAGAGGTCGCTGGCCCGGCAGCGCCGCCGGAGCACGGTGGCCCGCTTCTGGAAGGCGTACCGCACCCACCGCGCCGGGCTCTACGGCCTCGCCGGACTCGCCCTCATCGCGCTGCTCGCGCTCGCCGCCCCGCTGCTCGTCGGCTCCGACGTGCAGTCGGTGACGCAGGCGCCGGGCACGGCCCTGGAGCCGCCGAGCCTCGCGTTCCCCCTGGGCACCGACCAGTTCGGGCGCTCGCTGCTCGGCCTGCTGATCTGGGGCGCGCGGATCTCGCTGCTCGTCGGTCTGCTCGCGGCGGCCCTCTCGGTCGCCATCGGCACCCTGGTGGGGATCGTCGCCGGGCACTACGGCGGCTGGCTCTCGACCGTCGTCATGCGGATCACCGACTGGTTCCTGGTGATGCCCGCCCTGGTCCTCGCGATCGTGCTGGCCACCGTCATGTCCCG
Organism: Streptomyces sp. NPDC002057; assembly: GCF_040296665.1. NCBI lineage: Bacteria > Bacillati > Actinomycetota > Actinomycetes > Kitasatosporales > Streptomycetaceae > Streptomyces > Streptomyces sp. NPDC002057. Next base: position 30,100 of record NZ_JBEOXR010000069.1, read on the forward strand.
GTCGATGTGGACGGTCGTGCTGGCCATCGGGGTGACCTCCTGGCCGACCACGGCCCGCCTGGTGCGGGCGCAGACGATCGCGGTCGAGTCCCGCCCGTACATCGAGCGGGCGACCGCGCTGGGCGGCGGCCACGGGCACGTCATGAGCAGGCACGTGCTGCCGAACGTGATGCCGCTGGTGCTCGCGCAGACCACCCTCGGCATCTCGACCGCCATCCTCACCGAGGCGACCCTGGCCTTCCTCGGGCTCGGCGATCCGACGGTGGTCTCCTGGGGCGGCATGCTCCAGGACGCGCGCGAGGCGGGCGCGGTCTCCTCCGGGCACTGGTGGTACCTGGCGCCGCCCGGCATCGCCATCGCCCTGGTCGCGCTCGCGTTCACCCTGTGCGGCCGGGCCGTCGAGTCCGTGCTCAATCCGAAGCTGGGGGTGGGGCGATGAGCCTCCTGGAGGTACGGGACCTGAGGGTCACCTACGGCGCGGGCCCGGCCGCCGTGCCCGCCGTGCGCGGGGTCGACCTGACCCTGGAGGCGGGCAGCAAGCTGGGCGTGGCGGGCGAGTCCGGCTGCGGGAAGTCCACCCTCGCGCTCGCGCTGCTCCGGCTCCTGCCGGCCTCGGCGCGGATCGAGGGACGGATCCTGCTGGACGGCGACGACGTCCTCACCATGCAGTGGGGGCGCCTGAGGGCCGTGCGCTGGGCGGGCGCGTCGATCGTGTTCCAGGGCGCGATGCACTCGCTCAACGCGGTGCACCGGATCGGGGACCAGATCGCCGAGCCGGTGCTCGTGCACGGCGGGGCGACCCCGGCGGCGGCCCGCAGACGCGCCGGTGAGCTGCTCGAACACGTCGGTCTTCCGGCCGCCCGCGCCGCCGCCTATCCGCACGAGCTGTCCGGCGGTCAGCGCCAGCGCGTGATGATCGCGATGGCCCTCGCCTGCGACCCGCGGCTGATCGTCGCGGACGAGCCGACGACCGCGCTCGACGTGATGATCCAGGCGCAGATCCTGCGGCTGATCGAGCGGCTCGTCGCCGAGCAGTCCATCAGCCTCCTGATGATCAGCCACGACCTGGCGGTCCTCGCCGACACCTGCGACCGGCTCGCCGTGATGTACGCGGGCAGGGTCGTCGAGGAGGGGCCGGCGCGGGCGGTGTACGAGGCCGCCCGGCACCCCTACGGGCTCGCGCTCTCCTCGGCGTTCCCGCGCGTGGGGGACCTCGCCTCCCGGCGGGCCCCGCGCGGGCTGCCGGGCGACCCGCCGGACCCGGCGGACCTGCCCGGCGGCTGCACCTTCCATCCGCGCTGCCCGGTGGCGGTGGAAGCCTGTACGGAGCTCGACCAGGAACTACGGGAGGCGGGCGCGGGTCACCGGGCCGCCTGCGTCCATGTGGGGAGCACGCCATGAGTACGGAGACATCCGTGACGTCCGCGCCCGAGGCGACGTCCACCGGGCCGCTGCTCTCGGCGCGCGGGCTGCACGTCACCTTCCCGGGGCGGCGGGGAGCGCCGCCGGCGCGCGCGGTGGACGGGGTGGACCTGGACATCGGCGCGGGCGAGATCGTGGCCCTCGTCGGGGAGTCGGGCTGCGGCAAGACCACCCTCGCCCGGACGCTCCTCGGCCTGGTCCGGCCCACGTCGGGGACGGTCGCCTTCGACGGGAAGCCGCTCGCGTACTCCTCCGGGGCCCTCAAGGCCTACCGGAAGCGGGCGCAGCTGGTCCTCCAGGACCCGAGCGGCTCGCTGAACCCGCGGCACACCGTGTACGACGCGGTGGCGGAGGGCCTGCGGATCCACGGGTACGCGGGCGACGAGCGGGAGGCGGTCGCCGGGGCGCTCGCGCGGGCGGGGCTTCGGCCCCCGGAGCGGTTCTTCCTGCGCTACCCGCACGAACTGTCCGGCGGTCAGCGGCAGCGGGTGGTCATCGCGGGCGCGCTGGTCCTGGAACCCGAACTCATCGTCGCCGACGAGCCGGTGGCCTCCCTCGACGCGTCCGTACGGGGCGAGATCCTGGCCCTGCTGCTGCGCCTGCGGGACGAACTCGGCCTGTCCGCGCTCGTGGTGACGCACGATCTGGGACTGGCGTGGAACATCGCCGACCGGGTGGCGGTGATGTACCTGGGCCGGGTCGTGGAGACCGGGACGGTGGAGTCCGTCCTGACCCGTCCTCAGCATCCGTACACCCAGGCGCTGTTGTCGGTGCTCCCGGAGTCCGGGGGGACGCCGGTGGTGCTGACCGGTGAGCCGCCGGACCCGTCCCGGATCCCGTCCGGGTGCCGTTTCCACGCCCGGTGCCAGGTCCTCGCCTCGGGCGCGGCGGCCGCGGTCGCGGAGCGCTGCCGCGGCGAGGGCCTGCCGGTCCTGGACGGCGGCGGGGAGCAGTCGGTGGCCTGCCACTGGGTGGCGGCGCGGGAGCCGGTGCTCTGAGCCGGGCCGGGCCGGGGCCGCCGGTCGGGGGCCTCGGTCAGGGGGCTCGGTCAGGAGCCTCGGTCGGGTGCCTCGGTCAGGGCCCGAACGGCCGGCCTCGGCCGGCCCGCCTCGGGCGGCGAGACAGGGGGCGCCGACGCAGGGAGCCTCAGACCTGCGGGTGCTCCCGGTCGTACGCCTCCGTCAGCTCCTTGCAGCGCTTCACGTCGCCGGCCATCGCCTGGAGCAGGTCGTCCAGGGTGTCGAACTTGAGCATCCCGCGGACGTACTCCAGGAAGTCCACGGCCACGTGCAGCCCGTACAGGTCGAGCCCCTCGCGGTCGATCGCGTACGCCTCGACCGTCCGCTCCGTCCCGTCGAACTGCGGGTTCGTGCCGACCGAGATGGCCGCCGGCATCCGCTCCCCCGCGGCCGTCAGCCACCCCGCGTAGACGCCGTCCGCCGGGATCGCGGTGTGCGGGAGGGTCTCGACGTTGGCCGTCGGGAAGCCGAGTTCACGGCCGCGCTGCGCGCCGCGGACCACGATGCCCTCGACGCGGTGCGGGCGGCCGAGGATCTCGCCCGCGCCGGCCATGTCGCCCTCGGCGACGAGCCGGCGGGTGAGGGTGGAGGAGAAGGGATCGCCGCCGCCCGCCGCCCCGCTGACGTACAGGTCGATGACCTCGACCTCGTAGTCGTAGGTGGCGCCCAGCTCGGACAGGAAGGCGACGTTCCCGGCGGCCCGGTGGCCGAAGCGGAAGTTGGGGCCCTCGATGACGGCCTTCGCGTGCAGCTTGTCGACCAGCACCTTGACGATGAAGTCGGCCGGGGACAGCTGCGAGAACTCGGCGGTGAACGGCAGCACGAGCACCGCGTCCACCCCGAGACCGGCCATCAGTTCGGCCCGCCGGTGGTGCGGCGCGAGCAGCGGCGGATGGCTGCCGGGCCGTACGACCTCGGAGGGGTGCGGGTCGAAGGTGACCACGACGGAGGGGACGCCGAGCTCCCGGGCGCGCTCGACGGCCCGCCCGATGATCAGCTGGTGCCCGCGGTGCACACCGTCGTAGGAGCCGATGGTGACGACGCTGCGCCCCCAGTCCTGGGGGATGTCCTCCAAGCCACGCCAGCGCTGCACTGTGACCGCTCCTCGTCCGCCTGTTCGCCGATTACGCAGGTCTAAGACTGCCATGCCCACGGCCATCGGTTCGCATCGGCATGGGAGTGCCGTGGCTCCCGAGCGCCCGGAGGGTCTCCGGACCGAGCAGCGGCGCCCAGTCGCCGGGGGCGGCGACGGTCCAGCGGAGGAGCAGCGCGGCGAACGCGGGCCGCGAGCGGAGGAGTCCCGCGAGGGCCGGATCGAACCGCGCGGCGCCCTCGGGGGTACGGGCCCACAGGGTGCCGACCCGGTGCGCGAGCTCCCGGGTGCGCGGCTCGCTGCGCAGCTCCGCGCCCTCGGCGGCGGCCGTGAGCAGGGCGTCCAGGACGGTGAACTCCCCCGTCTCCGCCTCGTACCGCTCGTGCTCCAGGAGTACGTCGAGCAGTTCGGCCCGCAGGTGGCGGGAGGCGCCGGTGCCGGGCGCGGCGAGCACGGGGGCGAGGGCGCGGCGCACCGGCGCGGGGCGGCCCCGGATCAGACCGGTGACCAGCGGGAAGAGCACGGCCCTTGCCGCCGGGCCGTCCTCGAACCGCCGGTCGACGAAGCCGGCCACGTGCCCGGCGCCCTCGGGGTGACGGGCGACGTACTCGCGGACGAGGGAGGCCACCCGGCGGGCGAGGGCGGGCGCGTCGACCTCGGCGAGCGCCCGCAGGGCGGCGGCCGCCGCCTCGTCCGTGCCGTCCAGCCGGGTGTGGAAGGCGGCGAGCACCGGCCCCGGGTCGGCCGCCAGGGCCTCGGCGAGGGCGTCCGCGGGCACCCGGGGCTCGGCGAGGGCGCGGGGCAGATGGCGGGCGCGGGTGTGGGGGTCGCGGACGAGAAGGCCGAGGGCGGCGCCGTGGAGGGCCTGGTCGACGGGGCGGGCGAGCAGGGCGAGGGCGGCGTAGCGCAGGAGTTCGCGATCGGCGGAGGTGGTGGCGCGGCCGCAGACGAGATGTCCGTACGTGGCGGCCGCGACGCGCCGTTCCGGGCGCCCGTCGTCGTGCGCCCACCGGTCGACGGCCCGGCAGACGGCGGAGGGCTCGTCCTCGGCGAGGGCGGCGAGGAGACCGTCGGCGAGCGGGTGGGCGGTGGCCACGAGCGCCTCGCACAGGTCGTCGACGGCGAGCGCCCGGTGGGTGTGCAGCAGGACCTGGGCGGCGGTCGCGACGGTCGTGTGCGGGGCGGCGGGGAGCGGCCGGTCGTCGCCGAACCAGCGGCACAGGAGCGGCTGCACGCCCCGGGGGTCGGCGGCGAGCATCCCGGCGACGGCGTCGAGCGCCCGCTCGCCGTCGGGGGCGCCGCCGGGCGGTGGGTCGGCGGGGACGAGCCGCCGCAGCAGATCGATCCGCTCGTCCTCACCGAGCGGAAGCGCCAGCCAGAACTCCGGACCGAACGCCGCGAACACGGCGTGCCGCTGGGCACGGCCCCCGATCCGGTCGGCGAGGAGCCGCAGCGCGGGGAGGTACGGCCGGGGGTCGGGCAGCCTGCGCACGCTCTCCCGGAACAGCCGGGCGGCCCACCAGGGCCCGTCGCCGCAGGCGCCGTCCTCCTCCTCGGCGAAGCGGGCGAGGGCCTCGGCGAGCGCGGCGAGACGGGGGGCGAGGGCGGCGGGGCCGCGTTCGCGGTGGAGCAGCAGGAGCGCCTGGAGCACCGGGCCGATGCGGTGGCGCGGGACGGGCGGTGCGGCGCACACCCCGCCCTCGCCACCCCCCGAGTCGGCGGTCCGCTGCCGGGGCACGGCGGGCGCGGTCTCGGTGGGACCGGGGCGTCCGGCGGGTCCGGGCGCTCCGGTGGGACGGGGCCCGGCCGAGCCGGCGCGTCCGGCGGAACCGGCAGGGCCGAGCGGACCGGAGGCGGTGATCCCGCCGGATCGGTCCGCGGCTCCGGGCGGGCCGGCGGCGCCCCTCCGGCCGGCGAGGTCGGGGGCGCCCGGCCGGGGCCTCCGGTCAGGGGGCGTGCCCGGGCCGAGCAGGGCCTCGAGGGCACCGTCCAGGTCCAGGTGCGCCGCCTGGACCCAGTCGGCCAGCTCCTCGTGGGCGAAGCGGTAGCCGGACCCCGCCGGGACGAGGAGGCCCTCGGTGAGGACGGCCGAGGCCCACCCCTCCCGCCAGGGGAAGAGCTCCTCGAAGGAGGTGCGGTCGAGGACCCCGTGCCCGGGGCCGAGGCACCGGCGGGCCGCCTCGTGGACCTGCCCGGTCACCCGGGCGGCGAGCCGGCGCACGGCGGTCCCCCGGAGGAGGGGCCGGGAGCCGGCCGCGATCCGGACGGCGACCCGCAGGCACATCAGGTCCAGGTGGGCGGTGAAGATCTCCTCGCGTCCGGGCCGTCCGGGCACCTCCCCCGGCAGCGCGGCCCGTACCTCGGCGAGCAGCCGCAGGGCCAGCGGGTGCCGGGCGTCGGCCTCGGCGAGGGCCGTCTCCGCCAGGCCGTACCCCTCGCGCACGGCCCGTGCCTCGGTCGCGGAGTAGGGGCCGAGGACGAGGGCGGCGGGCAGTCCGTCCCCGGGGCCGGCGACCGGGCGGTGCAGGGCGCCCGGGGTGTAGAGGGCCCCGGACCGCTCCCAGTGCTCGGGGCGGCAGGCGGTGACGAGGTGGACGTGGTGGGCGCGGAGCCACCCCTCGGTGGCCGCCGTCCAGTCGGCCAGCCGGTGGGCGAGGAGCGGCGGCATCTCCTCGGGCCCGTCGAGGACGACGAGGAGCGGGCGGCCGGCCTCGTGGGCGAGCGCGGCGGCCCGTTCCGGGGTGGCGGCGGTGTCGCCGAGCGCCCCGGAGGCGGCGACGATGCGGCCGGCCTGGTGGAGGGCGCGCTCGACGGCGTCGGCGAGCGAGCGGTCCCCGGCGCGCAGGTCGGCCCCGCGCAGCCGGACGGTCGGGGCCGGTGCCACCCCCCGGGCGCGACGGGCGCAGAGCGCGGCGAGGGCGGTGGTGCGGCCGGTGCCGGGGGCGCCGACGAGGGCGAGGACCGGCGCCTCGCCGGCGGTGAAGCGGGCGAACTCGCGGACGCACTCGGGGCGCTCGACGGGTTCGGGCCAGGGGTCGGGTTCCCGTACGGGTCCGGTGGAGGTGGCGGTCAGCTCCAGGATCGCGGCGAGGTTGAGGTCCGGTCCGTAGGCGGGGACGGTGGCCGCGTTGCGCCGGAGGAGGGAGGTGAGGGCGCCTTCGGGCCGCAGGGTCACCGCGTATCCGGCGGCGGGGCGGTCGCCGTGCAGGGCGGTGCCGAGCACGGCGAGGACGGTGCCGGTGGCGGTGTCGAGGACGGGGCCCCCGGCGGCCTCCCCGCCGAGCCGGAGGGCCTCGGCGCCCTCGGTGCCGATGGCGAGTTCGAGGGCGTCGGCAAGGGCGTGGAAGCGGTCGCGTGCGCTGTACGTGACGGCGGCGGGGCCGAGCACGCGCGCCTCGCGCCAGCCGTGGGCGGCGATCCGGACGTAGGTGCCGGGTTCGATCTCGGCGCGGGTGGCCAGCGGCAGCGGGCGGACGCCGAGCCCTTCGGTCCGTACGAGTGCGAGGCCGCTCTCCGGCAGACGGGTGACGGTCTCGGTGTCGGCGAGCCAGCTCCGGTCGCCGGGGGCGTGCAGGACGACACGGCTGAGCCCGTCGACGGCTTCGTGACTGGTGACGACCGTTCCGTGGTGGTCGGCGAGGAATCCGGTGCCGCGCGGCCGGCCCGCCAGATCGCAGATCCGCACCAGCGTCGCCAGGTCCCCGCGTCCCATGGTGTCGACGGTAGGCCGCCGGTGATCACTCGGAGGCGTACGGAGGGAAACGCGCCCCCTGGCACTCCCCCGTTCACTCCGAGCGCCTCCCCGATGGGGTGGTTCTTCGGCGTTCCGTGGGACAGGCTCCCCCGGGGGAAACAAGGGGGAGAACAGGTGGGGGGGGGGGGGGGGCGGGGGCGCCCCCCCCCCCCCCGACGGAGGCCGC
>NZ_JBEOXR010000070.1:0-36805 GCF_040296665.1 Streptomyces sp. NPDC002057
CCGATCCGGCCGGATCGGGGGGCCGCGGTCGGGTCGGCGGCTACCCGCGGCGGGCGGCGGCGAGCCTCTCGTAGAAGTGCAGCAGGCCGAGGTCGTCGACCGAGCCGGCGTTGACGGCCTTGGCCAGGGGCGTGCCCTGGAGGAGGCGCTTGACCGGGACCTCGATGCGCTTGCCGGTGAGGGTGTGCGGGACGCCCGGGACCTCGATGATCTCGTCGGGGACGTGGCGCGGGGAGAGCTCGGAGCGGATCGTCCGCTTGATGCGGCCGATCAGCTCGTCGTCGAGGGTCGCGCCCTCCACGAGGTGCACGAAGAGCGGCATCCAGTAGCCGCCGTCCGGCTCCTCCAGGCCGATCACGAGGGATTCGCGGATCTCCGGGAGCCGTTCGACGGCCTCGTAGATGTCGGCGCTCCCCATCCGCACGCCCTGGCGGTTCAGGGTGGAGTCGGAGCGGCCGTGGATGACGACCGAGCCGTGGTCCGTGATCGTGATCCAGTCGCCGTGGCGCCAGACGCCCGGGAACATCTCGAAGTAGCTGTCGCGGTAGCGGCTGCCGTCGGGGTCGTTCCAGAAGTGGATCGGCATGGACGGCATCGGGTTGGTGACGACCAGCTCGCCGACCTCGCCGGTCACGGGCTTGCCGGAGGGGTCCCAGGCCTGGAGGTCCGTGCCGAGGCCCGCGGCCTGGAGCTCGCCGATGTGGACCGGGAGGGTCGGGACGGCGCCCGCGAAGCAGGAGCACACGTCGGTGCCGCCGCTGACGGAGGCGATCCAGAGGTTCTCGCGGACCTCGTCGTGGAGCCAGCGGAAGCCGTCCGGGGGCAGCGGGGAGCCGGTGGTGGCGACGCACTTCACCGCCGAGAGGTCGAAGTCGCGGCCGGGGTGCACATCGGCCTTCGCGCAGGCCATGACGTACGCGGCGGAGGTGCCGTACAGGGTGGCGCGGGTGCGTTCGGCGACGCGCCACTGGGCGGCGGTGTCGGGGTAGCCGGGGCTGCCGTCGTACAGGACGACGGTCGTGCCCGTGAGGAGGCCGGAGACGAGGAAGTTCCACATCATCCAGCCGGTGGAGGTGTACCAGAAGAACACGTCCTCGGGGCCGAGGTCGCAGTGCAGGCCCAGCTGCTTGACGTGCTCGACGAGGATGCCGCCCTGGGACTGGACGATCGCCTTCGGCAGGCCGGTGGTGCCGGAGGAGTACAGGACCCACAGCGGGTGCGAGAACGGGACCTGCTCGTAGACCGGCTCGACGTCGGCGGCGACGAGGTCGGCCCAGGCGAGGGCGCCCTCGGGGGCCGGGGTGCCGAGCAGCGGGATGTGCACGACCGCGCGGAGGGTCGGAAGCTCGGCGCGCAGCTCGGCGACGGTGTCGCGGCGGTCGTGCTCCTTGCCCCCGTAGCGGTAGCCGTCGACGGTGAAGAGGACGACGGGCTCGACCTGCTGGAAGCGGTCGAGGACGCTGCGGGCGCCGAAGTCGGGGGCGCAGGAGGTCCACACGCCGCCGACGGCCGCGGTGGCCAGGAGGGCGACGACGGACTGCGGCACGTTCGGCAGGTAGCCGCTGACCCGGTCGCCGGGCCGTACGCCCAGGGCGCGGAGCTCGGCGGCGAGGGAGCCGACCTGGCGGCGGAGCTCGGCCCAGGTGACCGGCGCGGGGTCATGTGTCTCGTCCACATGGAGCAGGGCCGTGTCGTGGGGGCGCTCGTCGGCGGCGCGCAGGGCGTGCTCGGCGTAGTTGAGCGTGGCTCCGGGGAACCAGTCGGCGCCGGGCATCGAGCGGTCGCCGAGGACGCGCTCGTACGGGGTGGAGAAGCGGATGTCGAACCACTCGACGACCGCCGTCCAGAAGGCTTCGAGTTCGTCGACCGACCAGCGGTGGAGCGCCTGGTATCCGCCGGTGGCCGGGGCTCCGTGGTGTTCGGCGGCCCAGCTCTGGAAGCGGGTGACGGCGGCCGTGGCGATGCGTTCCTCGTCCGGCTGCCAGAGCGGCTCGGTCTGCGCTGATGTCATGGGGTGCGGCTCCCTGGCTGTACGCGGGGTCGGCGTGTGTCCCGCGCACGTGCTGGGGTGTGCGCGCGACGCGGCTGACAGGACGATGCCATGTGATCGTCTTTCGCACCAGGGCTGCCCGCCCATGGTCCGGCAGTTGAATATGTGCTCCCACCACGGGTGAACGGCAGTTGAACGGAGCTTGTTACGCCCCTGGTGGGTGGCAGGGTGAGCCGCATGGACGGTCGTGAACTGCTGCGTTCGATGAAGGTGTTCGGTTCGGTACGGGGGTGGCGGACGGTGCGGTCGGCGTGGCGGCAGCACCGTACGGACGCGTGGGGGTTGCCGCCGAGGCGGGCGGAGCGGGCCCGCGTGCCGGGACCCGCGACCGGGGCGGAGGCCGCGCCGGGCGGGGGGACCATCCGGTTCGCGCGTTCCTCGCTGCGGATCTCCGTGTCGGCGGGCGGCACCGTCTTCTGGGGGTGGGACGGGGCCGAGCCGCTGCCCTCGTACGCGCTGGCCGGCGAGGCACCCGACCCGGATCCCCGGGCCTCCCTGGAGCCGGACACGGACGGCGGCTGGCGGATCGTGTCGGAGCGGGTGACGGTCGCGGTCTCCCGGCACGGGGCCGTGGAGGTCCGGACCCCGGGCGGGGTGACGCTGCGCCGGGACCTGCCGCCGCGGTGGTGGGAGCCGGCCGGTGCCGGTGAGCCGGGTGGCGGTGGGGAGGAGGCCGGTGAGCCGGGTGCCGGTGGGGCGGCGGTCGGGGAGGCGCGGTGGGTGCAGCGCAGTGAGGTGCCGGCGGACGCGCGGTTCTTCGGGCTCGGCGGGCGGTCGGCGGGGCCGCGCCTGCGGGACGGCTCGTACCGGCTGTGGAACACCGACCCCAAGGGGAGTTTCGGCCCCGGGGACGATCCGCTCTATCTGACGATGCCCGTCCAGTTCGTCGTCTCGGACGCCGGCACGCACCTGGCCTTCCACGACAACTCCTGGGACGGCCGGGTCACCCTGGCCGAGGGTGAGGAGGGCGCCGGATCGGGCCACGACCGGCCGGGGACGAGCGAGGTCCGGATGGCCGGCGGCCCGCTGCGCTGCTGGGTGGTGGTCGGCACCCCCGCGCGCGTCCTGCACGGCTGGGCCGCGCTGACGGGTGCTCCGGCGCTGCCGCCGGACTGGGCGCTCGGGCCGCAGCACGCGCGCTGGGGGTTCGGCAGCGCGCGGGAGGTGCGGCGGATCGTGGCCGGGTACCGGGAGCGGGGGCTGCCGCTGTCCGCCGTCCACCTGGACATCGACCACTACGACGGGCACCGGGTGTTCACCGTCGACCGGGAGCGGTTCCCCGATCTGCCGGGGCTCGCGGAGGAGCTGCGGGAGCAGGGGGTGCGGCTGGTGTCGATCGTGGACCCGGCGGTGAAGGCCGAGCCCGGGAACGCCGTGTACGACAGCGGGCGGGCGGCGGGGGCCTTCGTGCGGGACGCGCGGGGCGAGGAGGTGCACGGGGTGGTGTGGCCGGGCGACTGCGCCTACCCGGACTTCACCGATCCGGCGGTACGGGAGTGGTGGGGCGACCTGTACGAGGAGCGGCTCCGGCAGGGCTTCGCCGGGGTGTGGCACGACATGAACGAACCGGTGTCCTTCGCCCCCTTCGGTGACACGACGCTGCCGCGCTCGGCGCGGCACGCCCTGGACGGGCGGGGCGGCGACCACCGCGAGGCGCACAACGTGTACGGCCTGACGATGGCGCGGGCGGGGTACGAGGGGCTGCGCCGGCTGCGGCCCGACGAACGGCCCTTCCTGTTCTCGCGTTCGGGCTGGGCGGGCCTCCAGCGGTACGGGGGGACCTGGTCGGGCGACGTCTCGACGGGGTGGCCGGGGCTGCGGGCCTCGCTCGCCCTGGTCCTGGGGCTCGGGCTGTGCGGGGTGCCGTACTCGGGGCCGGACGTGGGCGGTTTCGACGGCAGCCCGACTCCGGAGCTGTTCCTGCGCTGGTACCAGCTGGGGGCGTGGCTGCCGCTGTTCCGTACCCACGCGGCGATCGGCGCGGGGCGGCGGGAACCGTGGGAGTTCGGTCCCGAGGTCCTGGAGCACGCGCGCGTGGCCCTGGCCGAACGGGAGCGGCTGCGGCCGTACTTCACCACCCTGGCCCGGCTGGCCCGGATGACGGGGGCCCCGTACGTACGTCCGCTGTGGTGGGGGGTGCCCGAGGACCGGGTGCTGCGTGACTGCGAGGACGCGTTCCTGCTCGGCGACGCGCTGCTCGTGGCGCCGGTCCTAACCCGGGGCGCCGACCGGCGGGCGGTGCGGCTGCCGCGCGGACGCTGGTACGACACGGCGACGGGGCAGGCGTACGAGGGTCCCGGCCAGGTGCTGCTCGACGCGCCGCTCTCCCGTGTGCCGGTCCTGGCGCGGGCCGGAGCGGTGATCCCGGTACGGGACGAGGAGGGCGGTCTCGCCCTTGAGGTGTGGGCGCCCGCGGCGGGGCGGACGGGCGGCGGGCTCGTCGTACGGGACACGGGGGACGGCTGGGAGCCGGCCGAGATCGAGCGGTACCAGTCACGTCTCGTGGACGGCCGGGTGGTCGTGGAGCGGGTGACGGACGAGGGGGTGGAGGAGGCGGGGCTGCCGGTGCGGGTGCGGGGCGCCGGGGGGTGAGGCCGTGCGGGGCCTGACGGGGACACCCGGGGTGAGGCCGGAGTGAGGCCGTGCGGGGCCTGACGGGGACACCCGGGGTGAGGCCGGAGTGAGGCCGTGCGGGGCGGGAGTGGGACACCCGGGGTGAGGCCGTGCGGGGCGGGGTGGTCGTGGTCGGCGTCGCCGGGTGCTTCGGCGGTGTGCGGTCCGGGGTCCCGCCCCGCGGTCCGGGGGCTCAGCCGTAGGTCCCCGCGAACCACTTCCGTACCGCCTCCGTGTGGAGCGGGAAGGCGAGGTCCTCGGGCGTGTGGAGCACGTGGTGGCCGCTCGTCTCGTCCGTCGCGGCCGAGGCCGGGAGTGCGGCGGCAGGGCGCGGCGGCAGGAGGCCGAAGAGGAGGAGATGGCCGGCCGGGGAGCTCAGCGCGTCGGCGAGGCGGACGTCCTCGGCGGAGGCCAGGATGCCGGTCTCCTCGCGCAGTTCGCGGGCGACGGCGGCGCGCCAGTCCTCCCCGTGGTCGATGAAGCCGCCGGGCAGGGCGACCCCGCCCCGCGCGGGCTCGATGGTGCGGGTGATGACGACGAGACCGGTGCCCGCTCCGTCCGTGACGGGGAGGAGGGCGACGGCGACGGGCAGCGGGTTGCGGTAGGCGGTGTGGCCGCAGGCCGGGCAGGTGCGGGGCCAGCCGGCGTCGGCCGGGTGGGCGGCGCCGCAGGAGGTGCAGTGGGAGTCCTTCACGGCCCGACCGTATGCGATCGGCCTTTCCCGGCGCTGCCGGAACTGGTAGACGGTGCACATGACAGGACTTGCTTCCGCTTTCCGTACGCTCGCCGTCGCGGCCGCCGCCGGGCTGCTCGCCGTCACGGGCGCCGTCGCCGCGCCCGCTCCCCCGGCCTCGGCCGCACCGGAGCCCAAGGCCCCACGGGAGTTCGTGGCCCTGGGGACGGTGGACCGGACGATCCTCCAGGAGATGCGCTACACGACGCCGCACAACTTCGTGGGCGAGCCGGTGGACGGCTACCGGCAGCCGCTGTGCATCCTGACCCGGCCGGCCGCCGAGGCCCTGCACCGCGCGCAGGTGCGTCTCCTCGCCCGGGGCTACACGCTGAAGGTGTACGACTGCTACCGGCCGCAGCGGGCCGTCGACCACTTCGTGCGGTGGGCGAAGGACCTGGGGGACGAGCGGATGAAGGGGGAGTTCTATCCGCTCGTCGACAAGTCGAGGCTGTTCGCCGACGGTTACATCGCGGAGAAGTCCGGGCACAGCCGGGGCTCGACGGTGGATCTGACGATCGTGCGCCTGCCGGCCCGGCCCACGCGCGCGTACGTGCCGGGCGAGCGGCTCGTGGAGTGCTTCGGCGCGCGGGCGGAGCGGTTCCCCGACAACTCCGTGGACATGGGGACCGGGTACGACTGCTTCGACACGCTGTCGCACACCGACGACCCGCGGATCCAGGGGGTCCAGCGGGCCAACCGGCAGCTGCTCAAGGGGGTGCTCGTCGAGCAGGGGTTCGTGAACCTGCCGGAGGAGTGGTGGCACTTCACGTTCAAGCCGGAGCCGTTCCCGGGCACGTTCTTCGACTTCCCGGTGGCGCGGAGGTCGGTGGCCGGGCACTGAGCCTTCCGCGTCCGGGGCCTCCCGTGCCACACTCCTGACGGATCGTCAGATCAGTGAGGGCGACGGTGGTGGTCGGTGGGACGGGAGGCCTCGATGGCACGGACGCGCAGACCTGTGGTGGCCGGGTGGTTCACCGACGAGACCGTGCCGGGGGCGGGGTTCCGGCTGCTCGGCACCCGGTGCACGGCCTGCTCGTCGGTGTTCTTCCCACGTGAGGACGACTGGTGCCGGAACCCGGGCTGCCCCGGCGGCGGCACCCTCGCCGAGGTCCCGCTCTCCCCGCGCGGCCGGGTCTGGTCGTACACCGACGGGCGGTACCGTCCGCCCGCCCCGTACGTCTCCGATCCGGACGTGCCCTGGGAGCCGTACACCCTCGTCGCCGTCGAGCTGGCGGCCGAGGCGATGGTCGTCCTCGGGCAGGCCGCGCCCGGTGTGACGACGGCCGATCTGGTGGTCGGCGCGGAGGTCGAGGTCGTGCCCGGGGTCCTCAACGAGGACGACGAGCACATCTGGACCACCTGGAACTGGCGGCCCGTCGCGGCGGGCCGGCCACCCGCCCCGGCCACCGGACCCGAACGGTCCCCGGAGCGCCCGGAGCGGCCCGAAGCGCGGCGGGAACGGGAGGAGCGGTCGTGAACGACATCGCCGTACTCGGGGCGGGGATGCACCCGTGGGGCAAGTGGGGGCGGAGCTTCGTCGGCTACGGGACGGCCGCCGCGCGCGCCGCGCTCGCCGACGCAGGACTGGAGTGGAGCGACGTCGGCTCGATCGTCGGCGCCGACACCATGCGCTGCGGATATCCGGGATACGTGGCCGGCGCGACCTTCGCGCAGGCCCTCGGATGGCAGGGGGCGCGGGTCACCAGCGTGTACGCCGCCTGCGCGTCGGGCGCCCAGGCGATCGGGGCCGCGCGCGCCCAGATCCTGGCCGGGCTCGCCGACGTGGTCCTGGTCGTCGGCGCGGACTCGACGCCCAAGGGGTTCTTCGCCCCGGCCGGCGGCGAGCGTCCCGGCGATCCCGACTGGCTGCGGTTCCGGGTGCTCGGGGCCACCAATCCCGCGTACTTCGCGCTCTCCGCGCGCCGCAGGATGGCCCTGTACGGCGACACGCCCGAGGACTTCGCCCAGGTGAAGGTGAAGAACGCGGCGGCCGGCGCGCTCAACCCCCGGGCCCGCTACCGCGCCCGGGTGAGCGCCGAGGAGGTCGCGGCCTCCGCCGTCGTCGCCGATCCGCTGCGGCTCCTCGACATCTGCGCGACCTCGGACGGCGGCGCGGCGCTCGTGCTCTCCAGCATGGAGTTCGCGCGTCGCCACGGGCACGCCGATCCGGTGCGGGTCCGGGCGGTGTCGACGGTCTCCCCCACGTACCCCAGGGCGGTGCTCGACCTCCCGGACATCGCGACGGACTCGGCGGCGGTCGTCGCCCCGGCCCCGCACGCCTTCCGCGCCTCCATCGCCCGCGCCGCCTACGAGGAGGCCGGGATCGGGCCGGAGGACCTGTCCCTCGCGGAGGTGTACGACCTGTCCACCGCGCTGGAGCTGGAGTGGTACGAGGACATCGGGCTGTGCGCGGCGGGCGAGGGCGTCAAGCTGCTGCGGGACGGGGCCACGGCCCTCGGCGGGCGCCTGCCCGTCAACACCAGTGGGGGCCTCGCCTCCTTCGGGGAGGCGGTGCCCGCCCAGGCGATCGCCCAGGTCTGCGAGCTGACCTGGCAGCTGCGGGGGACGGCGGGCGACCGGCAGGTGCCCGGGGCGCGCGTCGGCATCACCGCGAACCAGGGCCTCTTCGGGCACGGGTCGGCGGTGGTGGCGGTGCGCTGAGGGCGCCCCCGCACGGAATCCGGTGCAGGACTCCGGTGGAGGGCGCCGGTCAGGTGGTGGCGGCCGCGTGGGTCCGGTCGGCGAGGACGAGGGCGTGTTCGACGACGGCCACGAGGACGTTCTTCACGGACTCGCGGTCCCGGGCGTCGCACATCAGGAGCTCGACCTCGGGGTCCAGGTCGAGCGCCCCGCGCACGCTCTCGGCGGGGAACCGCTGAGCGCCCTCGAAGCAGTTGACCGCCACCGTGAACGGGATGCCACGCCGCTCGAAGTAGTCGATGGCCGCGAAGCTGTCCTCCAGGCGACGGGTGTCCGCGAGGACGACCGCGCCGAGCGCGCCCTGCGCCAGCTCGTCCCACAGGAACCAGAAGCGGTCCTGGCCCGGGGTGCCGAACAGGTACAGGACGAGGTCCTCGCGGAGGGTGATCCGGCCGAAGTCCATGGCGACCGTGGTGGTCGTCTTGGCCTCCACGCCGTGCAGGTCGTCGACGGGCCGCCCCGCCTCGCTGAGGATCTCCTCCGTCCGCAGGGGACGGATCTCGCTGACCGCGCCCACCAACGTCGTCTTGCCGACCCCGAACCCGCCCGCGACGAGGATCTTCAGGGTCACCGGTTCGACGTACGGCTTCTTGCGGCTAGAGCGCCCGAAGGCCATTGATCACCTCGCGGAGAATGCTCACGTCCGGCAGCTCGGCCGGCGGAACGGGGCGGGTCACGTGGACGAGTTCGTCCTCGACGAGGTCACCGACGAGCACCCGGACCACCCCGACGGGGAGGTCGAGTCCTGCGGCGAGCTCGGCGATCGACTGGGGCTGCTCGGAGCAGCGTTCGACGATCTCCACGTGTTCGGGGGAGAGCGTCTGGTCCCGGCCGGGGTCGTCGGCGGCGGGCTCGGGCACGACCACCGCGATCAGGTCGAGCCGGTGGCGGGTGGCGGCGCTCGTCCGGCCGCGGGTCATCGCGTACGGACGGACGACCGGCCCGGCCTCGTCGTCGAACCAATGGTGATGGCCCGGGGATGTCGGGCCCTGGTTCAGGTGGTTCCGCTCGGCTGCGTCACTCATACCGTCCCACTCACCCTCCCGCGGGCAGACCGGTCCGGGGAGCCGTCGCGAGGTGGACCCCGACCCGCTTCACCATCAGCGTCATCTCGTAGGCGACCTGGCCGACGTCGGAGTCGGCGTCCGCGAGCACGGCCAGGCAGCTGCCGTCGCCCGCGGCCGTGACGAAGAGGAAGGCGTCCTCCAGCTCGACGACCGTCTGCCGGACCTTGCCCGCCTCGAAGTGGCGGCCGACGCCCTTGGCGAGGCTGTGGAACCCGGAGGCCACGGCGGCCAGGTGCTCGCCGTCCTCGCGGGTCAGGTCCTGGGAGGCACCAGTGGGGAGGCCGTCGCCGGAGAGCACCAGGGCCTTCCGGATGGAGCCCACGCGCTGGACCAGCTCGTCGAGGAGCCAGTTCAGTTCGCCGTTGCCGGAGGTGGTGCTGGGTGCTGCGGCGTTCGGTGCGGTCATCGACCGTCCCCCTCGGGTGTCGTTCCTGGTGCTGTTTCTGATGCTGCCGGGTCGGCGGGGTCGGCAACGTCCTCGTTGTCCCGTCGCCCGCGCTGCCAGCCGCGCTGCATGGCGGCCATGCGCGCGCGTACCTCCTCGGCGTCGCGCTCGAAGGAGTCGGGTTCGGCGCCCGCGGCGCCGCCACGGGCCTCGGCGCGGCCGCCCGTGCCGCGGTCGGCCTGGCGGTCGGTCGCGCGCAGCTGCGGCGCGAGGCTGGCCTGGCGGACGCGGCGGGGCAGTCCGCCGAACGGCTCGGGCTCCTCCGGCGGCACGGGGCTGTCCGGCCGGGCGGAGCCCTGCGGCGGGGCGGCACCCTCCGGCGGTACGGGGACGAGGGTCGGGCCGGTTCCCCGCGGGGGTGCCGGCGGACCGTCCTGCCCGGCGCCGTGGGCGAGGTGGCCCGGGACGCCGGGGCCGTCGGTCACCCGGCCGGGGGCGGGATGCGCGCGGCCGGTGAGCGGCTGGTCGCGGTCGGGCAGGGGGCGCGGACGCTCCGGCAAGGGGTACGAGCGGTCGGTGGCCCCGTACGCCCGGTCGGCGGCCTGGTGGGAGCGGTCGGACGCCTCGTACCCGCGGTCGGAGGCCTGGCTCGCGCGGTCCGACGCCGGGTAGGGGCGGGCCGCGTGCGCGTCGTCCGGGTCCGGGAGGGGGTGGTGCCGCTCGGGGAGCGCGTGGTCGCGGTCCTGGGCGGAGTCGGCGCGGTCCGGGAGCCGGTGCGTGCGGTCCGGGAGGGAGCGGACGCGGTCCGGCTCGTCGACGCGGCGGCCGTGGTCCACGACGAGCGTCGGGGTGCGGCGGCGCGGCAGCGGTACGGGGCCGAGGACTCCCCCGTCGGCGGGCTTCTCGTCCTCGGCGTCGCCGGTCGACCGGTCGGGCGTCTGCTGGTGCTGCTCGCCCGCCGGCGCGAGGCCGGGCCGGCGGCGGCCGCGGGGCCGGAAGAGGCCGCCGCGCTCGCTCTCGGTGTCCAGGAGGTCGGCCGACCGGTCGAGGAGGACGTCGAAGTCCTCGCTGCCGACGGGGCCTTCGAGTTCGACGGGGCCGTCGACGGGGGCGGGGCCCTCGGTCACGTCCGGGACCCTGGCGAGCGCCGGGCGGCGGGTGGGCAGCACGCCCTCGGCCGGCTCGTCGGCCGGGCCGGCGCGCTCGGTGGTCTTGCGGTCCAGGCGGAAGCCGGCGCCCTGGGTCTCGGGGGCGTCGGTGAGCAGCGCGGCCGGGATGAAGACGACCGCGGTGGTACCGCCGTACGGGGAGGTCTGGAGCGAGACGCGGACGTTCTGGCGCTGGGCGAGCCGGCTGACCACGAAGAGGCCGAGGCGGTCGGTGTCCGAGAGCTCGAACTCGGGGGTCTCGGCGAGCCGGAGGTTGGCGTCGAGCAGGGCGTCGGGGTTCATGCCGAGGCCGCGGTCGTGGATCTCCAGGGTGAAGCCGTTGGCGACCCGCTCGCCGAGGACCTGGACGGCGGTGTGCGGGGGCGAGAACACGGTGGCGTTCTCGAGGAGTTCGGCGATGAGGTGGGTGAGGTCCGCGACGGCGGGGCCGCCCACGCCGAGGCGGGGCAGTCGGCGGACCTCGATGCGCTCGTAGTCCTCGACCTCGGCGACGGCGGCGCGGACGACGTCCATGAGCTGGACGGGCTTGCGCCACTGGCGGGAGGGCGCGGCGCCGGAGAGGATCACGAGCCCCTCGGCGTGCCGCCGCATGCGGGTGGTGAGGTGGTCGAGCCGGAAGAGGTCGGCCAGTTCGTCGGTGTCCTCGGTCCGCCGTTCCATGGTGTCGAGGAGGGTGAGCTGGCGGTGGAGCAGGACCTGGTTGCGGCGGGCGAGGTTGACGAAGACCTCGGAGACCCCGCGTCGCAGCTCGGCCTGTTTGACGGCGGCCTCGACGGCGGCGCGCTGGAGGGTGTTGAGGGCCTGGCCGACCTGGCCGACCTCGTCCTGTCCGTAGCCGAGGTGGGGCACTTCGGTGGTGACGTCGACCTGTTCGCCGGCGGCGAGCCTCCGCATCACGCTGGGCAGGCGGACGCCGGAGACCTCCTGGGCCTCCTTCTGGAGGCGGCGCAGGTCGCGGACGAGCTCACGGCCGATGCGGACGGAGATGACGATCGAGGCGAGCAGGGCGAGGAAGCCGAGGACGCCGGCGACGCCCGCCTTGAGGAGGACGCTGTACGCGGCGGGCTGGACGCGGTCCTGGTAGCGGTCGCCGGCCGCGGTGTTCTCGCGGGCCAGGTCGTCCAGGACGGGGCTGGCGTTGTCCTGCCAGTAGGCGGGGGTGACGGCGCGCGGGGTGTCGGTGGGGCCCGCCTCGATGATCGCGTTCTCCGCGGTGCGCAGGGGCTGGGTGCCGGGGCTGCGCCAGTACTTCTCGAAGCGCTCGCGCTCGGCGGCGGGCAGGAGTTCGAGGTTGACCTCGTAGAACTGCTCGCGGTTGGCCACCAGGTCGGATATCTCGCGGATCTCCTCGGCGGTGACGCGGTCGGCGACGAGCGCGGAGAGGACGAGGGCGTCCTCGCGGGAGAGCAGTTCGCGCGCGCGGGTGATGCCGACGAGGGCGCGGCCCTGCTTGTCCATCTCGACGTTCTCCAGGGCGTGGAGGGTGACGAGGAAGCTGTAGCAGGGGTCGACGAGCCGGTTGTAGAAGTCGAGGGCCTGCATGCGGCCGATGTCGCGCTTCTCCACGGAGCGGCGGAGCGAGGTGAGGCCTTCGAGCGCTTCGAGGAGGGAGGTGAGCCGCTGGGCCGTGACGGGCCGCATCTCCTCGCGGACGCCGGGGTCGGTGGCGTTCGCGCGGATGCGGGCGATCTGGCGGTCGGTGGCCCGGCGGGTCTCGCGCAGGGAGCCGAGGGTGTCGGAGCCCCGGGGGTCGGCGAGGTAGAGCAGCGACTGGCGCCGTTCGAGCTGGATGACCCGGGCGGTGTCCTCAAGGGGATAGCCGACCTTCTCGACGATGTAGCCGACGTCGAGCAGCTGGTCGGCCTCGCGGCCGGTGAGGACCGTGGCGAATCCCCACAGGCCGGTGAGGGAGACGAGTGGGACGAGCAGCAACGCCACGATCTTCCGGCGGATGGACTTCCCGCGAAAGCGCATGGCCTCCCCCAGCTCGGCCTCCGTGGCCACGGAGGTCCTTCACGTTCGTGACGTCCGGCGTCAACACGCGGCGTCAACCTTGAGATTCAACAAACGGCGGCGTGAGCCTACTACTGCATCACGGCCATCTCGAAGGCGCGTCCGGGCTATTTTCAGCCTGTCGAGTGAGTGTTGATCATGAGATGTCCTGGTATTCGGGGAGTTGGCATCGGCCACTGTGGCGCAGGACACCTGATGCCATGCCATTTCCCCTGCCTGCGGAGATGGCTGGAACTATTCGTTCCGTTCCCGCCCGGCTCTCGTTCGTCCAGGGGTGGGCGAAACCTTTTCCCTCTCTCGTGCGTCAATGGGTACGGGGAGGGTTCTGTCCGCGTAAAGGCGCTCACAACGGGCAGCCGTTCCCTGAAGTCGTTCAGCGGTGGGGAGTGACAGGACAATGGAACACGAGGCACGGTCCGCACGGCAGTTGTGGATGGACGAGGAACGAGGCCGACGGCGCATGCCCGACCTGGTGCGTACCGCCGCCGTCAGGGCCGTGATGATCACGTCGGTGACGCTCATCCAAGCGGTGGTCGCCTTCTTCTGCTCCGTGGCGGGCTCCTGGCTGGCCTTCCCGGTGACCATCGGCGCGGTGGTCTCCACCGTCGTGGCCACCTGGAGCGTCCTCGACGTGTGGATCACCCGTCAGGTGTGGCGCCAGCGCAACGGCGTCGTGTCGGAGCCGAGCAGCACGGCGCGCCCGCCGCTCCGGGCCAAGCGCGACGAGGAGCGGGCGGAGACGGCGTCGCTGTCCGAGGCGGCCTGAAGTCCCGGACGGCGCGGAGACGGTGAGTGGCCCGGCCCCTTTCAAGGGGCCGGGCCACTCACCGTTCCGAGGGTGTCCGGAGTGCCGTCCGCGCGTCAGGCGTCCGACGGGGCGGTGTCGTCGGACTGGTGGCGGCGGAACATCCGCGTCGCCGTGATCTCGCCGTGGATCGACTCGCCGCCGTCCGCACCCGGCTGCGGCAGACCCGGGCGCAGGTGCTCCTCCACGCTGATGTACTTGAGCCCCGCCCGCAGGTCTGCGTCGTTGCGCAGCCGGATCACCAGCGGGAACTCCGCGAGCGCCGTCGTGTCGAACAGACCCGTCGTGTAGAGCAGCTGGACGCCCAGCGCGTCCGACACGGCCCGCTGGAGCTCCAGGAGGTACGTGGCGTTGGCGCGGCCGATCGGGTTGTCCAGGAACAACGTGCCCGCGTGCCGGTGCTTGTCGCGGCCCCGGTCGTTGGAGCGGAGCGCCGCCATCGTGCAGTACAGGGCGATGGCCGCGGTCAGCAGCTGACCGCCGGAGAAGACGTCGCCCATCTGTCCCACCGGAACCCGCTCGGCGCGCAGCACCGCGTCCGGCTTGAGGATCTCGACGGAGACGCCCTTGGGTTCGAGGGCCGCCTGCACGCCCCGGAGCAGCAGGGACATGCCGTCGCGGCGCAGGTCGGAGTTCTTCTTGACGGCGGCGCGGGTGGCCTCGTCGACGACCTCGCCGAGCCGCTCCGCGAGGGTGGCCTGATCCGGCTCCTCGAAGCGGATCCGGAGGAACTCCTGCCCCGACCACTCCCCGAGGCCCTCGGGGAGCCGGGAAAGGCGCTGCGCGGAGCGGAGCGTCGCGAGGGAGGACTCCACGAGGCCGCGCAGCCGGGCCACGATCGAGTCGCGGTTGCGCTCCAGCTGCTCCAGCTCGTCGGTGAGGACCCGCAGCCGGGGCGCGAAGGCCTCGGCCCACTTGGCGGCGTGCTCGGGGAGCGCGGAGGCGGGGAGTTCGCGGATCTGCTGGCGGGCCGGGGTGCGGACCTGCTCGTAGCGGGTGGAGTTGGCGTGCCGTACGAGGATGTCGCTCGCCTCGCGCACGGCCGCGTCGGCGGCGGACAGCTCCGCGGTGCAGCCGCGCAGGGAGCGGCGCGCCTCCGAGGCCGTCGTACGGGCCTCCTCCAGGGTGCCGGGGTACGGCTCGGACTCCTCCCGCTCCTCGTCCGTGTGGTCGCGGAGCAGGTCCCGCAGCAGCGCGGCGGTCTCGTCGAAGCCGCCCGCCGCGTCCTCCGCGGCCCGGTGGTCCCTGAGCAGGCCGGTGTGGGCCGCGCGGGCGGCCTCCAGGGCGTCGGTGCGGGAGGCGAGTTCGCTGGTGGCGGTACGGAGCAGGGCCTGGGCCCGCTCGGCGTCGGCCGGAACCAGCTCCTCGGGCAGCTCGGTGTGCGCCTCGCCGTCCTCGGGGGCGAGCCGCTCGGACTCGCCGCGCAGGCGACCGAGCTTCTCGCTCGCCTCCGACGCCCGGGTCTCCAGCATCTGCACGAGGGACTCGGCGCGGGCCGCGGCCGCCTGCCGGGACGGTCCGTCGGCGCCGTCGGTGGACTCCAGGAGCTGTTCGGCGCGGGTGCGGACCTTGTTGGTGAGGCGGTCCAGCTCGGCGACGGCCGCGGACTCGGCGCTCTCGGCGCGCGCCTGCTCGGCACGGAGGTCGGCGCCGACGCCGACCTTCTCGTACAGCTGAGACGCGGCGCGGTACGCCTCGCGGAGGGTGGGGAGCGCGGCGCGGGGCGCGGGCGCGCCCTCCTCCGGGAGGCTCTCGGGGGCGCCGGCGATCTCGGCGCGCTCGGCGCGCAGGGCCCGGGCGGTGCGGTGGGCGTCGTCGGCGGAGCGCTGGGTGGCGCGGCGGTCCTCGTCGGCGGCGCGGGCGCGTTCCAGACAGGTCTGGGCGCGGGCCTCGGCCTCGGCGGCGTCGTCGGCGAGTTCCCGGAGCTTGGCCTGCCAGGCGGACCGCTCGCGCAGCCGGAACGCCAGGCCGGCGAGGGCGTCGGCGACCCGGCGGGCCCGCTGCGCGGCCTCCTGGCGCTCGTCCCTGACCTGGGCCGCCTCGGCGGCGCTCTCGTCGGCCTCCGTACGGGCCGCGCGGGCCTCGTCGAGGGTCGCGGCGGCGGCCTCGGCGGTCTCGCGGGCGGTCGTGGCGACGGCCGAGAGTTCGGCGAGCATCCCGGGCGGGCAGTCGGCGCGCCAAGAGCCGATCCGGGCCGCGAGGGAGCGGTCGCCGGAGAGCCGGGTGGCGAGGGTGCGGATCTCCTCGTCACGCGCTGCCGCGCGGGCGCGCAGGGCGTGGCGCTCCTCGTCGGCCGCGTGCTCATCGTGCATGGCGGGGTTCGGCGGGACGAGGAACACGTGGTGGGCGCCGCTGTCGTCCGTCGCGTCCTGCGCCGGTACGGGGGCGAGCAGGGCGGCGGCGGTACCGACGGCCACGGCGGAGCGGGGCAGCAGGGCGGCCGTGCCGAGGACCTCGCGGGCGCGTCCGTACGAGACGGGGTCGGTGATCACGACGCCGTCGACGAGTTCGGGGCGGGCGGCGAGGACGCGGGCGTGGTCGGCGGGGTCCACGGCCTGGGCGAGGTAGCGCCAGCCGGGGAGGGCGGGGATGCCGTGCTCGCCGAGGTACTCGACGGTGGCGAGGACGTCCGGTCCCGGCGGCAGCAGGCCGCCGTCGCCGAGGGCGCCGAGGATGCGGGAGTCGTCGGCCGCGGCGGTGCGCAGCTCGAAGAGCTGGCGCTCGGCGGAGGTGACGGCCTGGTCGAGCATGGAGCGCAGTTCGTCGGCGTACCGGTCGAACTCGGTGACGGTGAGCGGGCCCTGGGGTGCGGCGGGCGCCTCGGGGAGGTCCTCGTCGCCGGTGGTGGCGGCGCGCTGGCCGGGCAGCGGCGAACCGCCGGCGGAGAGCTGCTGACCGGTGGCGGGGAGGCTCAGGAGTTCGGCGAGGCGCTCCTCGGCGGCGAGGAGTTCGGCGGCGCGGCGCTCGGCGTCGTAGGCGTTCCCCGCGGCCTCGGCCGCGTCCGCGGCGCGGGCGGCGGCGAGTTCGGCGCGGGACTCCGCCCCGGCGGCCTCCCGCGCGCGGTCGGCGGCGGCGCGGGCCGCCTCGCGTGCCGTGTCCCAGGCGGCGACCGTGGTCTTCTCGGCGTCGCTCGCGGCGAGGGCCGCGCGGGCGGGGTCCGCGTCGGGCGCGGTGTCGTCGAGCCAGCCGGCCCGTACGGCCTCGGCGGTCTCCTGCTCGACCTCGGCGAGCCGCTGGCGCAGGTGCCCGGCCTCGCTGCGGGCCCGCTGGGCCTCGGTCGCGGCGGAGGTGGCGTCGCGGTGGGCGGCCTCGCCGACGTCCTGGAGGGCGGTGGAGCGCTCCTCCTCCTCGGCCGCGTGCCGCTCCCCCTCCTCGGCGGCGGAGGCGAGCGCCCGCACCAGGTCGGCGGCGGCCTCGGCGCGGGCCGCGAGCGCCGGGGCGGCGTCCCGCTCGGCCTCGCGGATGGCGGCGGCCACGCGCGCGGAGCGGTCGCCCGCGGCACGGTGGCGGAGGACGACCTCGGCCGCCTGCCAGGCGGAGTGCATCGTCCGGGCGTCGGTGAGCTCGCGGCGCTGGGATGCGGCGCCCTTCTCGGCCGCGGCCAGCGCCAGGGAGGCGTGCCGGTAGGCGAGTTCGGCGGCGATCAGGGCGGCGCGTCCGCGCGCGGTCTCGGCCTCGGCGACGGCGTGGCCCGCGGAGGTGACCTGCTGGGCGAGTTCGGCCCCGCGGCCGCGCTCCACGGCGCCTCGGGCGGAGAGCCTGCGGGCCAGGGTACGGGTGCGGCGCTCGGCCGCCGTGTGGATGTCGCGCGCCTGGGACCGGGTCCCGGCGGCCTCGACGATCCGGTTGAGGAGGTCCACGGAACCGGCCGTGAACTCGCGCTCGGCGGTGAGCTCGGCGCGGCGGCCGAGCTTGTTGCCGAACCCTCCGACGAGGTCGGCGAGGCCGTCGGTGTCCCGGGTGTCGGTGACGGCACGCAGCAGCAGGTCGGTGAAGTCGGAGTCCTTCTTGACCGCGAAGAGGCCGGCGGCCTCGCCCTCGTCCGCGTTCATCTCCCGCTGGTAGCGGAAGAGTTCGGGGTCGAGGCCCAGCTCGCCGAGGTGCTCGTTCCAGCGGTCGTGGATCTCCTCCCAGGAGACCTCCAGGTGCGGGTACGCCTTGCCGGCCTCCGTGATCGCGTCGCGGAAGCCCTTCATGGTGCGGCGGCGGCCCCTGGCTCCGGAGGCGCCCTCGACGGCCGGGCGGACGGAGGTCGCCTCGGCGACGGGGAGGTTGTCCAGGCTGAGGCCGGGGCCGGGACGGAAGGAGTACCAGGCCTCGGCGAACTTCCTCGGGTCGGAGGAGACCTGACGGCCGCGCCACTCGCTGGCCTTGCCGACCACGACGAGTTCGCCGGTGAGGGTGTGCTGCCACTCCAGGGCGACGTGCCCGCAGTCGTCGGCGAGGAGGAACTTGCGCAGGACGCCGGAGCTGGCGCCGCCCAGGGTGTTGCGGTGACCGGGGAGCATGACCGAGAAGATCAGCTTGAGGAGGACGGACTTGCCGCCGCCGTTCTCCAGGAAGAGCACGCCCGCGGGGGCGGGGCGGCGCGGCGGACCGACCGGCTCGTCCTCGAAGAACTCCGCCTGGGTGGGGGCGGGGTGGGGCACGGGCGCGCCGACCCCGCGCAGGTCCAGGACGGTGTCGGCGTAGCGCGCACCGGCGGGACCGATGGAGTACAGGCGGACCCGGGACAGCTCGTACATGGCGAGGAACTCTCGTGCTCTGGTGCTCTGGACGGTCGGTTGCGCGGCGGGGCGGCGCTGTTACGCGGACGGTGACGCGTGGAAGGGCAGACCGGCGTCGGCCGCGAGCTCCAGGTCGTCGCCCTCGGGCGGCGGCAGGAGGGTCGCGGTTCCGTCGCTGACGGGGACGACACCGAGTTCGAGGAGCTCGGCCATGGCGGCGGAACCGGCCATGTCGCGGACCTGGAGCTGGTAGCGGGCGGTGGTGCGGTAGGAGCCGCCGCCCTCGTCGCCGGTGCGCTGGAGGAAGCCGGAGTCGGTGAGGAAGGCGGCCGCCTTGCCGACGATGCCGGTGGTGGATCCGGCGAGGCGGCGGGCGTCCTTCGTGGCGCCGGTGGCGCTGCGCCGGGCGTAGATCCGCCAGGCGGCCTCCAGACCGGGGGCGTCGGAGGCCGGGTCGGTGTTCTCGCCCTGCTCCTCCGCCCGCTGTTCGAGACGCAGACAGGCCTGGCGTACGAACGCGTCGACGCCGTTGACCGTGAGACGGCCGATGTACGCGTCGTCCGCGAGGTCCTCCGGGCGGGGGAAGGCCATGGCGGCGACGGCGAGGTGCGCGAGGCCGTGCAGGAACCGGTCGGCGGAGTCCGTGGAGGCGCGGCGCGCGTAGTCGCCCATGCGGACGGCGAAGACGGAGTCCTCACCGGCAGTGACGGCCATCCCCGCGCGCGGGGAGACCTCCAGGACGATCAGGCCGAGGCCGGTCGCGACGGCGTCGGCGAGGCGCGCGAAGGCGGGGTCCTCGCGGTAGCGCCGGAGCAGCTCCCCGTACTCGGCGTCACGGGCCGGGAGCAGCTTGGGCTGGAGCCCGAAGGAGACCAGCCGGGCCGCGTCGGAGGCGTCGGCGGGGGTGACGGCGGCGCCGCTCGTGGCGACGGCCGGGGGCTGCGGGGGCTCCTGCTCGCCCCACGCGTCGGCGTACTCGGCGTGGGTTTCGCTCACGGCTGGGGCTCCTCGGTACGGCTCTCGGTACGGCTCTCGGTACGGCTCTCGGCCGGTGTCGGTACGGCGGGGGTGACGGGGTCGGTGGGGTCGGCGGGACCGGCAAGATCGGTGGGACCGGCCGAGGTGACCGAGGCGGGCGCCTTGGCGGGTGGGGCGGCGATCGCGTCGGCGGGCGGGGTGACCTCGGTCGCTTCGGCGTCGGGCGCCTCGGCCGGGCGGGCTGCGGGCACGGGGAGTGGCAGCGGGACCGGGGTGACGGCCGCCGGGGGCGCGGGGCGGTCCCCCGGTCGGTCCGTCGGACGGTCCGCGCGCGTGGCCGGTCCGTCCGTGAGCCGAACGGCGCGCACGGACGGGACGCCGCGCCTCCTGGCGGTCGCCGCGCGGGACGGCTCGGGCACCGCCACGACCCCGAAGCGGGGGCGGGTGCCGGAGGCCTGCGCGGACGGGTCGTCGTCCTCGTCCCGTACCCCGGCCGGCGGGGCGACGAGGACGGGGCGCACGCGGGGGCCGGGGGTGGGGTCGGGGCGGTGGGCGACCGGAACGGGGGCGGTCGGCGCCTCCTGGTCGACCCCGCTCGGAGATTCGGCCTGGTTCTCGGCGCGGGGCCGATCCGCGGCACCGGGCTGGTCCGCGGAGTCGAGCAGGTCTGCGACGTCGGGCCGTTCCGTGGCGCCGGGCTGATCCGGACAGTCGGCCTCGGCCGGGACCTCGGCCGCGATCGGCCCGTCGGCCGGGGCCGGGACGTCGGGCGCCGGGACGTTCGGTACCGGAGCGACCGGTTCGGCCGTCGGTGCGACGGCGGCGGCGGGTGGGACGAGGGTCACGTCGCCTCCGAGCGGTCGGCGGCCATGCCCACCGCGTCGAGCAGGGCCGTACCGACGATGAGGTCGGCGCCGCCGAACTCCGGGTCGTCGAGCGGGGTGCCGTCGTCGACGGCGAAGAGGAGGCGCTCCTCGCCCTGGCGGTAGGCCGTGCCGACCGGGGGGCTCGCCGCGTGGACGGCGAGCAGGGCCACCAGGTACGGCAGGTCGCCGTCGAGCTCGCGGGCCTCGGCCAGCAGACCGGAGAGGCGGCGCGGGGCGTCGTGCTCCAGGTCCAGCAGGCGCAGGGCGCTCGCGAGCTGCTCCTCGCTGAAGCGGGAGTCGTCGGGGGTGGCGATGAGGTCCGGCTCGGGCATCTCCGCGCCGAGGTGCTCACGCTCCACGGGCGGGGTGAGCAGCAGGTCGACGAGGTCGCCGAGGCGGACGGAGGCGGGGGTGCGCAGTCCGGTGCCCCGGGCGAAGAAGGCGTCGGTGACCCTGGCGGCCTGTTCGACGGGGAGCGGCAGGGTGGGGGCGACCAGCTGCCCGTACAGGTCGAGCCCCGTGTACGCGGTGGGCGCGGCGAAGGCCTGCCGGTCCTGTTCGGCGCGGAACAGCGGCCCGGCGTCCAGCAGGCGGGACTGGAGCTGGGTGTGCCGCCGGATGCAGTCCTTCACTATGTCGACGAGCTCGGCGGCGCGGCGCTTGTGCTCGGCCGTCTTCGCGTCGGACGCGGCCTCGGCCTCGTCGCGTGCCCTGCGGATGTTGGTGAGGATCGCGTTCTCGTGGCGGTAGCGGTCGGCGACGTGGTCGAGCGCCTCCGCGATCATGTCGGGGACGGCCTGGAGCCAGTCCACGGCGCGGACGTTGCGCCGGGTGGCCTCCAGGGTCTTGCGGAGGGTCTCGGCGTACTGCACGGTGCGGTACCGGGCCTGCTCGGCGGCGAGCTGGGCGTCGGCGAGACGGCCCCGGTTGATCAGGACCTCCAGCTTCACCTCGGCGGCGATCTGGGCGCTGGTGACGTCGGTGTCGAGCGCGCCGACGAGGACGTTGACCGCTTCGTCGGTGGTCCGGAGGTAGACCCCGCCGCCGTACCCCGGGACCTCCTCGATGAGCTTGAAGTCGTAGTCCCGGCGGACGTAGACGCCGTCGGTCCCGAAGGTGCCGTAGACGGCGCGGAAGCCCCGGTCGACGCTGCCGACGTTGATCAGGTTCTCCAGGACCCAGCGGGCCACGCGCTCGTGCTCGGCGGCGGGGCGGCTGGGGGCCTGGGCGGCGACGCGGGGCAGCAGACGGGCGACGATCTGCTCGTGGTCGGCGCCGGTGTCGAAGTCCATGTTCAGTGTGATGAGGTCGATCGCGGAGAGGGCCACCTCGGCCATCGCGTAGACCGTGTACTCACCGGCCAGGTTGGCCTTGCGCGCGTCGAGGTCGTGCAGCGGGGCGGTGCACGCGAGCGCGCGGAGGCGCCGCGCGAGCCCTTCGTCGGCGGCCGGACCCTGCGCGGGGCGCGGCCCCGCGCTGAGCTGGGGCGGAGCGAGGTCCGTCGAGGCAGGCGAAGTCACGGTGCACAGATTAGGTCCTCGAACTGACAACGGTCGAAACGGTGCGGATGCGACCGGTCTCCCGGCATCAGCCCCGGACGTCCGCGGGGGCGTCGACGGCCCGGGCGTAGACGGCCGCGACGCGGGTGCGGGAGTCGTCGAGGTAGCGGGCGAGGAGGCGCTCGGCCGTGCCGCGCTCACCGGCGCGCAGCGCGTCCAGGATCTCCCGGTTCCGCACGAGGAAGGGTTCGTGGAGGGCGCGGGGGTCGTCGACGACGTGGAAGGCGAGGCGGAGTTCGGCGAGAACGCCGCGCATCAGTTCGTCGGTGCGGGCGCTGCCGGCGAGTGCGACGAGTTCGCGGTGGAAGTGGATGTTGGCCGTGGAGGCGCCGTGCCAGTCGCCGGCGCGGGCGGCTCTCTCGCCGGCGACGACGGCGGCGGCGAGGCCGTCGAGGGCGTACGGGGGCTGCCCCAGGCCCCGTACGACGGCGCATTCGACGAGTCGGCGGGTGCGGTAGATGTCGGCCACGTCGTCGACGGCCAGGACCCGGACGAAGACCCCCCGGTTCAGTTCGTGGACGAGGAGGCGTTCCCGGGTGAGGAGGCGGAACGCCTCGCGCAGGGTGTTGCGGGACACACCGAGCGCGCCGCCGATGCCCTCCTCGGAGAGCCGGGTGCCGGGCGGGAAGTAGCCCTCCGCGACCCGGGTGCGCAGGATGTCCGCGACCCGTTCCGCCGTGCTGGTGCGCCCGAGCAGCGCCCGGTCGTCGGCCAGGTCCCCGGCCTCGCTGGCTGCCACGTCGTTCGCTCCCTCTCGTACCCGGTCCGCGACGCGTCCGTGCGCGGTCGGCGGCGAGTCAACCGCACGACCCCCGTCAGGACAACAACCATCTTGTCGGATCGTTCAACGATCCTCTACGTTGACGGCACCGTACGGTCCCCCGTGCCGCCCCGGCACGCTCCTCTCCCCGCCTGCGAGGTGCAGATGCGCACGCCCCCGGACCACAGCCCGGCCGAGGCCCTGATCGACCTCAACGCCGACCTCGGCGAGGGCTTCGGACGCTGGACGCTCACCGACGACGAGCGGCTCCTGTCGGTCGTGACGAGCGCCAACGTGGCCTGCGGCTTCCACGCCGGGGACGCGGCGACCATGCGGCGGGTCTGCGCGCTCGCGGCCGAGCGGGGGGTACGGATCGGGGCCCAGGTCTCCTACCGCGACCTGGCCGGATTCGGGCGGCGTGCGATGGACGTGCCGGCGGCGGAGCTGGCCGCCGAGGTGGCGTACCAGATCGGCGCCCTGGAGGTCTTCGCCCGGGCGGCGGGCGCGCGCGTGGCGTACGTGAAGCCGCACGGAGCGCTCTACAACCGGGTGGTCCGGGACGGGGAGCAGGCCGCCGCGGTCGTCGAGGGCGTCCTGCTCGCGGACCCCGCCCTGCCGGTCCTCGGGCTTCCGGGGTCGCGGCTGCACGAGGCGGCTTCGGCGGCCGGGCTGCCGGTCGTCGCCGAGGCGTTCGGCGACCGGGCCTACCGGGCGGACGGCTCCCTGCTGCCGCGCGGCGAGGCCGGGGCGGTCGTCAGCGATCCTGCCGCGGTGGTGGAGCGGTCGGTGGCGATGGCCCGGTTCGGGGTGGTCACGGCGCACTGCGGGAGTTCCGTCGCCGTACGGCCCCGGTCGCTCTGCCTGCACGGCGACACCCCGGGCGCGGTGGAGCTCGCCCGGCGGGTCCGGGACCGTCTCGAGGCCTCCGGAGTGCGGGTGGAGGCCTTCGCGTGACCGCCCGGGCGCTGCGGGTCGGCGAACGCGCGGTCCTCGTGGAGCTGGACGACGGCCCGGAGACGGAGGCGTTCCACGCCGAGCTGCTGCGGCGGCGGGCGGCCGGCACCCTGCCCGCCGTACGGGAGATCGTGCCGGCGGCGCGGACCGTGCTGCTCGACGGGGTGGGGGACCCGGACCGTCTGGCGGCCGAGGTGACCGGCTGGGAGGTGCGGCCGCTCCCCGCGCGCGTGGGCGGGGCGATCGCGATACCGGTCCGCTACGACGGGCCCGACCTGGCGGAGGTCGCCGGGCTGTGGGGGGTGTCGGTCGAGGCGGCGGTACGGATCCACACGACGACCGAGTTCCGCGTCGCGTTCTGCGGGTTCGCTCCCGGCTTCGGCTATCTGACGGGGCTCGACGAGCGGTACGGGGTACCGCGCCGGGCCACGCCGCGTACCGCCGTCCCGGCCGGCGCGGTCGCCCTGGCGGGGCCGTACACGGGCGTGTACCCGCGCTCCTCCCCCGGCGGCTGGCAGCTGATCGGCACGACGGACGTGGTGCTCTGGGACACCGGCCGGGAACCGGCCGCGCTGCTGACGCCCGGCACCCGGGTCCGCTTCACGGCGGAGGCGTCCGCGACGGCGGGCCGGGCGGCAGGGGGCGCGCGATGACCGACCGGGCGCTCGCCGTGGTCCGGGCCGGGGCGCTGACCACCGTTCAGGACCTGGGCCGTACCGGGTACGCGCATCTCGGCGTGCCCCGCTCGGGCGCGCTCGACCCGGCGGCCCTGCGGCTCGTCAACCGGCTCGTCGGCAACCCCGAGACGGCGGCCGTCCTGGAGACCACCGTCGACGGCTGCGCCCTGCGGCCCCGGTGCGCGGTCTCCGCGGCGGTGGGCGGGGCGCCCTGCCCGGTCCGGGTGGACGGGCGTCCGGCCGCCTGGGGAACCACGCTCCGGCTGGCGGCCGGCTCCGTCCTGGAGGTCGGCGCGGCCGTGCGCGGTCTGCGTTCGTACGTCGCGTGGGCCGGCGGGATCGACGTCGAGCCGGTGCTCGGCAGCCGCTCCACCGATCTGCTGTCCGGTCTCGGCCCGGCGCCGCTGGCGGACGAGGCGGTCCTGCCGCTCGGGCCGGACACGGGCACGCCCGCGCGGGGTCCGGTCGACGCTCCCCCGTGGCCCGGCCCGCCGGACGAGCTCGTGCTGCGGATCCGGCTCGGCCCGCGCGACGACTGGTTCACCCCGACGGCCCTCCGCACCCTCGCCACGCGCGCGTACCGGGTGTCCCCGGCGAGCAACCGCATCGGGCTGCGCCTCGAGGGGCCGGCCCTCGACCGGGCCCTGCCGGGCGAGCCGGCGAGCGAGGGCATGGTCCTGGGCGCGGTCCAGGTGCCGCCGGACGGGCGGCCCGTGGTGTTCCTCGCCGACCATCCGACGACCGGGGGCTACCCGGTGGTCGGGGTGGTGCGGGAGGCCGACCTGGGCGCGGTGGCGCAGGCGGCGCCGGGGACGCCGGTGCGGTTCACACCGGTGCGCTGAAGGGCCGGGGGCGCGGGCGGCCGGGACGTCTCCGGAGGGGTGATCGTCAGACGGAAGGCTCCCCCGGCGGGGGTTCACCGGGCCGAGGCCCCTCGGGCGGCGGGCCGTAGCCCCCGCCGCCGGGGGTGCGCAGGACGAGGACGTCGTCGGGGCCCACCTCCGTCGTGGCGGCGCCGCCGAGGCGCTCGACGGTGCCGTCGGCGCGCTCCACGAGGTTCTCGCCGAGAGCGCCCGGCTCCCCGCCCGCCATGCCGTACGGGGGGATCCTGCGGTGTCCGGTGAGGAGGGCCACCGTCATCGGCTCCAGGAAGCGGATACGACGCTCCACCCCGCGCCCGCCTCGCCAGTGGCCGCGCCCGCCGCCGTCCTCCCGTACCGCGAAGGCGTCGATCCGGACCGGGTGGCGCCATTCGAGGACCTCGGGGTCGGTGAGCCGGGAGTTGGTCATGTGGGTCTGGACGGCGTCGGCGCCGTCGAAACCGTCCCCCGCTCCCGAGCCGCTGGCGACCGTCTCGTAGTACTGCACGCGCGCGTTGCCGAAGGTGACGTTGTTCATCGTGCCGGAGCCCTCGGCCTGGACGCCGAGGGCGGCGTACAGGGCGCCGGTGACGGCCTGGGAGGTCTCGACGTTCCCGGCGACGGTGGCGGCCGGGTGGACGGGCGCGAGCATGGAGCCGGGCGGGACGCGGATCTCCAGGGGTTCCAGGCAGCCGCTGTTGAGGGGGATGCCCTCGTCGACGAGGGTGCGGAAGACGTACAGGACGGCGGCCGTGACGACGGCCGTGGGCGCGTTGGCGTTCCCGGGCAGCTGGGGAGAGGTGCCGGTGAAGTCGATGACGGCGGAGCGGCGTTCGCGGTCGACGCGGACGGCGACCCGGACGACCGCGCCGTCGTCGGTCTCGTAGCGGTACGCGCCGTCGTCGAGGCGCGCGACGAGCCGGCGCACGGACTCCTCGGCGTTGGCGCGGACGTGGCGCATGTAGGCCCGGACGACGTCGAGACCGAACTCGTCCACGGTCCTGCGCAGTTCCTCGATCCCCTTCTCGTTCGCCGCGATCTGGGCGCGCAGGTCGGCGAGGTTGGTGTCCGGGTCGCGGGAGGGGTGGCGGGCGCCGGTGAGCAGGGCCCGCGTCTCGGCCTCGCGCAGGCGCCCGTCCCGTACGAGCAGCCAGTTGTCGAAGAGGACGCCCTCCTCCTCGATGGTCCGGCTGAAGGCGGGCATGGAGCCGGGGGTGATGCCGCCGATCTCGGCGTGGTGGCCGCGGGAGGCGACGAGGAAGCGCAGTTCGTGTCCCTCGTCGCCGAACACCGGGGTCACGACGGTGACATCGGGGAGATGGGTGCCGCCGTGGTACGGGTCGTTGATCGCGTACACGTCGCCGGGGCGCAGGTCGTCGCCGCGCCGCCGCAGGACCTCCTTGATGGATTCGCCCATGGAGCCGAGGTGGACGGGGATGTGGGGCGCGTTGGCGATGAGGTTGCCCTCGGCGTCGAAGAGGGCGCAGGAGAAGTCGAGCCGTTCCTTGATGTTGACGGACTGGGCCGTGTTCTCCAGGCGTACGCCCATCTGCTCGGCGATGGCCATGAAGAGGTTGTTGAAGACCTCCAGGAGGACGGGGTCCACCTCCGTGCCGGGCGCCACGCGCGCGGGGCGGGGGGAGACGCGGTGCAGCAGGAGGTGTCCGGTGTCGGTCGCGGTGGCCCGCCAGCCGCTGTCGACGACGGTCGTGGCGTCGGCCTCCGCGAGCATCGCGGGGCCGTCCACGGTGTCCCCGGGACGCAGGTCCGCGCGCCGGTGGAGGGGAGCGTCGTGGGACGTGCCGGCGCTGTGCATCCGGACGGTGGTGAGGGGTTCGGCAGGTCCGGGGCGGCCGTCCGAGCCGGTGGGAGGGGTGGGGACGGGCCCGGGCGAACCCGCGGCGGCCTGGGCGGACACGCCGGTGGGGACGGCGTCGGTGGGGGCGGGCCCGTGCGGGTCGGCCCGGCCGACGGCCTCCACGGAGACGGCCTCGACGACGAGCGGCCGATCCAACGTGAAGGCGTACCGCGCACGGTGATCCGCTGTGAACACGGCTTTCAGCTCTTCGGCGGGTGCCAGGTCGACCGGGAGACTCGCGTCCGTGCCCGCGTACCGCAGGAGCACGCGCGCGTGCGTGGTGATCGCCGCGTCGGGCAGACCGTCGGCGCGCAGGTCCGCCCGGGTCAGGTCGGCGAGTTCCGCGCAGAGGGCCGTCACGCGCTCGGAGGTACCGGGTCCGTCGAGTTCGGCCTCTACGGACCGCTCCCGCATGGCGGTGGCGTCGGCGAGCCCGATGCCGTATGCGGAGAGCACCCCGGCGAGCGGGGGGACGAGGACGGTGTCGACGCCCAGGGCGTCGGCGACGGCGCAGGCGTGCTGGCCGCCGGCGCCGCCGAAGCTGGTGAGGGCGTACCGGGTGACGTCGTGGCCGCGCTGGACGGAGATCTTCTTGACGGCGTTGGCCATGTTGAGGACGGCGATCTCCAGGAAGCCCGCGGCGACCTCCTCGGGGGTGCGGCCGCCCCCGACCTCCTCGGCGAGCGCCGTGAACCGCTCCCGTACGACCTCGGCGTCCAGCGGCAGGTCGCCGGTCCCGCCGAACACGGCGGGGAAGTGGGCGGGCTGGACGCGGCCGAGCATGACGTTGGCGTCGGTGACCGTGAGCGGTCCTCCCCGGCGGTAGCAGGCGGGGCCGGGGACGGCGCCCGCCGAGTCGGGGCCCACCCGGTAGCGGCGCCCGTCGAAGTGGAGGACGGAGCCGCCGCCCGCGGCGACGGTGTGGATGCTCATCATCGGGGCGCGCATCCGCACCCCGGCGACCTGTGTACCGAGTTCACGCTCGAAGACTCCGGCGTAGTGCGACACATCGGTGGAGGTGCCGCCCATGTCGAAGCCGATGACCCGGTCGTGCCCGGCCTGTGCGGAGGTGCGGGCCATGCCGACGACGCCGCCGGCCGGTCCCGACAGGACGGCGTCCTTGCCGCGGAAGTGGGCCGCCTCGCGCAGCCCTCCGTTGGACTGCATGAACATGAGGCGGATCCCGGCGAGTTCGTGGGCGACCTCGTCGACGTACCGGCGCAGGATCGGCGAGAGGTAGGCGTCCACGACGGTGGTGTCCCCGCGCGGGATCAGTTTGATCAGCGGACTGACCTCGTGCGAGCAGCTGACCTGCGTGAAGCCCGCGTCACGGGCGATCCGGGCGATCCGCTCCTCGTGTGCCGGGTGGCGGTAGCCGTGCAGGAGGACGACGGCGGCGGAGCGCAGTCCGTCGCGGTGGGCGGCGGCGAGCGCCCGGGCCACGGCGGGCTCGTCCGGGGGCCGGACGAGGTGGCCGCGGGCGTCGATCCGCTCGGGGACCTCGATCACGCGCGCGTAGACCGCCTCGGGGAGCACGATGTGGCGGTCGAAGAGCCGGGGCCGGTTCTGGTAGGCGATGCGGAGCGCGTCGCGGAAGCCTTCGGTGATCAGGAGGACGGTCGGTTCTCCCCGCCGCTCCAGGAGGGCGTTGGTGGCGACGGTGGTGCCCATCCTCACCACGGCCACCCGGTCGGCGGGGACGGGTTCGCCTGGTCCGAGGCCGAGCAGGAGGCGGATTCCGGCGACGGCGGCGTCCTGGCCCCGGTCGGGGTCGTGCGAGAGCAGCTTGCGGGTGACGAGCCGCCCGTCCGGTCGTCTGCCCACGACGTCGGTGAAGGTACCGCCCCGGTCGACCCAGAACTCCCAGCGCCCGTTCATCTCCCCATTGTGGCCGCGAGCGCGGCGGCGAGGGCGTCGTCCGCGCGCGCGTCGAGGGGAGCGGAGCCGGTGCCGTCGGCCCAGTGGCGCAGTTCGGCACAGGCGAGGAGCAGCAGCTGCGGGAGCAGGTCGTGGCTGCGGCGGAGGAGCCAGCCGGTCCCGGCGGTGGCGAGCCAGAGCGCGGCCTCGGCGCGGGTCGGCGGCGGCTGGGCGGGCTCGCGCGCGGGCGGTGTGCCGTGGGCGAGTCCCCGGTCGGCGAGGAGCCGGTGGAAGCCCTCGGCGACGGCCCGGTGGCCCCGCTCGCCGGGGTGGAGACGGTCGGCGCTCCACAGGGTGCGGTCCTCGGTCCAGACGTCGTCGGCGAGATGCAGGTGGACGGCCCCGTACCGGGTGGAGAGGGCGTGGACGACGGCGTTGACGGACCGCTGCCGGCGGGCGAGCGGGCGGGCCAGGGGCGGCGGCAGGCCCAGCATCCGGCCGGGGTCGGGCAGACAGGCGGTCAGGAGTACGGCTCCGAGGGCGTCGAGGTCGGCGCAGACCCGGTCCAGGTGGCGGGCGAGGAGCGCGATGTCGAAGGTGCGGCGCAGGGTGTCGTTGACCCCGACGACGACGGAGGCGAGGTGCGGACGGAAGGCGAGGGCGCGGGGCGCCTGCCGTTCGGCGACGTCTCCGCTGAGGGCTCCGCTGACGGCGAGGTTGAGGAGTGACGTCCGCCCGCCCTCGGCCGTGAGCCCGTGGGCGAGCAGGGGCGCCCACCCGCGCCAGACCCCGTCCACCCGGTCCCCCACGCCCTCGCTGAGCGAGTCGCCGAGGACGGCGAACCGGACGGTGCCGGTGGCGCCGCGGTCCGAGCGGGGCGGGGGCACGCGAGCCGGGGGCGGAGGGACCGGGGAGACGGGGCCCGGCGCGGGAGCGGCCACGGGCGGAACGGAAGCCACCGGGGCCGGAAGCGCCGGGGCCGGAACCACCCGGGCGGAGGTCGCCCGGGCGGGAGCGACCACGCCCGGAATGACGGAGGCGGGAGCGACCACGCCCGCGACGACCGGCGCGGGCGCGACCGCGACCCGGCCCGACGACGTCCGGTCGCCGGTCATCGCCGTACCTCCTCGGGGAGGGCCGCCTCCGAGGCGGGGAGGGCGTCGTGGGCGCGGAGGAAGGCGGTGACGGAGCGGTCCCAGGTGAAGCGCTCCGCACGCGCGCGTGCGGCCCCGCGCCGGGTGGTCTCCGGGGTCGCGAGCAGGCCCCGGACGGCGGAGGCGAAGGCTCCCGGGGTGTCCTGCGCGCAGGCCCCGGCGGTGCCGACGACCTCCGGGAGGGCGGAGGCGGCGCTGACGACGACCGGGGTCCCCGAGGCGAGGGCCTCCAGGGCGGAGAGGCCGAACGTCTCCGCGGGCCCCGGCGCCAGGCACACGTCCGCCGCCGCCTGGAGGTCCGCCAGGGCCTCCCGGTCGGCGACGTGCCCGAGGAACCGCACCGGGAGCCGCCGCTCCCGCGCCCGTCGCTCCAGGGCGCCCCGCAGGGGCCCGTCCCCCGCGACCACGAGCGCCGCCGCGACGCCCGCGTCCCGCAGCTCGGCGAGGGCGTCCAGGGCGGTGCCGGGCCGCTTCTCGACGGAGAGGCGCGAGCAGAGCAGGAGCAGCACCCGCTCCCCGCCGGCGTACCGGGCGCGGAGCACCGCGCTGCGGCGGCCGGGACGGCAGTGGTCCAGGTCCACGCCGAGCGGGGCGCGTACGACGTTGCGTGCCCCGATCCGTACGAACTCGCGCTCCGCCCACTCCGTCGTGCAGACGATCCGCGCGAACGCCCACGACGTGCGGCGGTTGAGCCGGTCCGCCGCGCGGGCCGCGAGGGCGGGCGGGACGCCCCAGGTGCGCAGCACACCGTCGGCGGTCTCGTGGGAGACCATCACCGAGGGCACGCGCGCGCGTCGCGCCCACTCCCCCGTCCACCGCAGGGTCGTGCGGTCGGAGACCTCGATCCGGTCGGGGGCGAGGGCGTCGAGGACGTCGCGCACCCGGCTCCGGTCGGCGAGGACCCGGTAGCCGCCGGTGCCGGGCAGCACCGGGCCGGGGAGGGTGACGACCCTCCCCTGGTCGGTGCGGACGTCGCTCGCGGTCTCCCCGGGGACGACGAGCACCGGTTCGTGCCCGGCCGCGAGATAGCCGCGGCCGAGCCGGTCGAGGGCGGTGCGCAGGCCGCCGGAGGTGGGGGTCACGAAATTGGCGAGCCGCACGATCCGGAGCCCGCCGCCGTGCGTCGGCCCCTCACGGTCGCCGCTGTGAACCCGGTCGACACGCCGTGCGCCGCCGTTCACGCCGCCACCGCCGTCCGCTCGCGCAGGACCTCCAGGTAGTGGCCGATCAGCTCGTCGCCGAGGGCCTCCCAGGTCCGGCCCTCGACGGCCGTCCGCCCCGCCAGGCCGTACGCCGTGCGCAGCTCGGGTGCGGCGGCGAGGGCGGCGACCGCCTCGCGCAGCGCGCGCGGGTCTCCCGGGGGTACGAGGAGCCCGGTGCGCCCGTGGTCGACGAGGTCGAGGGGGCCTCCGGCGGCCGGGGCGATCACCGGGACACCGCTCGCCATGGCCTCCTGGACGGTCTGGCAGAAGGTCTCGAAGGGGCCGGTGTGGGCGAAGACGTCGAGCGAGGCGAAGATCCGGGCCAGGTCGGCGCCGGTGCGGCGGCCCAGGAACAGGGCGCCCGGCAGCGCGGTGCGCAGCGCGGGCCCGCTCGGCCCGTCCCCGACGACCACCACCCGTACGCCGGGGAGTCCGCCCGCCGCCGCGAGGAGGTCCACCCGCTTCTCGGGGGCGAGGCGGCCCACGTAGCCGACGAGGAGTTCGCCGCCGGGGGCGAGTTCGGCGCGCAGGGCGTCGTCCCGGAGGCCGGGGCGGAAGCGGGTGGTGTCCACCCCGCGTCCCCAGAGCCGGATGCGGCCGATGCCGTGGGCCTCCAGGTCGCGGACGGCGGCGGAGGACGGGGCGAGGGTGCGGTCGGCGGCTCCGTGGACGGTACGGAGGCGGCGCCAGGCGGCTCCCTCGCCGGTTCCCACGTAGGTGCGGGCGTAGCCGGCGAGGTCGGTCTGGTAGACGGCGACGGCGGGGATGCCGAGCCGGGCGGCGGCCGTCATCCCGCGCACCCCGAGGACGAACGGTCCGGCGAGGTGGACGAGGTCGGCGCGGTGGGCGGCGATGGCCGCGGCGACGCGGCGGCTGGGCAGGGCGACGCGTACCTGCGGATAGCCGGGCAGGGGGAGGGAGGGGACCCGGACGACGGCGCAGGGGGCGTCGGCGTCCGCGGCCGGGTCGGCGACGGCGGGGGCGATGACGAGCGGGGTGTGGCCCCGCCGGACGAGGTGGCGCGCGGTCTGCAGGGCGCAGTGCGCCACACCGTTGACGTCGGGGGGAAAGGATTCGGTGACGATGACGACACGCATACGGGTGTTGTCGTCGCGCTCGGCGTGTCCCCGCCAACGTCGATCTGGACGGGGAGGGAACGTCCCATGAGCGTTTCGCGCGGGCGACCGCCCAGGGCCGCCCCGGACCCGATCCCACGATTCCGGCCGTCGCCATCCGGGGCCTGCCGCGGCTCGGGGTCCGTCACCGCCCGGGGCCCCTCGCGGCCGGGGTTCTGTCGCCGCCTCGGGCCCGGTGCCGCGCGCCCCCGCCCCGGCGCTCCGGGGCGGGGCCTCTTCCGGCGGGTTCTCCGCCGTGGGCCGCGCCGCCCCGGAGCCGGGGGCGGGGGTGACCGGTCCGGACCGTGGGCCGGACCCGAGCGGGGCCGGGGTCCGGCCCGGACTCAGACCTGGAGGTCCGGTCCTATCCGGTTGCGCACCGCGGTCTGGACCTCGACCTCCTCGGCCGGGTCGGCGGCCAGGCGCCGCAATCGTTCGGCGACGCGTACGTCTCCGGTCTCGGCGTGCTGGGCCGCGACCTCGCGGGTGGTCTCCTCGCAGTCCCAGAGGCATTCGACGGCGAAGCCGGTCGCGAAGGTGGGGTCGGTGACGGCGAGGGAGCGGGCCACGCGCCCGCGCAGCTGGGACGAGGCCGTCTCGCGGTAGACGTGGCGCAGCACGGGGGCCGCGCAGGCGATGCCGAGGCGTCCCACGCCGTCGACGAGCCCGGCGAGGGCGGGCGCGTCGGGGCCCTGGGAGCGGATGGTGTCGCGGAGCGCGCCGAGGACGGAGGGGGAGTCCTGGGCGGTACCGCGGCAGGCGAGGACGTCGGCGGCCGCGGCGCCGAGGGCGTCGCTCCGGCGGATCCACGCGCGGGCGCGGGCGACGGCGTCGTCGCCGCACATGCGCCGGTAGGCGGCGACGGCGGCCTCGGCGACCTCGTCGGAGTCGCCGTCGGCGGCGGCCTCCACGAGGTCGAGGACGGCGGGGTCGCGTGACTCGGCGAGGTGGTGCAGGGCGGCGCCCCGGGCTCCCACCGAGCCGTTCCGGGCGGCGGCGAGGAGCTCGGGCCGGTCCTCGGGGCCCGCGACGGCGGTCAGGCACCGGGCGGCGGGGGCGTAGAGGACGGCTCCGCGCTCGTACCCCTCCTGCGCCCAGTCGAGGACGGCGCGCACGCTCCAGCCGGGGCGGGGCCCGGCGGGGCGCATCTGGCGCTGCCAGCGGTCGAAGGAGCCCTGTTCCTGGGCGGCCCTGACCCGGGCGCCGATGGCGTCGCGCTGGTCCTCGGCCCACAGGCGCCAGGGCCGGGGCTCGAAGGCGTCGCGGACGACCCCGGCCAGCTCGGCGTCGCCCTCGGCGTCGACCGGGAAGCGGGCCAGCACGGGGGCGGCGAGCGCGCGGAGTCCGGCGTCGTCGTCGCGGAGCGCCAGCTCGTCCAGGGCCCAGGCCCAGTTCGTGCCGGTCGCCGCGTAGCGGCGGAGCAGCAGCAGGGCGTCCTGGCGTCCGTAGGAGGCCAGGTGGCCGAGGACGGCGAGCGCGAGCCCGGTCCGGGACTCCTCGGTGTCGAGGTGGTCCTCGGCGGCGAGGAGGTGCGCCTCGATCTCGTCGAGACCGCCGTGGAGGTCCAGGTAGAGACGGGCGTAGTAGAGGGAGCGGTTCTCGACCCGCCAGTCGTGGCGGGGGTCGTTGAGAACGCAGTGGTTGAGGGCCGCGAGGGCCTCGGCGCGTGGCGCGGCGAGCGCGTGCAGGGTGCCGTCGCCACGGCCCCGCTGCAGCAGGCCGAGCAGGGTGCCGCTCGGCGCTATGACTGGTTCGAACATGGGGAGACGCCTCACATCAAGCTGTCGACACGACCGGGGGATACCGGGATGACCCGGGTCGGGCGGTACATCGCCCGTACGCCTAGGCCGTGCGGCAACATGTCGGGCTGCTCGTCGTGCTTCGCCTGCCAGTGACCATCTTCCTCAGCCTCTCGTCGGTGGCCCGTTTTGCCGGGCCCGACGTCATGATGACCCACCCATTTCGCCACCGCGACCACATTTACGACGCTGCTCTCACCTGGGGTTCAGCGCTCGTTCACCGGGATCCGAAGAGCTCGACGAGTTCGTCCTTGCCGAACATCCGGGCGGTGTCGACGGCGGACGGAGTCCCGGCTTCCGGATTCGCGCCGCCGGCGAGGAGGGCGCGGATCACCGCGTCCTCGCCCTTGAAGACGGCGCCGGCGAGGGGGGTCTGGCCGCGGTCGTTGGCACGGTCGGCGTCGGCGCCGCGCGCGAGGAGGGCGGAGACCGCGTCGGCGTGGCCGTGGTAGGCGGCGAGCATGACGAGGGTGTGACCCTGCTCGTTGGTGAGGTTCACGGGGACACCCGCGTCGACGTAGGCGGCCAGCGCGTCGGCGTCCCCGGTGCGCGCGAGGTCGTAGACCTTGGACGCCAGCTCGATGACCTCGGGGTCCGGAGTCTCGCTCATCGGGTGGAACCGCCTCTCTCCTGCGTTGCCGGCCTGTGCACGGCAAGCGCGGCCGTACGAGTGAATCGACAGGGTACTGCCCGTTCGGTGACATGACCTCGCCCGACCGAGGCAAAGATCACGGCAGCCCGACTCCGGGTGCCCCTCTAACGCACGCCGGGCATTTCGCCACTCGGCAGTCCGTTCGACATCGGCCGGTCAAGTGAAATCGCCTGTTTTTCACCCTATTGCACCTTTAGTCACATAGATACTTGCTGTGAACTTGGAAGGACTCATGGTGACTGTCCCCTCAACCAGGAGAACAACCAATGATCCTGTCCATCTCAGGCGTGGTCCTGCTCGGCATCATCTGCTTCCTGTTCTTCAAGAAGGACGGGATGAAGGCCTCGCACGCCCTCGTCAGCGCGCTGTTCGGCTTCTACCTCGCGGGTACCGCCATCGCCCCGAGCATCACGGCGGGCGGGCAGAGCCTCGCCGGCCTCCTGGGCGGGATCAAGTTCTGACGCCCTTCAGTCCCTTCCACCACCTCAGGAGTACTTCGTGGCCCGGCGACCACTCCCCCGCATTCTGAGCAGCGGCAGCGCACAGATCGCTCGTAGTCGAGAGATCGCGCGCACGGCCGCCGACAGCGCCACCGACGTGCTCCATCCATTGATCACGGTCACCCGTGGTCTGCGGAAGCTGGCCGCGGCAGCGCGCGCCAAGTGGGCCGCGACCCCCAAGGAGCGGCGTGGTCCCACGCTGCTCCTGGTCGCGGCCTGCGTCCTGGTCATCGCCCTCATGCCCTACGGGCCGCTCCTCGCCCTCGTCACGCTCATGGCGACGGCCGCGTGGAAGGGGCGCGTACGCCCGGTCGTCAAGACCGGGCCCGACGACGCGGAGCTCGCACGGCTGAAGGGCCTGTACGAGGCCCTCGTGCCGTACTTCTCCGTGCCCGA
The DNA here is from genome assembly GCF_040296665.1 of Streptomyces sp. NPDC002057. NCBI lineage: Bacteria > Bacillati > Actinomycetota > Actinomycetes > Kitasatosporales > Streptomycetaceae > Streptomyces > Streptomyces sp. NPDC002057. The sequence continues at coordinate 35,450 of NZ_JBEOXR010000070.1, forward strand.
GGACCCCGCGCCGCTCTTCTCCCACGGCGGCGACTGGAGCGGCGCCTTCGCGGAGTACGCCTTCGACGGGGACGGACGGCTCACCCGCCTGAGGATCGCGTACCCCCCCTACTTCACGGACGGCGAGCCCGCCGCACGCGCGCGCATCGAGCAGCTGCTGCACGCCAAGTCGGGTCGCGGCCGCGAGTACCTCTTCGACTGGGACGAGGAGGGCAACCGGCTCGTCATGAGCGTGCTGCCCGCCCTGCCCACCACCATCGCCGCCCAGCGCTTCGTCACCGTGCCGGGCGAGACCGTCCTCGGCTTCACCGACGCGGACGCCGTGCAGCGGACCGTGCCCGTGGTCGCGGTCGACGGGACCGAGGACGCGCCGGCCGTGATCTGGCGCACCGGCCCCCGCTCCACCGAGCCGCACCTGCTGGTCGTGGGCCAGCCGGGCAGCGGCACCACCTCCCTGCTGCGCTCGATCGCGCTCCAGGCCCTCCCCCACGGCGACGTGCTGATCGTCGAGGGCGGTGGCACCGGCGAGTACGCCTGCCTGACCGGCCGCGACGGGGTCCTCGCCGTCGAGTGCGGGCTCTCCGGCTCCCTGGCCAGCCTGGAGTGGGCGGCGCACGAGACGGAGCGACGGCTCATCGCCGCCAACCGCGCCCGGCAGGCCGGCCACCCGACGCCCGAGGACACCCGGCGCCCGCTGTGGATCCTCCTCGACCGGCCGAGCGTCCTCGGCCACCTGGCCGCCGCCGACGGCCGCCCCGACCCGCAGGAGCTGCTCCAGGTGCCGCTGCGGCACGGGCGCGCGGCCCAGGTCACGGTGGTGGTCGCCGAGCAGTTCGACAGCACGGACACCCTGAGCGAGGCGGTACGGACCCACACGAGGGCCCGGATCGTCCTCGGCCCCGCCGCACCGGACCAGATCGCGGCCGTCCTCGGCGCCGAGCCGCACACCACCCCGACGCCCCAGGTCCCGGCGGGCCGCGGCTACGCGCGCCTGGGCACCGGCCCGGTGCTGCGCCTCCAGGTGCCGGCGACGCCCGACCCGTACGACGACGCCACCAGCGAGGCACACCGCCAGGCGGTCCTGGAGCTCCTCCCGGAGCGCCGGACGGCGACGCCCGCCGAGGTCGAGACGACCGCCACGCTCGAGACCGTGGTCGTCCCGGCCCCCGAGCCGGCGCCGGCCCCCCGCGCCGAGGCGGAACCGGGCCCGGCCCCCCGCCACACTCCGGTGGCCGCCGAGGGCTGAGCACGCGCACGCGTGGAGAGGGGGGGGGGGGGGGGCGGGGGCGGGGGGGCGCGGGCGCCCCGGCCGGGGCCGGCCCCCCCCCCCCCCCCCGGGGGGGGCGCCCCCCCCCC
>NZ_JBEOXR010000071.1:0-36577 GCF_040296665.1 Streptomyces sp. NPDC002057
ATGATGCGCGACGCCAAGATCACCCAGATCTACGAAGGCACCAACCAGGTCCAGCGCATCGTCATGGCCCGCAACCTCCCCTGACCACAGCCCCCTCGCGGTGACAGGAGAGAGGGCGCCCTCCCGACCGGGAAGGCGCCCTCTCGTCCGTACGCGCGGAGGTCAGCGGCTCGACTCGACGGTGACCTTCTCGTCGTTCTTGATCTGCTCGACCAGCTGCTTGACCTTCGGCATGTCCCACTTCAGGGAGCCCTGCGGCGCGCTGCCCGCGATCGGGATGTTCATCGATCTGCCGTCGCCGCCGCTGATGCCCTTCATGGCGAAGAACATCTTCCCGAGGTCGTACAGCGACATGTCCTTGTCCACGATCAGCGTGTCCAGACCGGCGCCCAGCGTCGGGTACAGCGCGAACGGGTTGAGGATCGTGCCCGGCGTCGCCGCCTGGTTGGCCAGGGCGGAGAGGAACTTCTGCTGGTTCTTCGTCCGCGCCAGGTCCGACTCGGCGAAGGCGTACCGGGTCCGGACGAAGGCCAACGCCTGCTCGCCGTTCAGGGTCTGTGTGCCGGCCTGGAAGTCGGCGCCGGACTTCTTGTCCTTGAAGCCCTTGTCGATCTTCAGCTCGACGCCGCCGAGCGCGTCCACGATGTTCGCGAAGCCGGCGAAGCCGATCTCCGCGTAGTGGTCGATGCGCAGCCCGGTGTTGAACTCCACGGTCCGCACGAGCAGCTCGGGGCCGTCCATCGCGTACGCCGCGTTCAGCTTGGAGCCGCCGCGGGCCGGGTACGACTTGCCCGACTCGGAGCCGACGAAGCTCGGGATCGTCACCCAGGAGTCACGGGGGAGCGAGACCATCGTGTTCCCGCTGGAGCAGGCCGCGAGGATCATCATCGAGTCGGTCCGCTTGCCCTCGGCGGAGCCCGTGTGCAGCTTCTTCTTCTCCTCGGCGGACATGCCCTCACGGCTGTCCGAGCCGACGATGAGATACGTCGTGCAGTCGCCCTCGGCCGGCCGCTCGATGACCTTGGAGAGGTCGACCTCGTTGCGCATCTGCGAGCTGGCCCAGGCGTACGTGCCGATGCCCCAGGCGAGGACGCCTACGACCAGCACGATCGAGCCGACCTTGATCCGCTTGCGCCAGTCCGGGGCGGGACGCCCGGGACCGCCGGAGCCGGGCCCCGGGGAGTACTGCGGCGGCACGGTGCCGTGCCCGCCGCCCTGCGGGGCACCGTAGACCTGGCCCGAGCTGTAGCCGGAGTCGTAACCCGACCCCTGCGCCTGCGTGAAGTTCGGGTTGTAGCCCTGGCCCTGTGCCTGGCGGGGCGGCTGCTGCGGAACCTGCGGGCGCTGCACATGGCTCATCCGGCGAGGACCCTCGGGCTGGGGGTTCGCGTTGCCACGGCCGTAGCCGCCGTCTTCGGGCCAGTCATTCATGCGGACCAGTGTGCCGGGCAGGGCTTTACGGGCGACAGGGCGGGTGGAACATCGGACCGGTGCTGTTGCCAAGCTGATGCAAAGCGGACCGAACGGCGACGGCGACAGGACCCGGCATATGGTGGAGGGCATGACAGATCAGGGCGATATCCCGGGCAAGCCCACCTCCGCCTCCCGCACCACCCTCAGCCACATCATGACCAGCCACGACACCAACCTCCTCGGTACGGTGCACGGCGGCGTGATCATGAAGCTGGTCGACGACGCGGCCGGCGCCGTCGCGGGCCGGCACTCGGGCGGCCCGGCGGTCACCGCCTCGATGGACGAGATGGTCTTCCTGGAGCCGGTCAGGGTCGGGGACCTGCTGCATGTGAAGGCCCAGGTCAACTGGACCGGCCGGTCCTCCATGGAGGTCGGCGTCCGGGTCATGGCGGAGCGCTGGAACGAGTCCACGCCCGCGACGCAGGTCGGCTCCGCCTACCTGGTTTTCGCGGCGGTCGACGCGGACGGCAAGCCGCGTCCGGTCCCGCAGGTCGTCCCGGAGACGGAGAAGGACAAGCGCCGCCACCAGGAGGCCCAGATCCGCCGCACCCACCGCCTGGCCCGCCGCCAGGCCATCAAGGAACTCCGCGAACGCCGGAAGGCCGAGGGCTACGAGGACTGACGGCCCCGGGGGACCCCGCCGGGGCCGTGGGCCGTGTCCGGTCGATCAGCCCCGGCCCCTGACGTCCGGTACCGCGCCCCTCCCTGCGCCCGGCCTGATCGACAGGCCCTAGGGGCACACCACCCGGTCCCCGGTCACCGCCTCGAACGGCCCCGCCCGTCCCGCGTCCTCGCCCCGGACCGCCGTGACGCCCCGGTAGTCCGCCCCCGCGATCACCCGCATCACCCCGCCCCGCTTCGCGACCGCCCGCAGCTCCGCCCCCGGCAGCGCCGCCGCGAGGGTCTTGGCCGAGCGGTCCCAGCGCGGGTCGTACTCCACGACCGTCCGCGCCTGCTCCTTCCCGGTCCCGGTCTTCGGCGCCCGGGTGGTGTCGAAGCCGGTCCCGCGCAGCGCGTCGTCGACCTTGCGGCCCAGCCCGTCGGTCCGGGTCCCGTTGTAGACCTGCACCCGCACCGTGCGCGGCGGCACGTCCACGACCACGGCCTTCGGCGCCTTCGCCGACGAGGCGGCGGCCCGCTGCGGCGCCAGCGGCCGGTCCTCCCGCAGCGCCTTGAACAGCTTCTGCGCCTTCGTCGCGTCCCACTTCACCGTCGACCCGATCCCCTTCACCGGGAAGCTCATGTCCCCGATGGGCACGGACACGAACTCCGACGACGCCGGCGTGAAGCCCCGCATCGCCTTCGAGAGGGCGAGCAGCTGATCCGTACCGAAGTCCTCGTCGGCCCGGACGGAGCTCAGCATCGTCGTCGCGACCTCACGGAACCGCACCGGGTTGAAGAGCACCCCGCCGCTCGTCATCCGCTCGATCAGCGCCGCGAGGAACCGCTGCTGCCGCTGCATCCGCCCGATGTCGGCGGCCCCGTCGATGTGCCGGGAACGGACGTACTGGAGGGCCTGGCCGCCGTCGAGCTCGTGGGTGCCGGCCGGCAGGTCGAGCCCGGTGTACGTGTCCTTCACGGGCCGGGTCGTACAGATCTGCACCCCGCCGACCGCGTCGACGGTCCGCATGAAGCTGGTGAAGTCGACCTCCAGATAGTGGTCGATCTTGACGCCGGTCATCGACTCGACGGTGCGCACGGTCAGCGAGGGCCCGCCCTCGGCGTACGCCGCGTTCAGCTTCACCGGGTGCGCCTGGTGCCGCTTGCCGCTGACGAGGTCGGTGTGCTCGGGCATCTCGGCGTACGAGTCCCGGGGCAGGCTCACCACGCTCGCCCGCTCCCGGTCCTCCGAGATGTGGACGAGCATCACCGTGTCGGTGCAGTGGCAGGGCGCGCCGCCCAGCCGGTACCGGGCCTTCTCCTCGGGGGTGATCCGGTCCCGGCCGTCGGTGCCGACGACGAGGACGTTCATGCCGTTGCCGCCCTGCGGCCGGTTCTTCATGTCCTTGAAGGGGTCGACGCGGGTGATGCCGGTGTCGAGGCCGGTCACCACGGCGTGCCCGATCCCGCCCGCCGCGAGGACGGTCACGGAGAGCGCCGTCGCCATCCGCATCCCCCACCGGGGGCGCCTGCGCCGCCGGCGGACCGGCGCGGCTCGGGCGACGGGCCGGGGACGGGGCGTGCGGGGCGGTGTGGGCACGGACGGACACCTCCGCGGGTGTGACAAGGGGAACCGTGAGCACGGTAGGCCCATACGATCAGCGCAAGGGTGCGCCACCCGTGCGGCGCGCACCGCTGTCCCCCATTCGCGGTAACGTGGCGGGCAATGAACGCCACGCCCCCCGTCTCCGTGATCATGCCGGTCCTCAACGAGGAGCGGTATCTGCGCACCTCGGTTCGTCACATCCTGGAGCAGGAGTACGACGGCGAGATGGAGGTGGTGATCGCGCTCGGCCCGTCCACGGACCGCACCGACGAGATCGCCGCCGAGCTCGTCCGTGAGACCGCTTCCTCTCCGCGCGCTCGCGTCAAGACCGTGCCGAACCCCACGGGCCGCACGCCCGCCGCCCTCAACGCGGCGATCAAGGCCTCACGCCACCCGATCGTGGTGCGCGTCGACGGCCACGGCATGCTCTCCCCGAACTACATCGCCACCGCCGTCCGGCTCCTGGAGGAGACCGGCGCGCAGAACGTCGGCGGTGTCATGCACGCCGAGGGCGAGAACGCCTGGGAGGACGCGGTCGCCGCCGCGATGACCTCGAAGATCGGCGTCGGCAACGCGGCCTTCCACACGGGCGGCGAGGCGGGCCCGGCCGAGACCGTGTACCTGGGTGTCTTCCGGCGCGAGGCGCTGGAGCAGCAGGACGGCTACAACGTGGAGTTCATCCGCGCCCAGGACTGGGAGCTGAACTTCCGCATCCGCGAGGCCGGCGGCCGGATCTGGTTCTCGCCGGAGCTGCGCGTCCAGTACCGCCCGCGGCCCAGCGTCCGGGCGCTCGCCAAGCAGTACAAGGACTACGGCCGTTGGCGCCACGTGGTGGCCCGCTACCACCCCGGCTCCATCAACCTCCGCTACCTGGCCCCGCCGACCGCCGTCTGCGCCATCGCCGCCGGGGTGGTCGTGGGCGCGGTCCTCACCCCGCTCGGCTTCGTGATCCCGGCCGGCTACCTCGCCGCGATCGCGGCCGGCTCGGTCCCGGCGGGCAAGGGCCTGCCGCTCAAGGCCCGCCTCCAGATCCCGGTGGCCCTGGCGACGATGCACATGTCGTGGGGGTACGGCTTCCTCACCAGCCCCCGCTCCCTGGCGAAGAAGGTCATCGCGAGCCGTCGCCCGGCCGTGCGGGCGGGCGAGTCCGAGACCGTCTGACACCTCCCGTACGAGAACGGCGGCCGGGTCCCTTTCGGGGCCCGGCCGCCGTTCTCGTGGGCGGGGGAGGGGGGTCAGCTCTTCCCGTCCCACTTGTAGACGGAGTAGACGTCCATGCAGGTCGCCTTGTCGTCGGCGCCCTCGGGCAGATCGCCCGCGATCGTCGTCGGCCTCTTGTAGACGGTGCCCTCGCGCCAGTCCGCGCCGACGACGAGGGTGATGTTCTCCGCTTTGGCGTCGGCCCGGACGGCCGATTCGGGCAGGCCGAGCGACTTCGCCACGGACTGGGCGTTCGCCTTGCCCTGGTCGCCGTCCGCCTTGGGGTAGGACACGATGGTGTCCTTGCGGCCGCCGCCCTCCTTGGAGGAACCGGCCTGGGTGAAGCCCTTGCCCTTGAGGGTCTCGGCCATCGTTCCCGCACGGCCCTCGACGGGCGACTCGCCGCCGCCGTCGGTTCCGTTGACCACCGTCACGGCGAAGGAACCGGGTGCCTCGGCGGGCGTCTTCGGCTTCGAGGAGGGCTTCGGCTTGGTGCCGGCCTTGTCGCCGTTCTTGTCGAAGGCCACGTCGTCCCGGAGCATCGACCACATCTTGTCGGCGGCCGACGGGACCAGCTGCAGCCAGGCCTTGGGGTTCGGCGCGTACGGGCTGGTCGGCACCGTGGCCGTGGTGAGGCGGTCGAGCTTGACGTTCTTGAGCTGCATCGACAGGTCGAAGAGCTTCGACACCGACTTCAGCTCGTCCGAGACCTGGAGGGCGTTCGTGGCGGTCTCGGCCAGACCCATCAGGCGCCCGGTGTCGGTCCAGGCGTTCTGGCCCTGGAGCTTCTTCATCATCCCGTTCATGTACATGTGCTGGGCCTTGGCGCGGTTCTGGTCGCTGCCGAACGCGTGCCGGGTGCGCAGCCACTGGAGGGCCTGCTCGCCCTGGACGTCGGTGTAGCCCTGCTTCAGCTTCAGGCCGGAGCCGCCCTTCACGATCCCGTTCGACTTGTCCCACACACCGGTCTTGACGCAGACCGGGACACCGCCGACCTCGTCGGCCATCGCCACGACACCGGCGAAGTCGACCATCAGCCAGTGGTCGATGTAGGTGCCGGTGAGGGTCTCCCAGGTGGTGAGGGTGCAGCCGGGGCCGCCGCGCTGGAGGCTCTCGTTGATCGGACGGTTGGCCGTGGCCGCGTACGACGTGCCGTCCTTGTCCTTGCAGGCGGGGATGGGGACGACCGTGTCGCGCGGGATGGAGATGATCGAGGCGTTCTCGCGGTCCGCCGAGACGTGCAGCAGCATCTGTACGTCGGCGAGCGGCTTGCGGTCCTTGTCGTTCCGGCCGCCGCCCAGGGCGATGTTCTTCTCGTCCGCCCGGCTGTCGGAGCCGATCAGCAGGATGTTCAGCGGGGTGTCGCCCAGCGCGTTCGGCGGGGCCTTCTTCACGCCGCTCTCGCCGCCCGCGCGCCCGCCGCTGCGGATGTTGCCGTTGAGGTGCTCGTAGTACAGGTATCCGGCGCCGGCCGTCCCGAGTATCAGGACCGACATCGTGATCGCGACCCAGCGGAGCACCTTGCGCTTGCCCGCCTTCTTGGCGCGCCGGCGCGAGCCGCCCCGGCGGTGCCCGGACGGCCCGTCGGCGGCGCCGTCACCGCCGCCGCCCCCGCCGTTCCCGGCGCCGCGCCGGCGCTCGGCGCGGGTCGTGCCCTCGGCGGCCGCCGTCCCCTCGGGAGCGTCGTCCGCCGCGGCGCCGGGCGCCTCACCGGCCTCGTACAGGTCGTCGTCCCAGCCCAGTTGACGGGCGCGCGGAACGCTTTCCCGCGTTCCCTCCCCACGCACGCTGTTCTGTCCCACCCCAGGTCCCCTCGTCAGTCAGGAGCGTGCCAAGTCCCGGTGTCTCCGGGTTACTTGGCGCACACCTGCTTGTCAGCTTCTACCTTCTCGACGTCCGGCGCCTTCGCCGGACCGGTGATGGGCACCCCCGCGCCCTTGAAGTCGGCGCCGAGGACGAGCGTCATGGGCTCGCGTTCCCCGGCGTCCTGCGTGCCCGGCTTGAGGGCCGTGGCGGCCAGACCCATCATGTCCGCGAGCTTGCGGGCCTGATCGGCCTGGTTCGGTGCGTAGGTGAGCGTCGTCCTCGCCGCCTTCTCGGGGGCGTTGCTCTTGTTGGTGGAGCGGCTGACGCCCTGGTCGTTCTGCAGCCAGACGATGGTCGACTGGGCAGCGCCCGTGATGCCGCTGCCGTTGAACACGTCGACGCGCACGTCGGCGGCCTCGGCGCGGGCACCCTGGAGGAGCTTGGCCTGGGCCTGCGCCTGGGCGTTCTTGGCGTCCTGCGTTTTCTTCTTCACCGCGGTGAGCGAGGTGTCGGCCTGCAGCGCGGCGAAGAGCTGCGGTGCCTGCGTCGGGTGCGGCACCACGGTGATCGGCTTCGGCTCGTCCGGGTTGTCGATGACCGGGAGGGTCGCGAACGAGATGTTCTTCGTGTCGATCCCGGACAGCTCCTTGGCCAGGTCCTGGAGCTTGGAGAGGGACCCTATGCCCTTGTCGACGGTGAGCGCGTTCGTCGCCGCCTTCGCGAGGTCGAGCAGCTTCGTCGGGCTGGTGAGCGTCTCGTCCGACTTCATCTCCCGGATCATGGAGCTCAGGAACTGCTGCTGGATCTTGATCCGGTCGAGGTCGCTCTTGTTGCCGAAGCTGGAGCGGGTACGGACGAAGGCGAGCGCCTGCTCCCCCGCGATGGTCGACTCGCCGGCGGGCAGCTTCAGGTGCGACTTGCGGTCGTTCACCGGCTTCTCGACGCAGACCTTCACGCCGCCGACGGCCGTGGTCAGCTCCTTGACGGCGTTGAAGTCGACCATCATGAAGTGGTCGACGGTCAGACCGGTCAGTTCCTTGACCGTGCGCATGGTGCAGCCGGCGTCGCGGCCGTCCTGGCCGAGGCTCACGTTGAAACGGGCCTTCTGCTGCCCGGGGATGGTCAGGAGCGAGCCGCCGGGCTGCTTCGTCTGGCACTCGGGGATCGTCGTCACCAGGTCGCGCGGGATGGAGACCGCCGTGGCGTTCGTCCGGTCCGCGGAGACGTGGAAGAGGATCGTGGTGTCCGCGTGGCCGGGGCTGTTCTTGTCGCCGTAGCCGCCGTTGCCCTCACCGGTCCGCTTGTCGGTGCCGATGATCAGGATGTTGAAGGCCTCGCCCTTGCGGAAGCCCTTGCTCTCGACGCCGGCGACGTCGACGACGTCGATGTTGCCGTCGAGCTCCTTGTAGAGCATGTACGCGCCGGCCGCGCCGCCGACGAGGACGAACGCCATCGTGCCGCCGGTCCACAGCAGGACCTTCTTCTTGCGCGAGGCGCCCTGCTTGCGCTTGCGGCGGCTCGCGGGCGGCTGCTGCCCGTCGCCGCCCGCCTCGGTGACCCGCCGGCGCCGCTGGCCGGGGACGGGTGCCTCGACGGGGGTGTCGGCGGGCGCGGGTGCGGGAACGGTGGCTCTACGGGGTGCGGACGCCCTCTGCGGTGACTGCCCAGCGGAGTGGTCCAGTCGCAGTTCGTAGTTGCCCGTCTGCGGGTTGAGCACCCACTGGTCGGCGGGGTCGATCTCGTCCGCCCGTCCACGGCTGTGCGCGTCCACGGTTACTCGAGTCCTCCGTCGGTGCCACGCGAGGCGCCTCCCCCACAGGGCGCCGCTCTCTCGGTCGTTCGATCCTTGGTGAGTGCGACCACACGGTCGGGGTGCACCGGATCGCGTCACAGTATCCGCCCAGTTCAGCGTGGGGCGACGTGCGTGACAAATTCCACGCCCCTTACAACCGGGCAATTTGCTCAAACCTCATCGCTCTCAGCCCTCCCCTTGGTGTGCCCTTTACTCGCCGTCCCCACGGCCCTTTTCAGGAGCACACCCCTTCCGCGGCGTTCCGCCCCGTGAAGGTCGGGGTCACGGAGGGTGCCGGGGTGTCCGCGTCGTCGGGCTTCCCGTCCGCCCCCGACTCCTTCTCCTCGTCCGGCGCGACCACGACGGGCCGGTCCTCCCGTAGCTGCTTGAAGAGTTGACTCGCCGCCGGCTGTACCAGTTCGTCCCGGTTCGGGTCGTATCGGTACGAGCGGCGCGGCACCGTGAGGAATTGCACCTTCTCCGTCGGGACGGCCCGCAACGAGCGCGCCAGGTCGTACAGGTCCCGCAGCGAGTCGAGCCCCGGGTCGGTCGTGATCGCCTTGGTCGCCGCGTCCAGGACCGGATAGAGCTTGGTCGGGTTCAGCAACACCCCGTCGCTCTGGACCTTGTTGACGAGGGCGCCGAGGAACTGCTGCTGGCGGTCCATGCGGTCCGTGTCGCTGCCGTTGCCGATCGACTTCCGGGCCCGTACGAAACCGAGGGCCTGCTCCCCGTGGAGCGTCTGGCGCCCCGCGGGCAGCTTCAGCTTCGCGTCGGGGTCGTTCACCGGCTCCTTGAGGCAGACCTCCACGCCGTCGACCGCGTCCACCATCTTCTTGAAGCCCCGGAAGTCGATCACCATGTGGTGGTCCACCCGGATCCCGGTCAGCTTCTCGACGGTACGGATCGTGCACGCCGTGCCGCCGAACTCGAAGGCCCAGTTGAACTGCGCGAACTGCTCGCGGGTGCGGGTCCCGTCCGGCTTGCGGCAGCTCGGGATCGTCACCATCAGGTCGCGGGGGACGGAGACGGCGGTCGCGCTCTTCTTCCCCGCCGACAGGTGCAGCAGGATCGTCGTGTCCGAGCGCTGGGTGCCCTTGTCCCTGCCGTACTTGCGGTTCCCCGCGCCGGCCCGGGTGTCGGAGCCGATGAGCAGGATGTTCCGGGCGGCCGAGACGACCGCCGCCGGACGCTCCTTCTCGTACTCCTGGAGTTCCGCGGCGGCGGTGGTGTCCGTCGTGATGTTGCCGTCCAGCTTGCGGTAGAACCACCAGCCGACCCCGGCCGCGACCAGCACCGCGATCGAGACGCCGAGCGCCGTCCACCGCAGCCAGTGGCGTCGGCGCGGCCCCTCCGGAGCCCCGGGAGCCGCGCCCTCCGTTGCCGGGGGATCCGGTTCGGCGGGCGTGCCCGCACGGTCCGTCACGTCTGAGTCCGTCCTTCATGGCGTCGGCGGCACGCCGGGCGGCCGCCGGTCGTAGAAGGAGACGGCCGAACCCGACACATGGTTGTGCGGAAGGAGTCGACTCCCCCCGGCCGATCATGTACCGGCGGGGGCGTGCGAGCCCGGGGACTCGGCGCGGTGCTGGGCCGAACGGGTGCCCGAGCGGTTCAGACGGCGGCGGTGACCGTCACCCGTTCGCTCTCCACCCGCTTCGCGAGGGACTCGGCGGACAGCTGGTCCAGGTTCCGGCAGAGCACCACGGAGCCGCCGGCCGCCAGGGGCGCGTACAGACCCGCGGAGAGCCCCTGCCACCCCTCGTAACCGAGCCCGGAGAGCAGCCGGGCGCCGGGCGCGAGGCCGAGGGCCGCCGCGTCGGCACGGGCCTCCGCCACGAGCTGCGCGCCACTGCGCTCCGTACCGCCGACGGCGAGCGCCGGCGCCTCCGGGTCGACCGGTACGAACGGGGCGAACCGGTCGCCCTGGCTCGGCACCTCGACCGCGTAGTCCGCGTATCCGGCGGGCACCGCCGCGAACCGGCGGCCCAGCGGGGCGAGGGAGAGCGCGATCCGCTCCCCGGAACAGGCGAGCCCCGCCTCCAGCGTGTCCGGCCCCGCGACCACGACGTCGGCGTCCGCGGGGTCGCCACCGACCTCCGCGGTCACCCCGACGGAAGAACAGGCGAGCAGCCAGACCGCGGTCTGCCAGTGCGCGGGCAGCAGCAGCGCGAGCCGGTCGCCGGGCGCGGCGGACAACTCGCCCTGGAGCAGGTTCGCCGTCTTGGCCACCCAATTGGCGAAGGTGGCGACGGACAATTCCACCCGCTCACCGGTGGCGTCGTCGTAGAAGGTGACCAAGGGGCGGGCGGGGTCCGCGGCGAGCGCGGATCGCAGCAGGTCGGCGGGGGTGCGGTCGCTGGCGTTCACGCCGGACAGCGTACGCGGGCGCCCGCACGGGGGTCCGCCGTACCGGTGAAGCCGTCCACCGGTCGGACCGACACGACGTCAGTTTCCGGGCCGGTTCCCGACGCGCGGAACGGTCACCGGCTACGCACGATCGGCCTATGCGTGCCTCACTCGCCTCCTCGATCGCCGTTACCTGTGCGGCGGTCCTCGCCCTGCCGGTCTCCCTCGTCGCACCCGCGGCGGCGGAGGTGCCCTCGGCGCTCGGACTGCCACCGGCGGCCACCGCACAGCCACCCGCGCCCGAACTGCCGGGCGCCACCCAGTCCCTGCCACTGGAACCACTGAGCGCCGCCGACCGCTCGTGGGGCGGGACGGACGACTCCGCCGCGCAGGGCCTCGCCCGGCGCGACGTCAGGCCCTTCTCGCTCGTCGGCGTCGTCTGGGACGACCCGACGGCCGTCCTCCACGGCACCGTGCAGGTCCGCACCCGGGCCGCCGACGGCGGTGCCTGGTCGGAGTGGCAGGACATCGAGACCCACAACGAGGAACACGGCGCCGACCCGGACACCGCGGAGGGCTCGGGACGGGCGCTCAAGGGCTCCACCGCCCCGCTGTGGGTGGGTGACTCGGACGGCGTGGAGATCCGGGTACGGGGGGAGGAGACGCTCCCCGAAGGCCTGCGCCTAGAACTCGTCGACCCGGGCGAGGCGCCGCCGACCCCGGACGGGGCGCTGGAGACGGCGCCGGAGACGACTCCGGGGGAGACCCCGGAGTCGGCCCCGGACGGGTCTGTAGAAACGGCCCCGGAATCGGCCCCCGACGGGTCTGCCGAAACGGCCCCGGAATCGGCCCCCGACGGGTCTGCCGAAACGGCCCCGGAGACGTCCCCCGAGGCCGTTCCGGACACGGCCCCTGAGGCGGTCCCCGAGACGTCCCCGGACGGATCTGCCGAGTCGCTCCCCGACGAAGCCCCGGAAACGGACCCCGACGCCGTTCTGGAGCCGGTGTCCCGGCGTACGCCCCTGGAAGGGGCGACCCGACCCGAGAGCCCGGGTGCGGCCCCCGCCGCCCTGACGCGCGCGGCAGCGTCCCCGCCCGCCCCGGGCGCCTCCCTCGTCCCCACCGGCTCGTTCGGACCGTTCGGCTCGTTCGGGGCCCTCGGCCTCCTCGGCCTGAGCGCGGCGGAGGCGGCGGCCGGCGGCGTCAACGCCCAGCTCGCCCCGTACGGAGCGGCCTGGATCCCGGCGCTGTCGAAGGCGGCGACGGAGCTCACGCTCCCGTACCTGCCGAGGACGCAGGAGGCGCAGCCCCCGGCGGCGGCCCAGGCCGCCCCGGCGGCACCCGCAGCCGCGAAGCCGTACATCGGCCCCCAGCCGAAGATCATCACCCGTAAGGGCTGGGGAGCGGACGAGTCGATCCGGGAGAAGGGCTTCGTCTACACCAAGAGCATCAAGGCCGCCTTCGTGCACCACAGCGTGACCGGAAACAACTACACCTGCGCCCAGGCCCCCTCCGTCCTCCGCAGTATCTACCGCTACCACGTCAAGAGCAGTGGATGGCGGGACTTCGGCTACAACTTCGCCGTCGACAAGTGCGGAAACATCTACGAAGGCCGGGCGGGGGGCGTGGCCAAGCCCGTCCTCGGCGCGCACACCCTCGGGTTCAACACCAACAGCATGGGCATCGCCGTCCTCGGCACGTTCACCAAGAACGACCCGCCGGCCGCCGCGGTGACCGCCGTCGCCAAGCTGACGGCCTGGAAACTCGGGCTCCACGGGGTGAACCCGAAGGGAACGGCGACCCTCGTCTCCGGTGGCGGAAACCTGTACGCGAAGGGCAAGAACGTCAGGTTCAACGCCATCGCCGGACACCGCGACGGATTCGCGACGGAGTGCCCCGGAGCACGGCTGTACGGGAAGCTCGGAACGGCCCGTACGAGCTCGGCGAAGTACCAGGGAAGGAGCTGATGGGGTCATCGGGGCAACCATCGGCCTAAACTGACCGGTCATATCGCACGGACGGCCGAGACGGGCGTGCTGACGGGCCCCGAACAGGAAGCAGAGACGACAAGGTGACAGAAGCGATCCTCCTGGTCGGTGGCAAGGGAACAAGGCTGCGACCCCTCACGGTCAACACGCCCAAGCCCATGGTCCCGGCGGCGGGCGTCCCCTTCCTGACGCATCAGCTGGCCCGCGCCCGCGCCGCCGGCGTCGAGCACATCGTGCTCGCCACCTCCTACCTGGCCGAGGTCTTCGAGCCGCACTTCGGTGACGGCTCGGCGCTCGGCCTGAGCCTGGAGTACGTGACCGAGGAGGAGCCGCTGGGCACCGGCGGCGCGATACGCAACGTGGCCTCGCGGCTGCACTCGGGGCCCGACGACCCGGTCCTCATCTTCAACGGGGACATACTCACGGGCCTCGACATCCAGGCCCTCGTCGCCACCCACTCCTCCTCGGGCGCGGACGTCTCGCTCCACCTCACCCGGGTCGAGGACCCGCGCGCCTTCGGTCTGGTCCCCACGGACGCCACCGGCCGCGTCACGGCCTTCCTGGAGAAGCCGCAGACACCCGAGGAGATCGTCACCGACCAGATCAACGCCGGGGCGTACGTGTTCCGGCGCTCGGTCATCGACACGATCCCGGCCGGCCGCCCGGTCTCGGTCGAGCGGGAGACGTTCCCGGAGCTCCTCGCCTCCGGCGCCCACCTCCAGGGCATGGTCGACTCCACCTACTGGCTGGATCTCGGCACCCCGCAGGCCTTCGTCCGCGGCTCCGCCGACCTGGTCCTCGGCCGCGCGCCGTCCCCGGCCGTACCGGGCCGCTGCGGCGACCGCCTGGTGCTGCCCTCGGCGCGCGTCGCCCCGGACGCCAAGCTGACCGGCGGCACGGTCGTCGGCGCGGACGCGGTGGTCGGCGAGGGCGCCCGCATCTCGGGCTCCACGCTCCTGGCGGGCGCGGTCGTCGAACCGGGCGCGGTGATCACCGACTCCCTGATCGGGGCGGGCGCCCGCATCGGCGCCCGTACGGTCCTCAGCGGCGCGGTCATCGGCGACGGCGCGCAGGTGGGCGCGGACAACGAACTGCGGGACGGCATCAGAATCTGGTGCGAGGCGACCCTCCCCGCGGGCACGGTCCGCTTCTCCTCGGACCAGTAGCCCCACCGGCGGGCGGCCCCCTCGCGGTCCCGCCCGCCACCCGGCCGAGGGCGCCGGCCGCTCCCCGGAACGCCCACCCCGAGGCCCCGCACCCCCGCCCGCGCCCCGGCTACGCTCGTAGCCATGGCCGGCCGCTTCACACCCCCCACGAACCCCACCCGCACCACAGTCCGCGGCGGCCACACCGCTGTCCCCCGCCGGGAGAGCCCCCCGGACCCGTCAGCGGACCCGGCGACGCACCCGGCAGCGGACCAGGCAGCAGGCCCGCCCCCGGCAGCGGACCGGTCGACGTACCCGGCAGCGGACCAGGAGGCCCTCGACCCCACCGTCGACCTGGGCCTCACCCTCGGCCCCCTCCGCCGCGGCCCCGCCGACCCCACCTTCCGCGTCACCCCGGACGGCTCCGTCTGGCGGGCCAGCCGTACCCCCGACGGCCCCGGCACCCTCCGCGTCGCCGTCCGCGACGGCCGGGTCGCGGCCGAGGCCTGGGGCGCGGGCGCGACCTGGCTCCTGGACCGCCTCCCGGCGCTGCTCGGCGCCGAGGACGACCCGGCCGCCTTCGTCCCCCGCCACAAACTGGTCCTCGCGACCCACCGCCGCCGCCCGGGGCTGCGTCTGACCCGTACGGGCCTGGTCCTGGAGTCGCTGATCCCGTCGGTCCTGGAGCAGAAGGTGACGGCGGACGAGGCCTACCGGTCCTGGCGGCTGCTCGTACGGAAGTACGGCGAGCCCGCGCCGGGCCCGGCCCCCGAGGGCATGCACGTGATGCCGGAGGCGCGGACGTGGAAGCGGATCCCGTCCTGGGAGTGGCACCTCGCGAACGTCGACGGCAAGCGCTCGGCCACGATCGTCCGCGCGGCCGGGGTCGCGGCCCGTCTGGAGGAGGCCGCGCACATGGATCCGGCGTCGGCCCGGCGGCGGCTGGAGCTGGTCCCGGGCATCGGCCCGTGGACGAGCGCCGAGACGGTCCAGCGCAGCAACGGCGCCCCCGACGAGGTCACGACCGGCGACCTCCATCTGCCCGGCATCGTCGGCTGGGCCCTGGCGGGGGACCGCACGACCGACGACGAGGCGATGCTGGAGCTCCTGGCCCCCTACGCGGGCCAGCGCCACCGCGCGGCCCGCCTGATCCTCCTCAGCGGCCGCGTACCCCCGCGCCGGGCGCCCCGGATGACCCCGGGCGACATCACGGCGCTCTAGGGCCTGTCGAGCCCGGTCCGGCGGCCCACGGCCCGACGCCGTCCGGCCCACGGCCCGCCCGCCCGGAGGCGCACGGCCCGCAGCCCGTAAGCCCATGCCCCCCTCAGCGCACCTCGACGAACTCCGAGGCCAACCGCGCCGCCCGCTCCTTCGGCGCCCCCGCCGGATGTCCGATGGCGACCGCGCCCAGCGGGTCCCACCCGGCCGGCAGGTCGAGGACCTCCCGCACGACGTCCCGGCAGAACATCGTCGAGGACACCCACGCCGAGCCCAGCCGCTCACCGGCGAGGGCCACCAGGAAATTCTGGACGCCCGCGCCCGCCGCCACCACGAACATCTCGCGCTCCGCCGCGTCCCGGCGCGGGTCGCCGTAGTGGTGGGCGCCGTCCATGACGAGGCAGGGCACCGCGAGGTAGGGCGCGTGACGCAGGACGTCCCCGCGCCGGACCCGCTTGGCGATGGACTCCTCGGACTTGCCGTCCCGCCGCAGGTCCGCGATCCAGGCCTCCCGCATCGCGTCGAGCAGCCGCACCCGCGAGGGGGCCGACTCCAGGAGCACGAACCGCCACGGCGTGGTGTGGTGCGGGGCCGGCGCCGTCACGGCCGCGGCGACCGCGCGCCGTACCGCCCCCGGGTCGACCGGGTCGGAGGTGAACTCCCGTACGGTCCGCCGCAGCGTCACCGCCTCCCGTACGGCCTCCGACGTGCCGAGCCGGAACATGTCGTCGGCGGCGCCGCGCACCAGCGCCCGCGCCCCCGGCTCCTCGTCCCCGGCCACCACGTGCGGCAGGCCCCGGACGACGGCGACGGGGAGCCCCGCCGCCTTGCCCTTGACCAGGTCGCCCGCGGCGGCGAGTTCGTCGGCGGTGGCGACCACGGTCGCGCTCAGCGGATTGCCGAACGCGTCGGTCCCGCCGCGCAGGTCGTCCAGGACCCGCACCCCCGCCGCCCCGATCGCCACGTCGGTGAGCCCGCTGCGCCACGGCCGCCCGAAGGTGTCCGTGACGACGACGCCCACGTCGACGCCGAGCGCCTCGCGCAGCCCCGAACGGATCCGCCGGGCCGAGGCGTCGGGGTCCTCGGGCAGCAACAGCACGGTCCCGGCGGGGGTGTTGGACGCGTCGACCCCGGCGGCGGCCATCACGAGCCCCTGCCGGTTCTCGACGATCCGCAGGGCACCGCGCCGCGCCACCACCCGTACCGTCTCGGCGTCGATGGCCTCCTCACGGTCGTCGGCGGCGATCACCCGCCCCTCGGCCTTGCTCACGATCTTGGAGGTGACGAGGAGGACGTCCCCGTCGACGAGATCGGGTGAAACGGAGGCGACGAGCTTCGCCAGGTCGTCCCCGGCGGTCACCTCGGGAAGCCCGGGCAGCGCCCAGACCCGGTACGAGGGACTCCCGGCGTCCTCCGGCGCCGCCGGACCCACGGACGCCACGCTCACCGCAGCTCCTCCGCGAGCGCCAGGGCCTCCCGCGCCATCGCGGCCGTCGCCTCGACGTCGGTCATCATCAGCGGGACCGCCCGGCAGCGGATGCCCGCCGCCTCGACGTCCGCGACCGCGCCCGCGTCGACGGTGTCGACGAGCCAGCCGTCGACGAGTTCGGAGCCGTAGTTCCGGGCGACCGCCGCCGCCGTGGACTCCACGCCCACGGCCGCGAGCACCTTGTCGGCCATGCCGCGCACGGGCGCGTCCCCGACGATGGGGGAGAGGCCCACGACGGGCACCTCGGCCGCGACGATCGCGTCACGGATGCCGGGCACGGCCAGGATCGTCCCGACGCTCACGACGGGGTTGGACGGCGGGAAGAGGATGACGTCCGCCTCGGCGATGGCCTCCAGGACGCCCGGCGCGGGCTTCGCGGCCTCCGCCCCGACCGGCACGATCGCCTTCGCGTCCACGGAGGCGCGCAGCTTCACCCAGTACTCCTGGAAGTGGACCGCGCGCTGCTCGCCGTCGACCTCGATCGCCACATGGGTCTCGACGCGGTCGTCGGACATGGGGAGGAGTCGCACGCCCGGCCGCCAGCGGTCGCAGAGCGCCTCGGTGACGGCGCTCAGCGGGTACCCCGCGCCGAGCATCTGCGTACGGACGATGTGGGTCGCGAAGTCCCGGTCGCCGAGGCCGAACCACTCGGGCCCCACGCCGTACGCCGCGAGCTCCTCCTTGACGGTGAAGGACTCGTCGCGGCGGCCCCAGCCCTGTTCCTCGTTGATGCCACCGCCGAGGGTGTACATCACCGTGTCCAGGTCGGGACAGACCTTCAGCCCGAAGAGATGGATGTCGTCACCGGTGTTGCCGATGACCGTGATCTCCGCGTCAGGCGCGGCCTGCTTGAGGCCGCGAAGGAAACGGGCACCACCGATGCCGCCGGCCAGAACCACAATGCGCATGCACAGCAGTCTCTCAGGCCACTGCGACACCCGGGGTGAGTGGGGCGCACTGGGCCTGGAGCGACTCGTGCATCGGCATCTCGGTGAGGCCGGGGAAGTAGACGTGCAGGCTGACGGCCGGTTCGAGGGAGTCGTTGACGACCTCGTGGACGTACCCCGGCGCGAAGACCCGCTCGGCGCCCGGCGCGAGCGTCCGCGCGGCGCGGTCCGTACGCTCCGTCAGTTCGCCCTCCAGGACGGTCAGTACGCCGGAGGAGACCCCGTGGTCGTGCAGCCCGCTGCCCTGGCCGGGCACCCAGGAGAGCAGCCACACCTCGTAGCCGGGGCCGGTGCGGAGCCGGTGGTACCAGCGGGTGGTGGCGTCGTACTCGACGTACGGGGCCCACTGGGAGCGGTCGTCGGCGATCGCGCGCGCGAGGCCGGCGAACTCGGCCACGGTGACGGGGTGGGCGCGCTCGGGCTGCAGGAGGTGCGGGACCTCGAGGATGTCGCCGGCGATCTGAAGGTCGCTGTCCATGTTCATGGGTGGGGAGGTTCCTCAGCAGAAACAGAAGCGGTGGGGGGTCACGGAGAAGAGGTGACACAAGTGACGCAGGGTGACGCTGGGGGAAAGCTGGAGCTCTACGGCATCAACAGCTGGGACAGCAACAGCAACAGCGCGCCTGGACAGCGCTGCGGAACCCACGGCTGTGGGTCGCGGAGAGCGCTGCGGTCGCTGGCATGCCACCAAAGGTGGCCGGAAGGGCACCCGACTGTCAACTCAATGCCCGATTTGGGGGTAATGTTTCACCTCATCCGGTTACAGTGCGCGGAGAAAGGTTTGTTCAGGCGCGGACCAGGACAGATGGCGCTTCAGTCGTGCCCGTAAACATGGCGGCGCCCACGAGATCGACCACGGTCGGTCACCGTCCGGCTTCGGCCGGTCCGTGATCGGACTGTGATCCGGATCGCTTCCATGGCTGGATCGCAACAAGATCCAAGTTTCGGACGTCCTTCTCCATGAGGACCGCACGGTGCACCCAGGCCGGTGGCATGTGTCTCGTTTTTTGGTGATTTGAACACTTTCCGCATACGCTTGGTTCCGCAGAGTGAATACGAGGCCCAGTAGCAGATCTCGGCTTGACTCGCGCAGAGCACAAACTTGTAATTTCACTCGTGTCGTTAGGCCGGGTTCGCAACGGCAACACCACGGGGACGCACAGAACAGACGAGGGGCGCACATGACCGAGTTGTTCCAGGAACTGCTGGTCGAGGACGCGGACGAAGAACTCGGCTGGCAGGAGCGCGCGCTGTGCGCCCAGACCGATCCCGAGTCCTTCTTCCCCGAGAAGGGCGGCTCGACCCGCGAGGCCAAGAAGGTCTGCCTCGCCTGCGAGGTCCGCTCCGAATGCCTCGAATACGCGCTGCAGAACGACGAGCGGTTCGGCATCTGGGGCGGTCTCTCCGAGCGCGAGCGACGTCGCCTGAAGAAGGCCGCCGTCTGAACCGCGCGAGGCCTGCCGGGGCCCGCCCGCCACGGGCGCGCCCACCGGAACACACGGCGGGACAAGCAGCACCACAGTCGGTACCAGCGGAGCGGTCCGCCCCTGTGCTCCAGCCACAGGCGGCGGACCGTTCTGCTTGCTTTGTACGGAAACCCTTCCTCCCGCTCTGTCCACAGGGCGGCGGACCCCTCCGCGTGCAGCCGTTAGTGTGGGCCTCCGTCCGAGACGCTCCCCACGCCCCCCGCGGGCGACCCCGGCCGGAGGGCCCGTAGCTCGATGTCCTCAACTCCTGAGTTTCCGCGACACGTCGTCACCGCCGTGCTCGTCACCCACGACGGCGCCCGCTGGCTGCCGGACGCCCTCGCCGGGCTGCTCGCCCAGGAACGCCCCGTGCAGAACGTGGTCGCGGCCGACACCGGCAGCGCCGACGACTCGGCGCAGCTCCTCGCCGACGCCATCGGCGCCGACCGCGTCCTGCACCTCGCGCGCCGCACCGGCTTCGGCGCCGCCGTCGAGGAGGCGTCCCGCACCGCGCCCGAGCTCGGACCCGAGGACCTGCCCTACCTGAAGCGCCCCAGCGGCTGGGACCCCGTCAGCCGGACCTGGGACGACAACGCCTACGACCTGCCCGAACTGCCGCACGGCGAACCGGTCCAGTGGCTCTGGCTCCTCCACGACGACTGCGCCCCCGAGCCCGGCGCCCTCGCCGAACTCCTGCGCGTCGCCGACTCCGACGCGGACGCCGCCGTCATCGGCCCCAAGCTGCGCGGCTGGTACGACAGGAAGCAGCTCCTGGAGACCGGCGTCTCCATCGCCCGCAGCGGCCGCCGCTGGACCGGACTCGACCGCCGCGAGCAGGACCAGGGCCAGCACGACCAGGTCCGCCCCGTCCTCTCCGTCTCCACCGCCGGCATGCTCGTCCGGCGCGACGTCTTCGAGGAGCTCGGCGGCTTCGACCGGCGCCTGCCGCTCATGCGCGACGACGTCGACCTGTGCTGGCGCGCCCACTCCGCCGGCCACCGCGTCCTCATCGCCCCCGACGCCGTCCTGCGGCACGCCGAGGCCTCCGCCCGCGAGCGCCGCACCGTCGACTGCGCGGGCCGCACCGCCGCCAACCCGCACCGCGTCGACAAGGCCGGCGCCGTCTACACCCTCCTGGCCAACACCCGCGGCGCCGCCCTCCCGTACGTCCTCGTACGGCTGGTGGTCAGCACCCTGCTCCGCACCCTCGCCTACCTCGTCGGCAAGGTCCCCGGCCAGGCCGTCGACGAGGTCATGGGCCTCCTCACCACCCTGCTGCGCCCCGAGCGGATCCTCGCCGCCCGCAAGCGGCGCAAGAACCCCGCCGTCCCCGCGAGCGAACTCCGCCCGCTGTTCCCGCCGCCCGGCGCCACCGTCCGCGCCGCCGCCGAACAGTTCACCGCCAACTTCGGCGGCAACGAGGCCGACTCCGGCGGCTCCCGCCACGGCGTCGTCGAGTCCGGGCCCGGCGGCGACGACGCCGACTACCTGGAGATCGAGCAGTTCGCCCGGCTCAAGAAGATCGCCCGCAAGCCCGGCCCGGTCCTCTTCGGCCTCCTGCTCCTCATCTCCCTGGTCGCCTGCCGCAACCTCTTCGCCGGCGGCTCCCTCGCCGGCGGCGCCCTGCTGCCCGCGCCCGACACCGTCTCCGCACTCTGGTCGCGGTACGCCGACTCCTGGCACGCCCTCGGCACCGGCGGCACCCAGACCGCCCCGCCCTACCTGGCCGTCCTGGCCGCGCTCTCCGCGCTCTTCCTCGGCTCCACCTCCACCGCGCTGACCGTGCTGCTCGTCTGCTCGGTCCCGCTCGCCGGCTTCACCGCCTACTTCGCCGCCCGCGGCATCGTCGAGTCCCGCCTCCTGCGCGCCTGGGGCGCCATCGCGTACGCCTTCCTGCCCGCCGCCACCGGGGCGCTCGCCACCGGCCGGCTCGGCACCGCCGTCCTCGCGATCCTGCTCCCGCTGGCGGCCCGCGCCGCCGTCGCCGCGCACGGCTTCAACCGGCCCGACCGGGGCAGCTGGCGCGCCACCTGGGCGTACACCTTCCTGCTCACCTTCACGACCGCGTTCACCCCGGTCGTCTGGCCGCTCGCCGTCCTCCTCGGACTCGGCGTGCTCGTCGTCCGCCGCTCCGACATCACGGCGTACGGACTGCGCTTCGTCGCCGTCGTCGGCACCCCGCTGCTCGTCCTAGCCCCCTGGTCGCTGACGCTGCTCACCGACCCGGGCGCGTTCCTGCGCGAGGCCGGCCTCGACATCCGTACGGGCACGGCCACCGCCCTCGACCTGCTCGGCACCAGCCCGGGCGGCCCCGGCACCACCGGCGGCCTCCTGCTGGCCGGTCTCGTCCTCGCCGCGCTGGCCGGACTGCTGCGCGAGGAGCGGCAGCTCGCCGTCGGCGCCGCCTGGGCCGCGGCCCTCGCCGGCCTCCTCCTCGCGGTCCTCTCCAACGGCGCGGGCGGCACCGGCTGGGCCGGACCCGCCACCCTCGTCTACGGCGCCGCCCTCATCGCCGCCGGAATGATCGGCGCGGAGGGCGGCCGCACCCGCGTCGCCGCCCACGGCTTCGGCTGGCGCCAGCCCGTCGCCGCCCTCATCGCCCTCGCCTGCGCCCTCGGCCCCGCCGTCGCCGCCGTCGGCTGGATGATCGGCGGCGCCGACGGCCCGCTGACCCGGCGCGACCCGGTCCAGGTCCCGGCCTTCGTCGCCGAGGAGAGCGGCACCCGCGACCAGCCCCGCACCCTCGTCCTCGGCGGCAGCTCGCCCGGCGAGGTCGCCTACACCCTGGTCCGCGGCTCCGGCGCCCGTCTCGGCGACGCCGAACTGACCGCGGGAGCCGAGGACGACCCGCGCCTCGACGACGTCGTCGCCCACCTGGTCGCGGGCTCCGGCGCCGACCAGACGCAGGAGCTCAGCGGCTACGCGATCCGCTACGTCCTCGTACGGGACGGGGCACCGCGCCAGATGCACCGCGTCCTCGACTCCACCCCCGGCCTCAGCCGCCTCAGCCAGCTCGACGGCAGCGCGCTCTGGCGCGTGGACCGCGAGATCGCCCGCGTCATGATCGTCCCGCCGGCCGCGAAGACGGCGGAGGGGACGACGGACGGGGCGGCGGACGGGGCGGCGCCGAAGCCGGCGGACGCCGCGGAGGGGACGGCCCCGGTCGCCGTCGCCGCCGGTCCCGTCGAGGCCCACACCAAGATCCCGGCCGGCCCCGCCGGCCGCGTCCTGCGCCTCGCCGACCGCGCCGACGAGGGCTGGACCGCCACCCTCGACGGCAAGGAGCTGACCCGCACCACCGTCGACGGCTGGGCCCAGGGCTTCGAACTCCCCGCCCAGGGCGGCCGCCTGGACGTCACGTACGACCAGCCGTTCACCCACACCGTGTGGATCTGGGCCCAGGTCGGCATGGCCGTCGTCCTGCTCGTCCTCGCCCTGCCCGGGCGACGACGCGAGATCGACGACGACCTGCCCGAGGAGGAGCTCGCGATCCCCGCCCAGGCGACCGAGGGCGACGGCCGGCGGGCCCGCCGGCTGCGCGCCGCCGCCGAGGCGGAGGCCGAGGCCGCCGAGGCCGCCGGGACCGGACCGGAGCCCGTCGCCGTCCCGGCGCAGCAGCAGTACGAGCCCCAGGACTGGGACGGCGGCCACGACCCGGCGTACGCCCAGGCGCAGGAGCAGCCCCAGGAACAGCCCCAGACCCAGGCGTACGCCGAGCAGGGCTACTACCAGGAGTACGCGGCCGACCCGTACCAGCAGCAGCCGTACGCGTACCCCCAGCAGGGCTACGACCAGCAGCAGCCCTACACCGAACAGGGCTACGAGCAGCAGCAGCCGCAGCAGTACGACCCGTCGCAGCAGCAGTACGACCCGCAGCAGTACCAGCAGCCGCAGTACGACCCGCAGCAGCAGTACGAGCAGCAGCAGTACGACCCGTACGGCTACGGCTACCCCCAGGGTCACGAGACCGAGCAGCGTCCCGACGGGAGCAGCAACCAGTGAAGCGCACGACCCTCTCCCTGATCGCGGTCGCGACGGCGCTCGCCGCCGTCACCGGCTTCGCGTCCCTCACCACCACGGACGGCCCCGCCGCCCCCGCGGCCAAGGCACCCACCCGCCTGCCGATCGAGCGGGCGGGCCTGGCCTGCCCGGTACCGAGCACCTCCGAGGTGGCCGAGACCCTCTACACCTCGTACACCCCGACCGGTGCGGGCACGGCGACCGGCGCTCCCGGCCGGGCCGACCGGCCCACCGCCCAGCTCCGCGCCGCCGCGAACACGACCACCTCCGGCGGCGCCTCCAAGGGCGGCAAGACGCCCAAGGCCCCCAAGGTCCCGGCCACCGTCACCGCCCCCGGCAAGCCCGTCACCGCCGAGGCGAAGGGCCCCGCCGCACCCGCCCTCACCGGCACCGCGACCGGCACCCTCGCCCCCGGCTGGACCGTCCAGCAGACCACCGTCGTCCCGGCGGGCGGCGCTCGCGGCCTGCTCGGCCTCGGCTGCGGCGCCCCCGACACCGACTTCTGGTTCCCGGCGGCCTCCACCGCCAAGGAACGCCAGGACTACGTCCACCTCACCAACCCGGACGACACCTCCGCCGTCGCCGACATCGAGCTGTACGGCCCCGAGGGCGCCCTCAAGTCCCAGTTCACCGAGGGCATCCCGATCCCCGCCCGCTCCACGGTCCCCGTCCTGCTCTCCACCCTCACGGGCGAGGCGGCGCAGGAGTCCGTCACCGTCCACGTCACCACCCGCAGCGGACGGGTCGGCGCCGCCATCGGCTCCGCCGACGAGAAGCTCGGCACCGACTGGATCGCCCCCGCCGCCGACCCGGCGAGCAGCGCCGTCCTCCCCGGCATCCCGGCCGACGCCACCTCCGTACGCCTGGTGGCCTTCGTCCCCGGCGACGACGACGCCGACCTCAAGATCCAGCTGGCCACCGCGACCGGCACGATCGTCCCCGCCGGCGCCGGTTCCCTGCACGTGAAGTCCGGCATGACGGCCTCCCTCGACCTGAAGGACCTCACCCGCGGCGAGGCGGGCTCCCTGGTGCTCACCCCGAGCGACCCGAAGAAGCCCACCCCCGTCGTGGCCGCCCTCCGGGTGGTCCGCGGCAAGGGGGAGAAGACCGAGGTGGCCTTCGTGCCGGCGACTCCGGCGATCTCCGCCCGCGCGACCGTCGCCGACAACCGGGCCAAGGCCACCACCCTCTCGCTGACCGCCCCCGGCGCCGCCGCCCAGGTGAAGATCACGGCCTCGGCCGGTTCCGGCGGGGGTACGCCGGTGTCGAGGACGGTCACGGTCAAGGCGGGCACGACGGCGGCCCTCACCGACCTCGTCCCCGAGGGGCTCAAGGGTTCCTACGCGCTGACCGTCGAGCCGGTCTCCGGCGGCAAGGTGTACGCGGCGCGGACGCTGGCGCTGCCGCAGGACGGAACGCCGATGTTCACCGTCCAGACCTTCGTCGACGACCGGGGCACGGTCGAGGTCCCGTCGGCCCACCAGGACCTCGGCGTCCTGGACTGACGGCCGCCCCACGGACGGACACGGGCGGGGCCCCGGCCCCGACCCGTTCCCGGCAGCCACGGCCGGGACCCGGTCCTGCCCGCAGGAGCGCCACGGCCGGGACCCGGTCCTGACCCGTACGAGCGCCACGGCCGGGACCCGGCCCCGCCCGGAGGAGCGGTGCCAGCGGGCTCAGTCCTGCCCGTACCGCGGATCGACCGACTCGGGGGAGAGCCCGAGGAGCTCAGCGACCTGCTCCACGACCACCTCGTGGACGATGAGCGCCCGCTCGTCCCGGCTCTTCGAGCGGATCTCGACCGGCCGCCGGTAGACGACGACCCGGGCCGGCTCGTCCTTCTCGGCGGGCGCCGAGCCGCCCAGCGGCACCGTCTCGCCCGTCACCGGCGGCGGCACCTCCATCACCATGAACTCGATGTCCGCGAGCTGGGGCCAGCGCCGTTCGAGGCGCTCCACCGAGTCGAGGACGAGATCGCGGAAGGTGTCGGCCCGGCTCGCGGAGAGCGGCACCTGCGGCGGGGCGACCGGTCCCCGCATACCGCGGCCGTGCCGGTCGCGGCGGCGCACCCGGGGCTCCGCCGGGGGCTCCGTGGAGCGGTGCGGGGGGCTGGGCGGCACAGGACTGTCCATCACTGACGCAGCGTAACCCTCATCGGTCTCTCCGCACGGTGGCGCATCCTCGCCACCTTCCCCGGCACCCCTGCCCCACCAGCCCACCCCATGTCGAAACCTGAACATTCCGGCCAACCACCCGCTCGATTCGACAGCCCCGCACGATCGGCCATCTGGCCGTGGTTGACCGGATCCGTACCCCCGACTGTCCGGATCGACTCCCGACCGCACCCCCTTGCGCCCCCTCTCCCGCAGGTCAGGGATGCCGCTCTCCGGAGGCGGGTGGCGGAGGTCACAGCGCGACACGGTGGAGTGACCTGAGGGAGAGTCGTCGCGGCCCGCTCAAGAGTGCGGTACCGTCCAACGTCGTGAGCCCTGTACGTCGCTGTTCGCGCACTGCGTGCGGCCGCCCTGCCGTCGCGACACTGACGTACGTCTATGCCGACTCGACTGCGGTCCTCGGCCCGCTCGCCACCTACGCCGAGCCCCACTGCTACGACCTGTGCGCCGAGCACAGCGAGCGCCTCACCGCCCCACGCGGGTGGGAGGTCGTGCGGCTCACCGACGGGTCGGCCCCGGCCCGCCCCAGCGGCGACGACCTCGAAGCCCTGGCCAACGCGGTCCGGGAGGCGGCCCGCCCCCAGGAACGCGCCGCCGGATCCGGCGGCAAGGGCCCCGGAGGCCGCGGCGGCGACCCCATGGAGGTCGGGCGCCGCGGGCACCTCAGGGTGCTCCGTTCCCCCGACAACTGAGCGCAACCGGCCACCGTCCGCGTTCCCCCTCCCCACTCCGGGTAGTTTTGGCGTTCCGTACACGCGCCGCACCGCGTGCCGAGAACTCAGGAGGGTGGATCCGTGACTGTCGATCTGTCGCAGATCGTGAAGGCGTACGACGTCCGCGGAGTCGTTCCCGACCAGTGGGACAAGGCGCTCGCCGAGCTCTTCGGCGCCGCGTTCGTACGGGTGACGGACGCGGACGCGATCGTCGTCGGCCACGACATGCGCCCCTCGTCGCCCGGCCTCTCGGCCGCCTTCGCGCGCGGCGCGGCCCGGCTCGGTGCCGACGTCACGCTGATCGGGCTCTGCTCCACCGACCAGCTGTACTTCGCGTCCGGCAGCTTCGGCCTGCCCGGCGCGATGTTCACCGCCTCGCACAACCCGGCCCAGTACAACGGCATCAAGATGTGCCGCGCCGGCGCCGCACCCGTCGGCCAGGACACCGGCCTCGCCGAGATCCGCGAGCTGGCCGAGCGCTGGTCGGAGGCGGGCGCCCCCGAGGCCGCGGCCACGCCGGGCACGATCACCGAACGGGACACCCTGGCGGACTACGCCGCGTACCTGAAGTCCCTGGTCGACCTCACGACGATCCGCCCCCTCAAGGTGGTCGTCGACGCGGGCAACGGCATGGGCGGCCACACGGTCCCCACCGTCTTCGAGGGCCTGCCGCTGGACGTCGTCCCGATGTACTTCGAGCTGGACGGCACCTTCCCGAACCACGAGGCCAACCCGCTCGACCCGGCGAACATCGTGGACCTCCAGGCCCGCGTGCTGGCCGAGGGCGCCGACCTGGGCCTGGCCTTCGACGGTGACGCCGACCGCTGCTTCGTCGTCGACGAGCGCGGCGAGCCCGTCCAGCCGTCCGCGATCACGGCCCTCGTCGCCGCCCGCGAACTCGCGAAGCACCCCGGCGGGACGATCATCCACAACCTGATCACCTCCTGGTCGGTGCCCGAGGTCGTCCGTGAGAACGGCGGCGAGCCGGTCCGCACCCGCGTCGGCCACTCCTTCATCAAGGAGGAGATGGCGAAGACCGGGGCGATCTTCGGCGGCGAGCACTCGGCGCACTACTACTTCAAGGACTTCTGGAACGCGGACACCGGCATGCTGGCCGCGCTCCACGTCCTGGCGGCCCTCGGCGGCCAGGACGGCACCCTGTCCGGCCTGGTCTCGGCCTACGACCGCTACGCCTCCTCGGGCGAGATCAACTCCACGGTCGCCGACCAGGCGGCCAGCGCGGCCAAGGTCCGGGCGGCGTACGAGGGCGAGGGCGTGACCCTCGACGAGCTCGACGGCCTCACCGTGACGGCGGAGGACTGGTGGTTCAACCTCCGCGCCTCCAACACCGAGCCGCTGCTCCGCCTCAACGTCGAGGCCCGCGACGAGGTCACCATGGCCAAGGTCCGCGACGAGGTCCTGGCCCTGGTCCGGGCGACGGACTGACGCCGCCACCCGCCGGGGAACGGGGCACCCCCCGTTCCCCGGCGGTAGGCTGACCTGGCCCGAAGGGCAGCACCACCATCGTTAGCTCGAAGGGACACCCCATGCCGCTCGAAGCCGGCCTCCTGGAGATCCTGGCCTGCCCCGCGTGCCACGCTCCGCTCGACGACCGCACCTCGGACGAGACCCCCGAACTCCTCTGCACGGGCGCCGACTGCGGCCTCGCGTACCCCGTCCGCGACGGCATCCCGGTCCTCCTGACCGACGAGGCCCGCCGCCCGTAACCCGCACCAGCGCGCCCCTCGGGGACCCCGCTCCGACGAAGCGACCGGAGGCACCGCCCACATGCTCGACGAGACCCTCCTCGACGCCCCGGACGACCTCGCCCTGGCCGACCGCCGCGGCCTCCTGCGCGGCGCCGCCGAAGCGGGCGCACGGGTGCGGACGGCGACCCGGCACGCCACCGAGGCCGGTATCGCGGACCTCCACCCCGAGGGCCGTCCCCGCGCCGTCCTCGTCGCGGGCCCCGGCACCGCGGCCGTCGGCGTCGCCGACCTGATCGGCGCCCTGGCGGGGGCCTCCGCCCCCGTCGTACGCCTCCGGCCCACCGGCGTCGCCCCCGCCGCGGGCGCGCTGCGCTGGGCCCTCCCCGGCTGGGCCGGCTCCGTCGACCTGCTCCTCCTGCCGACGACGGACGGCTCCGAACCGGGCCTCGCGCTCCTCGCCGAGCAGGCCTACCGCCGCGGCATCACGGTCGTCGCCGTCGCCCCGAAGTCCTCGCCGCTCGCCGAGGCCGTCAGCGGCTCCCACGGCCTGTTCGTCCCGATGGCCATGGCGCCGAACGAGACCCCCGACGAGTACGCCGAGTCCATCGCGGCCAGCCCCGGCGCCCTCTGGGCCCTCTTCACCCCGCTGCTCGCGCTCCTCGACCGCGTCGGCCTCCTGGAGGCGCCGCCGGAGACCCTGGAGAAGGTCGCCGACCGGCTGGACCGCACGGCCGAGCGCTGCGGCCCGGCCATCGCCACCTACAGCAACCCGGCCAAGACGCTCGCCGCCGAACTCGCCGACACGCTTCCGCTCATCTGGACCGAGGGCGCCGCAGCGGGCCCGGCCGGCCGCCGCTTCGCCGCCGTCCTCGCCGAGCTCGCCGGACTGCCGGCCCTCGCCGCCGAACTCCCCGAGGCGCTGCCCGCCCACGGCGTCCTGCTCGCCGGCGACTACGCGGCGGGCGCCGACCCCGAGGACTTCTTCCGGGACCGGGTCGACGAGCCGCAGGCCCTGCGCGCCAGGGTCGTCCTGCTGCGCGACCGCCCGGCCGACGGCCTCACCGCCGCCCACGCCGCCCGCGAACTCGCCCTCGGCCACGAGACGGCCATCAGCGAGCTGGAACCGGAGGAGGGCGGCGACCTGGAGACTCTGGCCGAACTGCTCGCGGTGACCGACTTCGCCGCCGTCTACCTCGCCCTGGCCACCCCGGCACGCACGGCCACGGGCTGACGGAGCGGCCCACCGGCCGGCCCACCCGCCACCGGCCGACGCCCCCGCTCACCGCCCGCGGCGGCATCCGTACCGCCCCGCCCGACGCGCCGTCCACCGGCCCGTCACCCACCCGTCACCCGCCCCCTGTCACCTGTCTCCCGACACCCCTCACCATCCGTCACCGCCCCGAGGAGCTGGCAGGCACCATGGACCGCCTCGTCACCACCGTCCGCCCCTACGCCTGGGGATCTACGACGGCCATCCCGGAACTCCTCGGCACCGCCCCGACCGGCGAGCCTCAGGCCGAGATGTGGATGGGCGCCCACCCCGGCGCCCCCTCCCGCACCGAGCGCGGCTCGCTGAACGAGCTGATCGACGCCGATCCCGTACGCGAGCTGGGCCGGCGTTCCGTCGAGAAGTTCGGACCGCGCCTGCCGTTCCTGCTGAAGGTGCTCGCCGCCGGCGCCCCCCTCTCCCTCCAGGCCCACCCCGACCTGGACCAGGCACGGGCCGGATACGCCGCCGAAGAGGCGGCGGGCATCCCGATCGACGCCCCGCACCGCACGTACAAGGACGCCAACCACAAGCCCGAGCTGATCTGCGCCCTCACCCCCTTCGACGGACTGTGCGGCTTCCGCGCCCCCGCCGAGGCCGCCGACCTCATCGCCGCGCTCGGCGTCGACACCCTCAAGCCGTACGTCGACCTCCTCCACGCCCACCCCGAAGAGGCCGCGCTCCGCGAGGTCCTGACGGCCCTCCTCACCGCCGACCCGGAGGAGATGGCGCACACCGTCACGGAGGCGGCCGCCGCCGCCGACCGCCTCGGCGGCGACCACGCCCCGTACGCGAGCCTCGCCCACCACTACCCGAGCGACCCCGGCGTCATCGCCGCCATGCTCCTCAACCGGGTCCGGCTCCAGCCCGGCGAGGCCCTCTACCTCGGCGCCGGCGTCCCGCACGCCTACCTCGACGGCCTCGGCGTCGAGATCATGGCCAACTCCGACAACGTCCTGCGCTGCGGACTGACCCCCAAGCACATCGACGTCCCCGAACTCCTGCGCGTGGTCCGCTTCGAGCCGACCGACCCGGCCGTCCTGCGCCCCGAGGCCTCCCCGACCGGGGAAGAGGTCTACGACACCCCGATCGACGAGTTCCGCCTCTCCCGCTTCGTACGGCCCGAGGGCGCCGCCCCCACCGACCTGACCGGCCCCGTCCCGCAGATCCTGCTCGCCGTCGCCGGCCGCCCCCAGGCCGGCGAGGTCACCCTCGCCGCCGGCGAGTCCGTCTTCGTGCCGGCGGGGGAGCGGGTCGAACTCAGCGGTACGGGGACGGTCTTCCGCGCCACCGTCGTGGCCTGATGCAACAATGACCGGCCGAACCGCGGCGACAGAGCCGGTGCATCGACGAAGGGACCACACACACCCATGAGCGCGTCAGGCGGAACCAAGGCGATCGTGGCGGCACTCGCCGCCAACCTCGCGATCGCCGTAGCCAAGTTCGTGGCGTTCCTCTTCAGTGGTTCGTCCTCGATGCTCGCGGAGAGCGTCCACTCCCTCGCCGACTCCGGCAACCAGGGCCTGCTGCTCCTCGGCGGCAAGAAGGCCAAGCGCGAGGCGACCCCGCAACACCCCTTCGGCTACGGCCGCGAGCGGTACATCTACGCCTTCCTCGTCTCCATCGTCCTCTTCTCCGTCGGTGGCATGTTCGCCATCTACGAGGGCTACGAGAAGATCAAGCACCCGCACCCGATCGAGGCCTGGTACTGGCCCGTCGGCGTCCTCGTCTTCGCGATCATCGCCGAGTCCTTCTCCTTCCGCACCGCCATCCAGGAGTCGAACCTCGTCCGAGGCGCCCTCTCCTGGAAGGAGTTCGTCCGCCGGGCCAAGGCCCCCGAGCTGCCCGTCGTCCTCCTGGAGGACCTCGGCGCCCTCATCGGCCTGATCCTCGCCCTCGGCGGCGTCGGCCTGGCCCTGCTGACCGGCGACGGCGTCTGGGACGGCATCGGCACCCTCTGCATCGGCATCCTCCTCATCGCCATCGCGATCGTGCTGGCCGCCGAGACCAAGTCGCTGCTCCTCGGCGAGTCCGCCGGCATCGAGGACGTCAAGAAGATCGAGGACGCGGTCGTCGACGGCGACAGCGTCACCCGCCTCATCCACATGCGCACGCTCCACCTCGGCCCGGAGGAACTCCTCGTCGCCGCCAAGATCGCCGTCCAGCACGACGACTCGGCCGCCGAGGTCGCCAACGCCATCAACGCCGCCGAGGCACGCATCCGCGCCGCCGTCCCGATCGCCCGGGTCATCTACCTGGAGCCCGACGTCTACGACGAGAAGGCCGCCTCGGCCGGCGTGAACCCGG
This sequence comes from Streptomyces sp. NPDC002057, assembly GCF_040296665.1. Taxonomy (NCBI): domain Bacteria; kingdom Bacillati; phylum Actinomycetota; class Actinomycetes; order Kitasatosporales; family Streptomycetaceae; genus Streptomyces; species Streptomyces sp. NPDC002057. The sequence continues at coordinate 31,267 of NZ_JBEOXR010000071.1, forward strand.
CCAAGAGCCCGGGCGGCACCGACCACTGACCGCGCCCCCACGGAGCCCCCGGGACCCCACGGTCCCGGGGGCCCCGTGCGTCCGCACGCGCCTCCGGGGGCGGCCCGCCGCCCGATGCGGACTGTGGCCCGCCGGGCCGTCCGGTGTAGATTCGTGACCAGCCAGACGTCGCTGCTGATGGCGGTCGGGCGGTCCGCACGGACCGGCCGAGGGAGAGAGGGCCTCCGACGACGGCACCGTGGAGAACCCCGGGCATTCCTGTGCCCAGGGAGCCTCCGTGGCGCCCGGCGCCCCAACCGACCCTCGCACTCGAACACACGAGGAGCAGCCCAGTCATGACGACTGCCGCCACCCAGGACTTCAAGGTCGCCGACCTCTCCCTCGCCGCCTTCGGCCGCAAGGAGATCACCCTCGCCGAGCACGAGATGCCCGGCCTCATGTCGATCCGCCGCGAGTACGCCGAGCAGCAGCCGCTCGCCGGCGCCCGCGTCACCGGCTCCCTGCACATGACCGTGCAGACCGCCGTCCTCATCGAGACCCTGGTCGCCCTCGGCGCCGAGGTCCGCTGGGCCTCCTGCAACATCTTCTCCACCCAGGACCACGCCGCCGCGGCCATCGCCGTCGGCCCGAACGGCACCCCGGAGAACCCGCAGGGCGTGCCGGTCTTCGCCTGGAAGGGCGAGACCCTGGAGGAGTACTGGTGGTGCACCGAGCAGGCCCTCACCTGGCCGAACACGCCCACCGGCGGCCCGAACATGATCCTCGACGACGGCGGTGACGCCACCCTCCTCGTCCACAAGGGCGTCGAGTTCGAGAAGGCGGGCTCCGCCCCGGACCCGGCCACCGCGGACAGCGAGGAGTACGGCTACATCCTCCGTCTCCTCAACCGCACCCTCGGCGAGAACCCGCAGAAGTGGACCCAGCTCGCGTCCGAGATCCGCGGCGTGACCGAGGAGACCACCACCGGCGTCCACCGCCTGTACGAGATGCACCAGGCCGGCTCCCTCCTCTTCCCGGCGATCAACGTGAACGACGCCGTGACGAAGTCGAAGTTCGACAACAAGTACGGCTGCCGCCACTCCCTCATCGACGGCATCAACCGCGCCACCGACGTCCTCATCGGCGGCAAGACCGTCGTCGTCTGCGGCTACGGCGACGTCGGCAAGGGCTGCGCCGAGTCCCTCCGCGGCCAGGGCGCCCGCGTCATCGTCACCGAGATCGACCCCATCTGCGCCCTCCAGGCGGCGATGGACGGCTACCAGGTCACGACCCTGGACGAGGTCGTCGAGACCGCCGACATCTTCATCACCACGACCGGCAACAAGGACATCATCATGGCCGGGGACATGGCCAAGATGAAGCACCAGGCCATCGTCGGCAACATCGGCCACTTCGACAACGAGATCGACATGGCCGGCCTCGCCAAGACCGCGGGCATCGTCAAGGACGAGGTCAAGCCGCAGGTCCACACCTGGACCTACCCCGACGGCAAGGTCCTCATCGTCCTGTCGGAGGGCCGCCTCCTCAACCTGGGCAACGCCACCGGCCACCCCTCCTTCGTCATGTCGAACTCCTTCGCGGACCAGACCCTGGCCCAGATCGAGCTCTTCACGAAGCCGGAGGAGTACCCGACCGACGTCTACGTCCTGCCCAAGCACCTGGACGAGAAGGTCGCCCGCCTCCACCTGGCCGCCCTGGGCGTCAAGCTGACGACCCTCCGCCCGGAGCAGGCCGCCTACATCGGCGTCGAGGTCGAAGGCCCGTTCAAGCCGGACCACTACCGCTACTGATGCCCGGACCGGCGGCGGCCGCGCGCTGACGCGACGCCGTCCCGGACACCCGTAGAGGATTCAGGCAGGCCCCCCGCACCCCCGTGCCGGGGGGCCTGCCCCGTCCCGCCCCCGCTACCGCTTCCGGAAGCGCCCCCTCCCGAGGACCGACCCATGCCCCGCGGCCGATATTCGCTCCATGACCCGCACGACCACACCCCCCTCGGTGAAGAACACTTCCACTGCGCACCCGGCCCCTCCGGCTGGCGCTACGTCTCGCAGATCACCACCCCCTCGGGCGACCACAAGGGCTCCGTCGACCTGGCCGTCGACGAACTCGGCCGCCCCATCCGTCTGGAACTCCACGCCGCCGGCTGGCAGGTCCGCGGCGCGGCCCTCGACGGCGTCACCTGGGTCCGCACGGACCCCACCGGGACCCACGCCACCGAAGGCAATGTGCGCGCCCACGCCTTCACCGGCACGTCCCCGGCGTTCCTCGTCGCGCTCACGCGACTTCTGCGTCTCACCCCCGCTTCCCCCGAGACCCGTGTCAGGCTCGTCGCCCTCACGGACCCGGTGCTCGCCCCCCTCACGGTCGACCAGTCCTGGGCCCTGGTGAAGAGTGAAGCGCACGCCACTGACAACGGCCCCCTGATGGTGGACGAGTACCAGGTCAGCGCCCTGGACACGGGCGAGAGGCACACCGTCCACATCGCCGGCGACGTGGTCCTCGCGGCCCCCGGCATCGAACTCGAAGCCCTGGAGACCCCGCCGTCGGTCTTCCCCTGACCCTCAGGCGGGCGGAGCGAACCCGGTAGCGGGAGCTCCGGACCCCCCACCCTCGGAAGTCGGACCGACCACGGACCGATCCACCACCGAGGAAGCGCCAGACGAAGAAGCGCCAGACGAAGAAGCGCCGGCCGAGGACGAGCCCGGCGAGGACGGGACCGGCGCCGCGACCGAGGGTCCGGCCGCCCCCGCCCCCGTCATCCCTGCCACCGCTCCCCCCGTCACCGGCGAGGTGGCGAACGCCCGCCGCGCCTCCCGTGCCTGCCGCTCGGCCACCACCCCCGCCAGATACGCGTCGGCCGGCACCCCCGGCGGCGGAGGCGTCCCGGTCCGCTCCACCAGCTCGTCGGCCAGCCGCTCCGCGAGCCGCCGCCCCACGGAGGGATCGAGCTCACGCGCCCGGGTGAGGTACTGCCGTATCTCCAGCCACAGGGACTCGGGCACCGCCGAGAGATCGAGCCCGGCGAACCTCCCCACCAGCCACGGCGGCGGAGGAGGCACGACGAGCGCTCGCGCCGCGGGTATCCGCTCCCGCACCACCAGCGTCCCCGCGAAGACGTCCCCGAGCCGCCGCCCCCGCTCCGACACCAGTGAGGCGGTACAGGCGACGACCCCGAAGGTCATCAGGATCTCCACGACCCCCATCGCCCCGCGCACCAGCGCGTGCCGGAACCGGATGGGCCCGCCGTCGTCCCGCACCACGCGCAGCCCGCAGGCCATCTTCCCCAGCGACCGCCCGTGCGACAGCGTCTCCACCGCGATCGGCGCCCCCACCAGGATCAACAGGAAGGAGGCGATGGACACCGCCGTCACCGCCGCCTCGTCGAGCGACGCGGTGGCGACCGCGAGCCCGAGCGTGACCAGCAGGTACGCGGCCCAGACCACCACCAGGTCGATGAGCACCGCCAGCGCCCGGCTCGGCAGCCGCGCGGGCTGCAACCCAAGAACGACGGCATCCCCCGTCACCAGCCCACTCACGGCGCCCACCCTTCTCCGACCTTCGCGACCCCTCCGAACGCCAGTCTGCCAAGCTGACCCGCAGCGCGCCGCAGTAGTACGGACCCGTCCGCAGCCGATGCCTGGAGCAGCAGCCGATCATGGACCTCGACGTCTACGTCACCGCCCACCGCGCCGAGTGGGAACGCCTCGACCAGCTCCTGCGCCGGGGCGGCAAGCTCACGGGCGCCGAGGCCGACGAACTCGTCGCCCTGTACCAGCGGACCGCCACCCACCTCTCGATCGTCCGGTCCAGCGCCCCGGACCCGATGCTCACGGCCCGTCTCACCCAGCTCGTGGCCCGCGCCCGCGCCACCGTGACCGGCACCCGGCGCTCCACCTGGCGCGACGCCGCCCGCTTCCTCACCGCCGGCTTCCCCGCGGCCGTCTACCGCTCCCGCCGGTGGTGGATCCCCACCGCCGTGCTCTCCACCCTGCTCGCGGTGCTCATCGGCTGGTGGATCGGTACGCACCCGGAGGTCCAGGCCGCGATCGGCGCCCCGGCCGACCTCCGCGAGATGACCCGCCCCGGCGGCCAGTACGAGACGTACTACTCCAGCCACCCGGCGGCCTCCTTCGCCGCCCAGGTCTGGACGAACAACGCCCAGGCCGCCGCCATGTGCCTGGTCCTCGGCGCGTTCCTGGGCATCCCGGTGCTCTGGATCCTCTTCCTGAACATGCTGAACGTCGGCGTCGCCATCGGTCTGATGTCCGCCGCAGGCCGCCTGGACGTCTTCCTGGGCCTGATCCTTCCCCACGGCCTCCTCGAACTGACGGCTGTCTTCGTCGCCGCCGGTACGGGCCTCCGCCTCGGCTGGACCGTCATCGACCCGGGCCCCACCACCCGCCGCGCCGCTCTCGCGGAACGCGGCCGGGCCGCCGTCGGCATGGCGATCGGGCTGGCCCTCGTCCTCTTCGTCTCGGGCCTGATCGAAGGCTTCGTCACCCCGTCCGGCCTGCCCACCTGGGCCCGCATCATCATCGGGATCGCCGCTGAGCTGGCCTTCCTCGCCTACGTCTACGTCCTGGGAGGCCGCGCCTCCAGGGCCGACGGGACGGGCGAGGCGGGCGACCTCGACGAACCCGACCGCAGCGCCGCCCTCCCCACCGCCGCCTGATGTGCGTACGACCCCGCTGACCTGCTACTGTCCTCCGGTGCCCACAAAAGCCATTGACATGGCGGCTGTGGGGAGGTAGATTCAAACGGTTGCCTAGAGCTGGACAGTTCGGCAGCGATCAAGTAGAGTCTCATTCGCTCCGGTCGGGATTTCGATTCCACGGAGTCACCCCGATTCTTATTCGAATCACGAAAGTCACCGATTAGGTCGGCCGAAATGATTCTGATAAAGTCGGAACCGCCGAAAGGCCCCCGGAGTGAAAACAAAAGGGACCGGAAAGCACCGAGGAAATCGGATCGGAAAGATCTGATAGAGTCGGAAACGCAAGAACGAAGGGAAGCCCGGAGGAAAGCCCGAGAGGGTGAGTACAAAGGAAGCGTCCGTTCCTTGAGAACTCAACAGCGTGCCAAAAATCAACGCCAGATTAGTTGATACCCCGTCCATCTTCGGATGGCGAGGTTCCTTTGAAAGTCCTGCCGGCCCTTGTGGTTGGTAGGCAACATACACAGCGAGGACGCTGTGGACAGTCGGCCTTATTCCGGCCTGACTGTCCCGCTCAACGCGAGTGTCACCCGATTACGGGTAAACATTCACGGAGAGTTTGATCCTGGCTCAGGACGAACGCTGGCGGCGTGCTTA
>NZ_JBEOXR010000072.1:0-35749 GCF_040296665.1 Streptomyces sp. NPDC002057
TGTGCCAGTGCCACCCGCCCTGCCGTCCCGTCGAGAGGAAGCCCGTGACCAACCTCGCCGAAGCCGTCAACGCCGTCCCTCGGATCACCGGCCACAGGTGCATTGGTGCGACCCGCGGCGGGAGGTGTCGTGGTACGCGGCCGATCCGGTGCTGGCGGGCCTGCCGACGTTGGCGGAGTGGGCGCACGCGCACGGCACGCAGCTGGGACAGCCGGTGCTGCTGCGGGCCGATGGTTGGTCGGTGCCGGAGGTCAACGGATTCTTCGCCTCGGCGCGGATGCGCAACGCGAGCACGGGTACGCGGAGGAAGTACGCCTTCGCGGTAGCCGTCTGGCTGGGATTCCTTGATGCTGCGGGCCGGGCCTGGCACGACGCCGACGAAGAGGACGTCGCCGGGTTCAAGTTCTGGCGGATGACCGACGAGGCCAACGTCCGGCGCGTGGCTGGCGGGACGGTGCTGGACGACCTGATCGCGATCAGCGCGTTCTACCGCTGGGCTGGATCTCGGTTCGGAGTGGGCGATCCGGTGACCCGGCGGCAGGTTTCCGGCCCTGCGCCGGGCACGGTGACGGAGTCGTTTGAGGCCGGCCCGCACCTCGTACGCGGCAAGGACGTGAAGTGGCTGGACCCGGCCGGCTACGCCTGCTGGGTCGACGTCGGGCTGCGCGGGCTGGACCTGCGCGGTCGGGAGATCGACGGATGGCGCGGGCGCAACAGCCAGCGTGACTGCGCGTTCGTCGACGGGCTCTACGGCACCGGGCTGCGGCTGAGTGAGTGGGCCAGCATCCTGCGCCTGGAGCTGCCCGCCGACGACCAGGCCGCACCTATTGCACCTGCCGGCTGGCGGAGGCATGCGCCAAGGGTGGACGTGGGCGACGGTTCTGGATGCCGCGCAGCGTGCTGGTCGACGTCCTGGCCTACGAGGAAGGCGAACGCGCCGCAGCAGTCCGCCGCGCTCAGCGCGCCTGCCGCTACGAGCGGCTGCCGCAGTTACTGCTGGTCGAGCGTGGCCACTGACCGCGACGCCGAACGCGAAGCCATCACCGCAGCGATCCAGCGGCTCCTCGACGGCCGTCCAACCCGGTCCACTGGGGCGCTCACCACGCTGCAACTTGCCGTCGAGGCAGGCGTCAAGCGCTGGGTCCTCACCCACAAGACCCGCCGAAAGTCCGAGGTGAACGGCATCCCGCCCGTATTCCAGCATCTGCACGCCCGCGCAGTAGACGCCGAAGCCATCGCCCGCGCACTGCGGGAGGGCAACGGTCGGCTTCGCGAGCGCGTCGCCGTCTATGCCCAGGTCATTCACGAACTGCGCACCGAGCTGGACCGGCGCACCGACATCAGAGGTCAGCGCAGCCTCGTCCGGACTCTGCCCACGAGCCCCACTTGATGCGCGAGGCTCCCGGGGCGCTGTCAGGGACCCTTTGCACTCTTGCGGGGGTCGGTAGCTGTGATCTGCTCAACGAACCGCCGTACCTGTTCCTCGACGGGCTCCTGCGCAGTCACGGACATGACGTGCCAGCGATACGTACCGCCTTCGTCGAACTGGCTGGTGGCGAAGGGCATGACTACTTCAGCAGACTCCCCCCGTTCTTGCACACGGATGCCGTGCACGAACGGCTGGCAGTCCCAGTGCTTGTACCAGTCGGTTGCAGCGATCCGGTGGGCCAGTAGACGGGCCGCCGTGTCTACGGGCTCCTCCCAGCTGTGGTCAGCTACGACCCGAGTCAGTTCGGCGTCGTACTGTGAGGCGTCGAAGCGGACCTCCGGTGGGACAGGGACCCGGATGTCGTTGGTGTTCTCCCAGCTCACCCACTCGACGTGATCGCCACGACGCTGGATGGTGACGAACACTCCTCCACAGCAATCGGTGACGCAGTCGTTGTTCGACAGTTCGACACGGCGAGGCTCGCTAGTGGCCCACAGCGGCCACGTCTCCGATGAACCGAGCCACATCTGCTGATAGCAGCTTGAATCGCCGTCCGGATGTATCTCCTCCAGCACATCCTGGTCGTCGATCAAAGGACGTATGCCCGCCCCCTTCATGATCGCCTGCGGATGCGGAAGGACAGGACGGAGAGCGAGGACGCTCACCGGCGCAACGTGTTCCATGCCGCCCATGATCCCCGATCAGGAGCGCAGGATGGGAGCCCCGCCGGTGGGCCTGAGCCTCACCTCTGTCTGAGCGCGGGCGTATGAACCGGTTCGGCACTCAGCGCAGCGAGCCGACAACAGCTCGGAGTAGGCGAGAGAACCGGCGGTCGCCATAGGGCCTGCGCTCTCATAGAAATTGCTGGTCACAGGCTCAAACAACTCGGGCGCGAAGTCGTGATGGAGCGCATGCACGCCCACCTCCCCCGTGTGCTGAAGCCGGCGACTTCATGATCAATCTCTTAGTCCGGAAAAGGAGTGTGGCGGTGGCGGAGGCGGTCGCGGCCCGTGTCTGGGCCGCGTGGGGTGGGGCGTACGGCGTGGAGGCCGAACACCACCACATTGACCACCCGGTACTGCCCGCCTCCACTCCGGGCCTGACCGCCGCGCGCGTTCCGGCCCCGTAACGCCTGCTGTGAAACACAGAAGTGGTTCATACCCGACACGGGGAGCGGCCTACGACGTGGAGACAACTCTCCCGCCGTTCCCCGCGCCCGGGGGCCACGCCTACACGGCCGAAGGGCCGGCCTCCTGAGGTCGGCCCTTCGGGCTGTATCGGGGGCGGCGTGTCCGTCCCGGCCGGGGTGGTCAGCGTCCGTAGACGTTGCGGCCGAGTTCCCCAGCGCCTATGGGGACGCGGATGCCCTGGGCCTGTCGGCAGAGCTGACGCATGTACGGGGGCGGGCCCGGCGGCGGGCTGCCGACGCGGGGCGGGCCGCTTCGGCGCGGTGTTCTTCGGCGTCGTCCTCCTGGCGGTCGACGTCGTCTACCGCTTCGACCGCTTCGGCTTGTTCGTCGTGGCGGGGGTGCGCTTGGACGTCGCGGGCCGGGCGGGGCGGCGGGTGCCGGGCGGCGGGCGCGAGTCCGGCCGGTCGGGGCTCGGGCGCGGGTGCGGTGGAGACGGCGGCACAGCCGCTTGTCAGGAGGGCGGCCAGGACGAGGAACGTCGTGCGGCAGGGGTGCATGCGCCTCACGCTGCCGAAGCCGGCACCGGGCTGGTGGGCGGCGCGGCCCGGAGCCACCGTGACAAGTTACGGCTCGGGTGGGGTGGTCGTTGGCAGCGCACGGCACAGCACGTGAGGGCGGGCCGTCCTCTCAGCGGAGCGGCCCTTCGTGACGGCGTCGGCAGGGGGGTGGCCGGGGCAAGGTGTCGAATCGGCTGACAGCGGTCTCGGGCCGGGCCTAGCGTTTCCGGTATGACCGACTCGATGCCTGATGTTCTCCCGCCGCGTGACGAGGCCCGGCTGGAGCTTTCCTCGCGGGCCCGGACGCTCGCCGAGCAGGCCGCCGCCCTGGTCCCGGTGGCGGTTGATCCCAAGCCGGGTGATCTGATCGCCCAGGCGGTCCAGTTGCAGGCCCTGGCGAGGGAGCTGCTCGACGCGGCCGTGGTGGCGGAGCGGGAGCGCGGACTGTCCACGGACCAGATCACGGAGTTCGCGGGGAGCCGGCACTGGGGCGGGGTGGTGCTGGCGTGGGTCCAGGACGGCCGGCGCAACCGCAGCGGCACACCCGGCCCGGAACTCGCCGCGAGCCTCGATGAATGGGTGGCCCGCCAGGACCCCGGCACGCCCCGCGCGGTCACCGACGGACTCGACGCGATCCGCTTTCCCGGAACGGCGCAGTACGAGACGCACCAGCGGGCCCGGGTCGCGGAGCTCCACGCGGCGCTGGCCGCCGCTGCCGAGGAACGTGCGGAGGCGTGGGAGGAGCTCAACGCCCTGGCCGATCCCGAGGACGCGGGGACGGATCATCCGGTGAACGTGCGGGTGGTCAACGCGTGCCGGAACCTGGCCGCGGTCTACGGGGACCTCGCGCTCGCCGAGCCCGCGTTCGCCCACGAATACCAGGGCCAGGCCGCCACCTTCACCTCGGCCGCGGACCGTTTCGCCGACCACGGACCGAACGCGTAGTCACCGGCATTTCCCTGCTCCTGACAACTTGTCCCCTCACTTGACCAGGGGTCCAAGGAGGGACAGCTGCGTCAACCTCCGTTCTACAGCCGACGGTGGAGGACCCGAGATCGGCACGTTGTCCTCGTCGAGTACGCCGAGGTCGACTGACCAGTCCCCAGGCCCGTGAAGCCCGTGGCTCGTGCGTAGTCCGTCCAGGTCTCGGCTCCCGGAACGGGTGGACCGGATCCGGCCGCCCGCCACGGGGGTCGTGGGGGAGTGGTCGTCGGAGCGCTCCCTGTGTGTCCCGCGCTTTTGGCGCGGGGCAGAGTGCGTTCCATGGACGGTTTGAGCATGCCGTCGCTGTCAGGCCGCACCCTCCACCTCACTGCCCGTCTTATGCGGAGCTGGACCGGGTGGGTACCAGACAGAGCAGGGGACGTTCTGGGAGTCGTGGGCCAGTACCCCATAAGGATACTTTCTGTGACGGAACCCCCAATGATGGTAACTCTGCGTTTACGGTTCGAGGTGGAATGGTCACCCACCATGGAGATGTCGTGGCCCGCTTCCGTACCCGTCTCGCCCTGCTCGGCTCGGCCGCAGCCCTCACCGCCGTCCAGCTCGCCGGCGCCCAGCCCGCCGCTGCCGCGGAATACCAGTGGGTCGCCCTGGGCGACTCCTACACCGCCGGAGTCATCCGTGCCGCGGGAGACACCTTCGAAGTCCCGCGCGACGGCTGCGAGCGCACCGACCGCTCCTACCCGCAGGTCATCGACCGCGACCTCGGCGGCCTCTTCGACCTGGACAACGTCAGCTGCGGCGCCGCCACCATCGACAACGTCACCGACACCCCTCAGAACCCGATCGGCCGCCACCTGCCGCCCTTCTCCGAGGACCCGGACTACCCCTTCCCGCCTGTGCCCTCACAGTCCGATGCGGTAGGAGCGGACACGGACGTGATCACTGTCGGCGTGGGCGGCAACTCTCTCGGCTTCGCCGACATCCTCACCAAGTGCGCGCAGCTGGGCGGCGAGAGCAACGGCGAGGGCACCCCGTGCAAGGACGCCGAAGGCTCCGGCATCCAGGCCCGGCTGGACAAGGTGAGCAAGGAGTACGACCGCATGCTCGCCGTGCTCCACGAGCGCGCACCGAAGGCGAAGATCCTGGCCGTTGGCTACCCCACGATCGTCCCCATGGACACCTCCAAGTGCACCTACGGCGACCTGACAAAGCTCGGCACGATCACCCAGGGCGACCTGGCCTGGCTGCGTACCGCCGCCCTGGAGCCTCTCAACGAGACCATCGAGAAGTCGACCGGCACGCAGGAGACCGCGAGCTTCATCGACCTCTACACCTCCTCCCAGAACCACAGCGTCTGTGATGACGCCAAGTGGGTCGAAGGCTTCGTCACCCTCCCCGACCAGCTGTCCTTCGTCCACCCCAACGCCCGCGGCCACCGCAACGCCGCCGACCACGTCACAGCGGCGATGCTGAACACCATCGGAACGAGCTGACACCCACCGCACCTCGCGGGAGGGTCCCGCAACGAACCGGCCTCCGGCATCAGCCGGAGGCCGGTTCATGCCCAGGCACCCTCAGGACCGGCATCTCACTTCTGGGAGACAGGTCTCACGGGGCGGGGGTGTAGTGGACGACGGTGGTCTCGCACGCTTCGGCGTAGACGGTGAGGGCGTCGGTCTCGGCCTGGTCGGCGCTCAGGCCCCAGCGGAGCTTGGTGGCGACCCACTCGGAGACGTAGCGGCAGTGGGAGTCGGGCAGCGGCGGCATCCACTCGCGCGGGTCCTGGTCGGCCTTGGACCGGTTGGTGCGCGCGGTGACGGCGACGAGTGAGGCGGGGGCGTCCTGGTCGTTCGCATACGCCTCACGCCGCGCCGCCGTCCAGGCGCTGGCGCCGGAGTCCCAGGCTTCGGCGAGGGGGACCATGTGGTCGATGTCGAGCTTGCCGGGGTCGTTGACCTCCTGGCCGTCGTAGAAGGACAGCCACGCGCCGCCCGACAGCTTGCAGCCGGCCGCGACCGTCGGGGCCTGGGTGGCTTCGGCGAGGAGGACCTCGTTGCGGGTGTTGCACCCGTCGGCCGGATCGAGGCCGCTGTTCCAGTGCTTGAACTTCGTCCGCTCATACCCGGTACGGGACTCGTCGGCGAGCGGGACCAGTTCGACCGCGTCGGCCAGGTTCAGCACCTCGGCGAGCGCGGGGGCGGAAGGCGCGGCGGTGGCCGCCGAAGGGAGGGCGAGGGGGGTCAGGGCGAGGGTGAGCGCGGCGGCGCCGCGCAGCATGTTCTTGATCACGAACGTATCAATAGCGCGTCCGCCCCCTCTGACGTGCCGGAATGTGCCAGATCGTCAGCCGTCCGGAGCCCGAGGTTCACCGGAGAAACGGTCCCGCTCTGTGCCCGCGGGGCTCCGCGGTAGCACGGAGCGGAGGGAGCGCGAGGGTGTTCGCCGCCTTGCTCGCTCGCACACGGCGTCAACCGCACAAGTGTGGGGGCAGGGTGGGAGCCACTCGCAAGAGTTAACGAAGCACGGCGAATCAAGGGTTTCGGTGACAGAGTTATGGATCTTGGGTTGCCGGGAGGGAGTGTGCCGGAGGGGCGCTTAGGCGCAAAGATCGTCGCGCGGGCGTACACCCTATCCCGGGAAAGGGGGGCAAACGCTCTGATTTCCGCGATGGTTGATCGCTTTTGACCGAGTCCCGAAAGGAAAGCGGTCGCGACCGTAACGGACCGGTCGGGCGGGACGGATGGGTAATCACACCCGCAGCGCTACTAACAGGCGTCGCGCTGCTGCTGTAGGTAGTACTGTCCGATTCCCGGTTTCAAACCGGGGACGGCAAAGACCCCGGCGCGTCTGGTTGGTCGCCTGGTCGCCGGGGTCTTGCCACTTCTCGCATCAGCTCGATAGAGGAGGGCATCCTCATGCCTCGTAACCGACGCCGAACTCCGCTTCCTGAAATTCTCCGGGAGTTGAGCCGTGAACGTATCATCCCTGCCTCGCCAGCGGTTCAAACCCTGCGAGTGCATGCCACTGCTGTCACGGTGCTCTGGAGCCTGCTCATCGGGCCCAATTTCCTCCCTTTCCTCGTGCCCCCGGCCTCTCTCCCGCCGCGCGTGCTGCCCTTTCTGACGGCCTGTCTCGTGGCCTTGTGCGGATCCCTGCTGGTCGACCGCCGAATCCGGCGCCGCTGACGCGGCGAGCCGGGCGGTGAGGACACCAGCTCCTCACCCCCGGCGGAAGCGCAGTTCTCCGCCCGCCTGGCATCCAGACGGGCGTAAATACCCGCCATGGCGCCCCCGAAAGAGGTCACCGGTGTCCACCCGTTCCCCCCGCCCTTCCGCATCCGTCCCCCCGCAGGCCCGCTGCACGAGTGACGAGGAGCGCGCCGCCCGCTGCACCGCAGCCCTCCGCGAGATGTCCGAGGACGGCGTCCTCCTGGCCGACTCCCTCCTCGGCAGCTCCACCAGCGGCACGGCCCCGGCCACCGAACAGCTCCGCGACGCCATCGCCGTGCGCGACCTGGCCGAGGAGATGATCAGCACCCTCGTCGTGCGCCAGCGCGCCGAGCGCAAGCCGCTCGACGAACTCGCCCAGATCCTCGACCTGAGCGTGGACCGCCTGCGCAAGAAGTACAGCCCGGAGACGGTCGACAGCCGCCTCGCCACCCGTTCCCGGCCCCGCTACACCATCACCGAAACCTCGAAGGCCACCGAGCCGCCGGACGCCCCCACCCGCCTGCGCCAGCCCGGCCAGCGCCTCGCCAGCGCCCTGCACCTCGCCTACCGCGGCAGTACCACGGTGCGCTCGCAGCGAGAACTCGCCGACCGCATGGGAGTGGACCCCTCATACGTCTCCCGTGTCTTCTCCGGCGAGCGGGACCCCTCCTGGCCGCACGTGAAAGCCATCTGCGAGCTGTGCGGGGGAGACGAGAAGCTCATGGAGTCGCTCTGGGGCGCCGCGACCAGCTGGAAACCGCGGCAGACCGACGACCCGGCCGGCGACCTCCGGACCTACCTCAGCGCCCTGCGCTACGCCGCCGGCTCCCCCGACGACGACACCATCCTCGCCTCGGCCATGACCAGCCCCGCCCTCACCCTCAACGACCTCACCCAGGCCTTCCACGGCCCCGGAACCCCCTCCTGGCACGTCATCAGCATCCTGACCGTGATCCTCCACAGCCTTCCGCAGATCACCCTCCCGCTGTGGAGCCGGGCCCACGCCACCCCCACGACGTGCACCGCACCCGCCGAATCCTTCTGACCCCAGCCACCACGGGGACACCACCATGAAGAGCACCCAGACACCCGCCCTGCTCACCACCGCCTTCTACGCCTTCTACGACCTGCACCGGCCCGTCTACCACGCCTACGCCTCCGCCCGCCTCTCCCCCGAGGAGGCCGCGGTCGCCGTCGCCCAGCTCTTCAACCTCGTCGCCGGCAACTGGACCACCGTCGTCAACGCCTCCTCGCCCTCGGCCTGGGCGTGGACCCGCCACGTCCGCGCCGTCACCAGGCGCATGGGCCGCCCCACCACGCCGGCCGAAGACGCCGACCTGCTCCACCGCACCCTGCACCTGAGCATCGACAAGATCGCCACCGTCACCGGGAGCGAACCGGCCACCGTCACCGCGCTGCTGGCCACCCGCCACCGGCAGCGGACCGGCGAACGCACCCAGCCGCGCGCGAGACCGTGACCTGACGGCCCCCCTGGGGCACGGGAGCCGAACGCTCCTCCTTCTCCGCCGGCCCGCGGCAGCGGCCCTTGCGGGGCTTACCCCCAGGCGCGCTGAGATGCCGGCACCCACCCGACGCGCAGCACACCTGGTGCGCCGTCCGGTGACTCTTTCTCGACCTCCAGGAGGACAGTCATGCCCATCGACCCCTACAACGGCGCCGCCCAGGACACGGTGCTCATGCCCGCGGTGACGTTCGACGTGCTCACCGGCCTCGTCGTGGTCGCCGCACTGGTGCTCGCCCGCCTGGTCTACCAGTGGACGGCCCTGACCCCGAACTCTCCGGCCCAGACGTCCAGGGGCGAGCGGCTCGTGTACGCCGTCGGCACCGCGGCCTCGGTCGTCGTGCTCGGCAGCTACCTCGTCGGAGGGTTCAGGGGAATCCAGTACGCACAGGAGCCCGCCGCAGGAAAGCCGGCCGCCGCAGCCCCGGTGCTGAGTGAAGGAGAGGGGGTCGCGCAGGAACTGCGCCTGGGACAGTGACAACCGTGGGTTGTCGCAAGACGTCACCGTTCGCCCGGTTGCCGCTCTGCCCCGTGCTCGGAGGGAAGCTCTCCTCTGTCGACCGCTATGCCAGGTGCGATACGCCGGGCGAGGTCAGCGGCAAGCTGGCCGGCTTCGTAGCCGTGGTGCGTGGTGTCGAGGGTCTCCAGCCGCTTCATGTAGCTGACCGTCCGCAGGGCCTCCGCAGCAGTCAGCAGCGGCAGTCGCGGGTCCTCGGTGTCTTTGTAGTCGCCGGTCACCGGCTCAGCAGTCTCCACGTGGTGCACAACCCCCCGCCGCCGCCCAAGGACACGCAGTCACGTCGCGCTCGGGACCGTCACCCGTCACGGGTTCTCGTCGAGGAGGAGGTGGAGGACCTCGGGGCCATGAGTGTTGATGCCGGCGGCAGGGGGCCTGCGAGGCCGGCGGGGACCGGCGCAGCGTGCGACGCGAGCGCGCGATCCGGTAGGTCACGCCGCCCATGCGCAGCTTCGAGCAGGGCGGTCAGGGCCGAGCCCTGGTTCCGTTCAGCGGATGTTCCCCTGATGGGTACCCCCTGATCCAAATCACCGGGTGGTGGACATGGCCGTGCCCCCGAGACAGGGGGGGATGTCCGGGGGCACTGTGAGAGGCGGGCGCGGGGAGCGTGAATTGACCAGTCGGCTCGGGCCCGCCTCACTGTTGAGGGTACGGGCGTTATGCCCGTTTGGGGGCTGGAATCGCCCGTCAGAAGGCGAAGACGGCGCCGGTGGCTGCGGTGGCTTCGCAGGGGTTGCCGTAGGTCCGGGTCCAGTCGACAGAGCGGCCCTGATAGACGCCGCGCGCGGACAAGGTGACGGGGGAGTACTCGTCGGTGCATCGGACGCCGGGATTGCCGGGCAGGCGGTTGAAGTCCCCGCTGGCGGCGTCGAGCGCCGCGCAGGCTTCCGCCCGATGGGGGTGGGCGGGGCGGTCGGTGGCGGGGCAGTCGAGCCAGACGAAGCCGATGGTGTCGACGCCGTCCTCGATCCGCTCGGCGGTGAGCTGGAGACGGGTGGTCTCGGCCGTGGGGGCGGCGGCGGTCGCGGCAGGTGCGAGAGTGGCGGCGAAGAGCGTGGCGGCGAGCACAGAGACGATCTTGTTCATGATCGGATCAACGGGTGCGGGTGGGGCCGGTCACGTCGCTCGATGGAGTCACGCCGGGGGCGGCCAGGACGAGGAGCGTCGTGCGGCGGGGGTGCATGCGCCTCACGCTGCCGGAGCCGGCACCGCGCCGGTGGGCGGCGCGGCCCGGAGCCACCGTGGTGGGAGGACTGTCCCCACGGCGTGGGCCGGTCACAGCCGCCGGTTCAGCCTCCCTGTCGGTTATGGATTCGGGGACAGCCAGATCCCAGGCAGGTCGACTATGCCAGCAGGAACGGAAGTACCGACTGCGGCAAGAAGGTCATCCGGGGGTGCCCCCGTCGCGTTGCTGAAGGACACCGAGCTGCCGGAAAACGTTGCGTCGCTAAAGGTCACCGTGCCGCCGGCGAACGTCGCCCTGTAGAAGTTCACTGTGCCGCTGGAGAACGTCGCGTCGCCGAAGTGCACTGTGCCCCTGGAGAACGTCGCGTCGCCGAAGGTCACCGTGCCGCCGGCGAACGTCGCGCTGTAGAAGGTCACGGTGCCGCCGGCGAACGTCGCGTCGCCGAAGTTCACTGTGCCGCTGGAGAACGTCGCGCCTCTGAAGGCGACCGTGCCGCTGGAGAACGTCGCGCTGTAGAAGGACACTCCGCCGCCGGAGAACCTCGCGTTGAGAAAGGACACCGTGCTGCCGGAGAACCACGCGTCGCTGAAGTTCACTGTGCCGCTGGAGAACGTCGCGCCTCTGAAGGCGACCGAGCCGTCGGAGAAGACCGCTCCTTTGAAGGTCACCGTGCCGCTGGAGAACGTTGCGCCGCTGAAGTCGATGGGGCCGTCGATGGTGACGCCGGTGAGGTCGAGGTCGCAGCCCTGCCAGGAGCGGCGGGTTCCCTGGGGGCGGCGGTAGTGATCGCCGATGAGACGCAGGATCGTGTGCCGGACCTTGCGCAGGGCCAGGTAGCGGCGGTGGCCTTCCTGGTGGGCGGGATCATCGCCGGGGTCGGGGGTAAAGGGGAGCTGGAGGTAGGCGCACAGGACGTCGATGCAGGTCTGGCGGAGGCTGTAGTCGGGGGCGTCGTCGGCGAGTCCGGCCAGGGCGTGGACGCCGCCGAGCTGGACGGCGGGGGAGTCGGAGCCGAGCTGCCCGACGGCCTGGGAGAAGCGTTCGGTGTGGAGCCGGGTGGCTTCGCGGTGCGCGCCGGCTTCGTCGACCCGCTGGCGGCGGTAGGCGACGACGAGGGCGACGAGCGCACCTGCCCCGGCGACCACTCCGAAGGAGAGCTTCACCAGGTCGAACAGTGTCTTCGCGTCGAGTTTCTGAGTGGTGTCGATCTCCTGGAAGTCCAGCAGGTACACCAGGCCGTAGAAGATACCGCCGGCCACCAGGACCGCTACGGCGAAGGTGATGGCCAGAGCCCGGCCGACTCTCCACAGCCGCAGCTCCCGGTCGTCTGAGGTCGGCCGCGGCCGTCGGTTGGCCCTCACGGGGAGGAAGACAGGAACTCCCCCGCCCGTGGTTGCGGCGTCAGGGCGCGGGGATCGACGGGGCAGGACCAGGCGTACGCGAGCGTCCGGGCGCGACAGCGCCCCCGGAACAGGGGGGCCGGGGGCGCGTCGTGCGGCGGGCGCGGTGAATCGAGGACCAGTCGGCTCGGGCCCGCCTCACACGCAGCGTAGGGGGCGCAGAGCCCCTCTCCGCCCCGATCTGGGGTGATGTCCCCCGCCGGGGTGGTCACCCGCGTACGGCCGTGACCACCGTCCCGGCCGGGGGTTGCGTGATCATGCGACGACTGATGATCCCTCTGGCCCTGGCCGCACCAGCGGCGCCGCCCGTCGCTCGCGGCGACGCCGGTGGGGGTCAGTTGCTGGCGACGATCTCGTTCACGATCCATGCGCCGAGTTCTTCGGTCATGGTGGTGTGGCCCTCGTTGCGGCCGGCGGCCACGAAGGCGTCGAGTTCGCTGCTGTCGGGCGTGACGGGCTGGTAGAGAGCCTTCGGGTCGCTGATGTCGCCGGCGGCGAGGGCGCTGATGGCCGGGATGAAGCAGGACGTGGTGATGACGTCCGGGTCCACGGTGTTGCCGAGCAGTCGGCTGAGGAGCGCGACGAGGCCGAAGCTGCCGGGGTCGCCCTGCTCGGAGGGGGCGGTGAACAGGCCGCCGGGGGCGCCGTCGATGTCGGGCAGTCCGCTGGTGCGGACCGAGACCGGCTCGCCGCCCTTCTTCTGGAGGCGGGCGACTTCCTGGTCGCCGGTGGCCTGGGTCTTGAGCCACGTGTCGACGAGCGTTTCACCGTCGGCCCGCACGGCGGTCACGTCGGGCTTGATGCCGTTGCCGTTGCCGGTTTCCACACCGTTGGCGACGCCGATCTTGCGGACGGACCGCGGCCAGCCGCCGAGCTCGTCGAGCTTCTGGAGAAACTCGGCCCGCTCCGGATCCTCCTTCACGGTGCCGCTGGCCTTCTCCAGATGCCAGCGCGCCATCTGTCGTGCGGCGGGGCTGTTGAGCAGCGCCGAGAACTGGCGCAGTTTCTCCCCCACGAGGGGGACCTCTCCCCAGTTGTCCGCCGCGAAGTGGGTGAACGCCTGCAGTGAGACAGGCAGCCACGCGCCCTGGTGCGGGGTGTCGTAGGAGAGGTACAGGGCTGTCTCGTGGTCCGGGAGGGCGGGGTCCTGCTCCATCTTCGCCAGCGCGTAGCGGGTGATGAGTCCGCCCATGCTGAACCCGCCCACGACCAGCTTCGACCGTCCCACCCGCTCGGCCAGGGCCCGGCGGATGCAGTCGATGGCGGTGTCGGCGTTCGCCGTGATCGATGCCGCCCGGTCGTCGTAGCCCAGGATGACCACGTCCCGGCCGGCTGCGTGGAGCTCGGAGATGAAGCGGTAGTCGCCGTTCTCCTCCAGGCCCGCCCAGAGCCGGTCCAGACTGCTCGCCCCGCCGGAGAAGCCATCGGAGAGGATGACCGGCCGGATGAGCTGCCTGCGGTTCAGCGGGCTGTAGAAGACCCAGGCCGTCCCACCGGCGAGCTCCCACTCATCGTGAGGCTCCGGCGCGGAGGAGATTACGACTCGGGCTTCCGGAGCGGCAGGGCCCCAGATGTCGACGACAGGGGTGGTCATGATCAGTTGACTCCTCGGAGGCGGGTGTGGGGTTCGCCGATCGACTCACCCCAAGCCGCACCCTAAGAAGCAGAAACGTTACGGAGAGTAACGAATGATGTAGGTTCATGCGAAGGGAGGCGCATTCGCCCCGAAAGGTGTGCACCCCTGCGGACGTGGGCACACTCCATCGGCTCCTCGTCGGGATCCAGCCGACGGGTGCACTGGCAAGATCTCTCGGACAACTCCTGGTTCCAGTGTGGACGCCACTGATTCCCGCAACGATGACGGACCTGAAGGACTCGGCGGCCAGTCGCCCCTGGGCAGGCCTCCCAGCCGGGGGAGATGGCTCCCGCATAGGACTTCCTGGCCTCGCCCCAGGCCAGCTACATCACTGGAGAAATCATCAACGCGACCGGAGGGACCTCGCTGCCCTAGTCCGCCGGCCTCCCTCGGGCCGAAGGGGCCAGGGAGACCTCGCCGTCGCGGGATCGGGCGTTCACGCTGGAGAGGGGCTCGGCAGAGACCCCGATTGCGTTGTCGTGGGCCCTACGACGGTCAGGGGGGCGCCGAGGCTCGCACACAGTCTGCGGGCCCGGGCGAGCGGGCTGAGCGAAGCGGACGACGGGTCGGCCCCGCCCTGCTTCACCTTGACGAGCCTGGGACGGTGGGTGCGGACGAGCGCTTCCGTCTCCAGGGTGGCCGCGGCCCGGGAGCGCTGCCCTACGGATTCGCTGTTTTCCGGAGCTTTCGCGGTGACCGACCTGGAGTGTGATGTGACCCCTGAGCTCCTTTGGGCGGTCGATTCTCCCCAGGGTGGCTTCGATCTCCCCCAGCGTCTCCCCAGCCGCAGCCTGGTTGTGGCGATGCTTGCGCCGTCAACTGTGGACGTTGCCCGGTCGGCAAACGCACGTTCGGGGGGCGTCGGCCCGGCGTGAACGCCCACGCCCCCGGGCGGTCAGAACTGGGACGTGATGGTCTGGAGCGGGACGAACTTGAAGTTCTGGTTGCCGCTGGTGCCGGGGGTGCCGTTGGAGCCGTCCTGGCAGATGAAGACGCCCTGGGGGAAGGCCGGGCCGAGGTTGGCGGCGGTGGCGTCGATGCCGTCGGTGTCCTCGCAGTCGTCGGCCGCCTGGCCGTTCGTGACGGCGAATCGGCCGAGATGGGCGCCGGTGGTCCGGTCGTAGACGGTGAAGTCGTTGCTGCCCTGGGAGGAGACGTAGATCCGGTTGCCGGCGGCGGTGATGCCCTCGGTGTCCGCGGCGATGTGGCCGCCGGAGCCGGTGGAGTCGAGCTTGGTGCGGGTGGTGCTCGCGGTGGGCTCCGCGCCGTACACCCAGACGCCGACGTCCTCCTCGCCGAGGTAGAGCTTGCCGGTGGTCTCATCCGCGTAGCACCCCTCGACGGCCGATCCCGCGTCCCAGAGACGTATGGAGGTCGCGGTCACGGCGCTGCCGTTGACGGCGACCTCCCACTGCTCGACCCGCCCGGAGGTGGAGTTGGGGAAGGCGTACAGCTTGCCGCTGGTGGGCGAGGTGTAGAGGCAGATGCCGTGGGCGGTGACCTCGGTCGGGACGTCCTTCAGCCAGGTGAGCAGACGGGTCGTGGGGTCGATGCGATAGATGTGCATGGCGCCGTTGCCGTCGGCGGCCTCGTCGTCGGCGGAGACCACGATGTTGCCTCGGAGGTCCACGTTGTTGCCGTAGTCCCCGTTGATCCGCTGAATGCGGGCGCCGGTCATGTCATAGACCTCCAGTGCCCCCTTCTTGTCGGTGCCGACGACTACGGACTTGGCGGGGTCGGTGGGATGTACCCAGATCGCCGGGTCGTCGGCGGCGTCGCCGGTGTGGGAGACCGGCGCGGTCTCGACGGTGGCGGTGACGGATGAGACGGCCGCGTTCGCGGGAGCGGCCGAGAACGTCAGGGCTGCCAGCGCGGCTGTGGGCAGTGCGGCTGCGCGACCGAACAGGGTGAAGGACACCGGGTTCCTCTCGGAGTTCACAGGTGTGGAGCTTTGAGGGTTGCTTGAGTTGGTAAATGTTTGAACGTGGTGACGAAGTGCACTGTAAGCAGGATCAGCGAGCGTGAGGTGAACGACAGTTGAACCTGCCGCACCCCTCGCCCTGGACGTCCTGTGTTCCGCCGGTCGCCCGCAGGTGAGAGGGTGGACATACGGGACGTCGACGTACGGAACGTGGACCCCGGGGACGGGCAGGCGCCGATGTCGTCAGGACACGCGCCGCTGCTGACAGTGGACGGGCGCGGGCAGGTGATGAGCTGGAGCGATGCTGCGGAGCGCCTGCTCAGCCGCCGGGCGGCGGACGCCCTGGGACGGACCGTTGTCGACGTCCTCGCTACCCTTCCTGAAGACGGGCGCTGGCTCCTCGCCCGTGTCCCCGACCGTCCGGACGGAGCGGTCTGGGGGGTGTGGAGGGCGGAGCGCGACGTCGCGGCGCTGGATGAGGCCGTCCTGGACGCCGTCTTTACTCAGTCCTCCGTCGGGCTGCACGTCCTCGACCGTAGCCTTCGCCTTGTCCGGGTCAACGCGTACGCGCTCGGCGTGCGCGGTCTTTTCGAGGAGGAGATCGTCGGGCGTCCCGTGGTCGACAGCTACGGCCGTGTGGGCATACCCGTCGACGAGAGCATCCTCAGGGAAGTGCTGCGCACCGGCAGGCCGGCACGGGACATGCTGAAACGCTTCCACCCACCGGCCGACCCCCTGCGGGAGCACATCTTCTCGGTTTCCATCTATCGCCACCACGACCGGACCGGGGAGCCGCTGGGGCTGGTCGTGACTGCGGTGGACGTCACCGAGCGGGAGCAGGCGCGGGAGAGGCTCAACCTGCTCCACACGGTGCGAGAACGGATCGGCACCAGTCTCGACGTGGGAAGGACAGCTGCGGAGCTGGTCGACGTGACGGTTCCGGCGTTCGCTGACTCGGCCCTCGTCGCCCTTACCGACGTCGTCCTGCATGGTGGGAGCCCGGATCTGCCGCCTCGTGGCTCCGCCCCACTGTTGCGCTGCGCCGCCACCGGAGGCCGGGACACCGAGCTGCCGCACGACGGAGTCCTGCTGCTACCCGGGCTGTTCGGCGAGGAGCTGCCGACGGTGCCGACCTTGCCGCCGCCCGGACCCGAGGGTCCCGTGGCTCTGCGGATCGTGGCACCCCTTACCGTACGGGGGCAGTTCCTGGGGGTGGTGGACTTCCGGCGCGCGCCCGGATCGGAGCCCTACACGTCCGACGACCTCGTCCTCGCCGGCGGCATCGCCGCACGCACCGCCACCTGCCTGGAGAATGCCCTCCGCTTCACCCGCGAGCACATCGTCATGACGGCGCTTCAGAGCTGGCCGCTGCGGCAGGAGGCATCGACCCACCGGGCGGTCGAGGTGGCGCAGCGCCACCGGCCGGGCGGCAGCGGAGCGGGGTCCTGGTACGACGTGATCTCGCTGCCAGGCGCCCGGGTGGGGCTGGTCGTCGGACAGGTCGAACAGCCCGGCCTCAGCGCTGTCGCGACGATGAGCCGACTGCGGACCGCTGTGCACAGCCTGGCGACGCTTGATCTGGATCCGCACGAACTTCTCGCCAGGCTGCACGCCACCACGCTGCAGCTCGCCCGTGAGGCGAGCCCGGCAGTCGGAGCCGAGGACACCACGGCGAGCTGTACGTATGTGGTGCACGATCCGGTCAGCGGACGCATCGATGCGGCGGGCGCCGGCGGATCACTGTTCGCCGTCGTCCGGCCCGACGGTTCGGTGGACATCGACCCGCTGGGCCGAGCTCCTCTGCTGGGCGCCGAGGGGCCCCCGTTCGCCTTCACCACGCAGGTGCTGCCGGAAGAGAGCATTCTGTGCCTCGCGTCGGCGCCATCGGCGGACGGGCAAGGGCCTATGACGGAGCAGCTGGTGACCGCGCTGGGGCACCCCGGGAACGGACGTGAGGAGACGGCGGACGCGGTGGAAGCGCTGCTCGCCAGGGATCGCGTGCTGCTCGTCGCGAGGACGCTCCTCCTACCCGAGAGCGATCTGGACGAATGGCCCGTTCTTCCGGACGCCTCGGCCGTCGGCCCGGCCCGTCGACACGTCGACGAGCGCCTTGCCCACTGGGGTATAGCCGTCGACACCTTTGCGGTGTCGGTCGTTGTCAGTGAGCTCGTGACGAACGCCATCCGCTATGGAGCGGCACCGATCACCCTGCGACTGATCAGGGGCGAGCGCACATTGATCTGCGAGGTGACCGACAGCGCCCCGACCGCCCCTCATCTGCGCCATGCCAAGGCCGTGGACGAAGGCGGGCGGGGCCTCCAGATCTGTGGCTCCCTGGCCGAAAGCTGGGGAGTCAGGTATGTCGGCGAGGGCAAGACGGTCTGGGCTGAGATCGGCACCGAAGGGGCGGGATAGACAGGGGCGGTTCCCACTCGCCGATCCCTCCGTGTGACCTCTCGCCGTCTTCTCCGGGGTCGCGTCGTCGCGAGCTGTGAGCCGTCAGCGGTCCGCGAGGAGGACCAACAGTCGTGCCACCTCGGCCGATACCGCGTCCCGGGCGGGTCCGAGGTACGTCCGGGGGTCGGTGAGGTCCGGGTGCGCCGCCAGTCGTTCCCGCGCCGTCCGGGTGAAGATCCTGTTCAGGTGGGTGGAGATGTTCACCTTGGTCATGCCCGCGTCGACAGCCCTCGCGAGGTCTTTGTCGTCCACTCCGGAGGAGCCGTGCAGGACCAGGGGAACGTCGACGGTCTTCCTGAGCCGGGCGATGAGCTTGAAGTCGAGGGTGGCGTCACGCCTCGTCATCGCGTGGGAGCTACCCACGGCGACGGCCAGCGCATCGACGGCGGTGGCGACGGCGAACTCCCGCGCCTCCTCCGGATCGGTGCGCACCCCGGGGGCGTGCGCGCCGTCCTTGCCGCCGACCTCACCGAGCTCCGCCTCGACCCACACGTCCGCCCGGTGGCAGTAGGCGGTGATCTCCCGGGTGGTGGCCACGTTCTCCGTGTAGGGAAGCCTGGAGGCGTCGACCATCACGGATGTGAAGCCGACATCGACGGCCGAGCGGATGAGACCGGCCGACTCGGCGTGGTCGAGATGGACCGCCACGGGCACGGTGGCGGCACGCGCGAGGGCGAGTGAGGCGAGGCCGAGTGGCGCGAGTGAGCCGTGGTAGAGAGCGGTGTTCTCGCTGATCTGGAGGATGACCGGGAGTCCGGCCGCCTCCGCCCCGGCGATGATGGCTTCGGCGTGTTCGATCTGTACGACGTTGAAGGCACCCACACCGGAGTTGGCCTTGTAGGCGGGGTCGACGATGGCGTCGGTGGACGTCAGGGGCATGGGTCTCTCCAGGATTCAGCGGTACGGAGCGTTTTGCGGACCCCGCTGCGCCCGCCCGGGGACGGGGGATCACCGTGTCCTGCAGGGCCACGCCCACACGTGGCTGGCGGAACGCGATGCGTCCGGCGACGGTCGTGGGACACGGCGAGGATTCCAGGGCGGTGGCGAGGAACTCGAGCAGTGGGGCGGATCAGGGCCTGGCGGCACCGGGCCGTCGTTGCTGTGGGAGTCGCGCCCGAAGCGTGCTCCCGCCCGCACGGCTGGTCTCCGGTCCGAGCCGGGGGCGGACCCCCGCGGCCTCCCACGCGAGGATGCCCGCGCCCAGGCAGCCGGCCTCGTCGCCGAAGGCGGCGCGGACCAGTTCTGGGCGCCGCTGGAAGGTGAGCCGGTCCGCGAGCCGTACGCGGAGCGGGTCGAGCAGCAGCTTTCCCGCCTGGGCGAGGCCTCCCCCGAGCACGATCCGCTCGGGGGCCAGCAGAGTGCTGACGTCGGCGAGCGCTGATGCCAGCGCGCCGACGGCCCCGTTCCACACCGCGACGGCGATCGGGTCGCCGGCCGCGACCCGGGCGGCCACGTCCGCGGCGCCGTCGACCCTGGTACCCGAGCGGGCGGTGTACGTCGCCGCGATCGCCGCGGCCGACGCGACGGTCTCCAGGCAGCCCCGGCCGCCGCACCGGCAGGTCGCGCCACCCGGGTCCGCCACGACGTGGCCGAGCTCGCCGGCGTATCCCCCGGAGACGAGGGGATGGCCGCCGCTGAGCACGGCCGCCGAGATGCCGGTGCCGACGGGGACGAAGAGGGCGTCGCGGACACCGCGCGCGGCACCGGCACGGAACTCGGCGAGGCCGCCCGCGCGGACGTCGTGACCGACGACGACGGGCCGACCAGTGGCCCGGGTAAGCAGACGGGCGAGCGGCAGGTCGGCCCAGCCGAGGTTGACGGAGCGGACCGCCAGCCCGGACTCCTCGTCGACGATGCCGGGTACCACCGTCCCGATGTGCCGGACCGTCATACACCGATCTTCCGCTCGCGCGTCGAGCTCCCGCAGTGTGGCGGCGATCGCGTCGAGGGCCTGGGTCGGCCGCGAACCACCCGGGGTGGGGCGGCGGATGACGCCCAGCGGCCTGAGGGCGTCGCTGAGCAGTGCCCCCTTCATGCTCGTACCGCCGACGTCGAGGGCGATCACGCACTCACGGGCCGGGCCCTCATGACGCACGGCTGCCCTTGAGGACGACGGACCTGGTGAGGTTGCGCGGGCGGTCGGGGTCGTAGCCCCGGGCCTCGGCGAGCCGTACCGCGAGACGCTGGGCGACGATCAGGTCGGCCAGCGGGTCCAGGTCGTCCGCGCCGTCGCCGGAAGCCGCGGCGAACAGGCCTCCCACCCGGGCGACGTCGTCGGCGAGGCCCCGGGGGGCCGGGCCGAACGTCCACACGACCCGGCCGGGGCCAGTGACGCTGATCGGGCCGTGCCGGTACTCCATGGCCGGGTACGCCTCGGTCCAGGCGCCCGCGGCCTCCCGCATCTTCAGGCCGGCCTCCAGCGCCAGACCGTACGTCCAGCCCGTCCCGAGGAAGGTGAACTGTTCGGCGCTGCTCACCTCCGCGTCCAGTTCCACTCCGAGCGCGCGAACCGCGTCCTCAATGGCCCGCGTCAGCGGACGCACTCCGGCCGCAAGCGCGTGCTCGGCTTCCAGATGGGCGCGCAGCAGCACCAGCGCGGTGGTCGCGAACCTCGTCTGCACAACCGATTCCTCATCGGCGTAGTCGAGTACGACCACCTCGTCGGCGGTGTCCATGACGGGTGTCGACGGGTCCGCCGTGAGGGCGATGGTCGGGACGGTGCCCTCGGCCTTCGCCAGCAGGTCGAGGACCTCGGTCGTGGTTCCGGAGCGGGTGAGGGCGAGTATCCGGTCGTAGGCACGGCCGTCGGGGAACTCGGAGGCGGCGAACGCGTCGGTCTCGCCGTGGCCACCGCACTCCCGGAGCCGCGCGTAGGCGAGGGCCATGAACCAGGAGGTGCCGCATCCGACGACGGCCACCCGCTCGCCGCGGCGGGGCAGGAAGTCCGTGTACAGGGCTGCGGACGTGGCCGCGCGTGTCCAGACGCCTGGCTGCGAGGCGATTTCGAGCGAGGTCCGGGAGGTGTGGGGGGATGTCAAGGAAAGCTCCTTGTCCGGTGAGGGAGGGGGGAGAGGCTTGCGGATCCAGAGGGGACACCCGGTCGACGCGGTCTGCGGGCGTCGGAGCCTTGGCTCGTGCATCCGGCCCGCGGGCCGGATGCACGAGTCACTTGACGGCTCCGGCGGTCATGCCCGCGCGCCAGAAGCGCTGGAGGCACAGGAAGGCGATGACCAGCGGGACGACCGAGACGAGCGAGCCGATGACCACGAGCGGAGCCGGTACGGCGACGCCGTGACTGGCGTTCCAGCCGACCAGGCCCACGGTGACGGGCTGGAGGTGGTCGTCGCTGAGCACCATGGCCGGCAGCAGGTAGTTGTTCCAGATGTCGACGAACTGGAAGAGGAAGACGGTCACGAGCGCCGGCAGCATCATCGGCATCGCGACGGTGCGGAAGATGCGGAACTCCCCGGCCCCGTCCAGGCGTGCGGCCTCGACCACCTCGTCGGGAATCGACTGGACCGCGAAGACACGCGCCAGATAGACCCCGAACGGGCTGACGATGCTGGGCAGCAGCACGGCGAGCGGGTTGTCGATCAGACCGATCCCGGAGAACATGAGGTACAGCGGCAGCGTGAAGAGGATCTTCGGGACGAGTACGGCGGCGAGTACCGCGCCGAAGAGCGCTCCGCGGCCGCAGAACTCGTACTTCGCGAGCAGATACCCGGCCATGGCGGACAGCAGCGTTCCGGCGAGCGCGCCGATGCCGCAGTACAGGACGCTGTTGAGCATCCAGCGCCAGAAGATCCCGTCGTTCTGAGCGGTAAGCCGGGCGACGTTGTCGACGAGGCCGAATCCGTCGAACCAGAGGCCGTTCCCGCTGAACTGGTGGCCGAAGGGCTTGGTGACGGCGACGAGGAGCCACCACAGCGGGAAGAGGAAGTACACGGTGGAGATCAGCAGGGGTGCGAGGACGGCGGTTCGGCCCGCCGCGGTCGTCACCCACCTGCTTCCGGACGGTCCGGAGCCTCGGGTCGGGCCTCTCATGCCGTCTCCCCCCTGGTGGTCAGTCTGAAGAACACGAAGGACAGGACGCCCACCGAGAGGGCGAGGATCACGGACTGCGCCGCCGCGTACGGGTAGTTGCCGGCGGACACCGCCGCCTGGGCCGACATGATCGGGGTGAAGGCCGAGGAGATCGCGCCGCTGGATATCGGCTGGAGCACGGCCGGCTCGTTGTAGAGCTGGGCCGAGCCGATGAGGGAGAACACCGCCGTGAGGACGAGTGAGCTGCGTACGGCCGGGATCTTGATGCTCCACGCGGTCCGCAGCGCGGACGCCCCGTCCACCCGTGCTGCCTCCAGGACCTCGGCGGGGATGGTCTGGAGCGCGCTGTAGATGATGATCATGTTGTAGCCGGTCCAGCTCCACGTGACGATGTTCGCCACCGACCACAGCGCGACGCCGCCGTCGAAGAACGGGATCCGGAGGCCGAGGGGCTCCAGGAGGTGGTTGACCGGGCTGGACTCGGAGGAGTACATGAACGACCAGACCAGGGCCGCGCTCACCCCCGGGATCGCGTAGGGCAGGAACGCGCCGAGGCGGAAGAAGCCCTTGCCGCGCGCCGACTTCGCGTCGATGAGCAGGGCGAGGCCGAGTGCGAGGCCGAGCATCACCGGCACCTGCACCAGGGAGAAGAGGGCGACGCGCCCGAGCCCGCCGAGGAAGTCCGCGTCCGAGAACGCCACGGCGAAGTTGTGGAAGGGGTCGAACTCCCTCGTGGGCGGTGTCAGCCCGAGCCCCGAGCGCCTGACGACGAAGAGACTGCTCACGGTCGCGTAGACGATGGGGGCGACGTACATGGCCAGGAAGAGGGCCACGAACGGTCCGCCGAACAGGAGCAGCGTGCGCCTGTTCAACGCGGTCTCCCGTGCTCGCCGCCGAGACGGCGATCTGCCCGTTCGTGAGGGTGCGGCGGTTTCCGCCGTTCTGTGTCGTGTACTCACTGGTTCGCTTCCAGTCCGAGCCGAGGGTGGGGAGGGGCGGCCGACCGTGGGGGAGTCGGCCGCCTGTCTGTGGGCAGGGCTACTCGGTCACCTGCAGTCCCTGGTTGCGGAGCTCGGCGACCGTCTTGGCCTGGGTGGAGTCCAGCGCGTCCTTGAAGGTGCCCTTGCCGGCCCACGCCTTGCCGAGCGCGTCGTCGAGGTCCGCGGTGGTCTTGGCCATGACGGGACCCCAGGTCCAGTCGGCCGAGACGCTCCTGGACGCCGGCGCGAAGACGTCGTAGATCGTCTGGCCGCCGAAGTACGGGTCCTTGGCCTTGAGCTGCGGGAGATCCTTCAACCCGTAGGCGGCCGGGTACAGCGACGCCTTCGTGACCAGGTCGCCGTAGGTGGTGGGGTCGGTGCTGAGCCAGTGGGCGAACGTCCAAGCAGCCTTGGTGGACTCGCAGCCCGTGAGGACGGCGGTGGCCGAGCCGCCCGCGTTGCCCGCGGCCGACTCGCCGGCCTTCCACTGAGGCATCGGTGCCACAGCCCAGTCGCCCGCGCCGTCCTTGGCGCCGCCCTTGATCACACCGGCCTGCCAGACGGCCCCCACGACCGTGGCGATCCTGCCGTTGCCGAGACCGGTGTACCACGCCTGGTCGTACATGGGCGCGGGGCTGATGACCCCGTCGTCGACCAGGCCCTGCCAGTAGGAGGCGACCTTCTGGTTGGCCTCCGAGGCGACGTCGACCTTCCAGGCGTCTCCCTTGACGCCGAACCAGCTCGCCCCGGCCTGCCAGGCGAGGCCGGCGTAGTCGTAGTTCAGATACGGGGAGGAGATGTACCGGTCCGGACCGGAGGCGTGGATCTTCTTCGCCTGCTCCTTGTACTCGGCCCAGGTGGCCGGGGGCTTCAGGCCGAGGGAGTCGTAGAGCTTCTTGTTGTAGAACAGCGCCATCGGTGCTGTGTCCACGGGCGCTCCGTACAGGGCGTCACCCAGGGAGACGGCGTGGAGGCCCGCCGGAAGGAAGTCCGCCGTGTCCTGCCGGGCCACGTCCGACACGTCCTGGAGGGCGCCCTGGGCGGCGAAGCTCGGCAGCGTCTCGAAACCCACCTGGGCCAGACAGGGCGCGTTCTTGGCCTGCACCGCGTTGAGCATCTTCTGATATCCGCCCTTGGCGCCGGGCTGCACCTCCTGGTACGTGACCTTGATCCCGGGGTGCGTCTTGTTGAACGCCTTGACGGCGTCCGCGTAGCCGGGGGCCCAGCCCCAGAACGTCAGCTCCGCGGACTCGCCGCCTTCCGATCCCGAGGTCGATCCGCCGTCCGATCCGCCGACCGCGGAGCATCCGGCGAGCGCCAGGGTGAGAGCTGAGACCACGACTGTGCCGACGATGCGAGTGCGGGATGCCTTCACGGCCGCTCCTTGGATGCGCAAGGTCAGACCCGGACACAAGGGGTCGGGTCTGCTGAGGGGGTGGGGGGTGACAGCCGGACCGGCACGGATGCAGATCATGAGCTGATGGCCGGAACTATGACACCGAATGTTATCGATGCCAATAGCTGGCTCACTTATTGCTCTTGACCAAACATCACCTGCATGATGTCGATATCAATCGGCCGCCTCGCGGCGCACGGCGAGGGAAGGGTCCGGAAGCGGCATGGACGGAGCGGAAGCGAGCGCACGCCCGCCAGGCATGGCCGATGTGGCGAGGGCCGCGGGCGTCTCGGCGCAGACGGTGTCCCGGGTGCTGTCCGGGCACCGCAACGTGCGTGAGGAGACCCGCGCGCGGGTGCTCGTCGCCGTCGACCGGCTCGCGTATCGCAAGAACAGCGCCGCACAGATCCTGTCCTCGGGGCGGAGCCGGACGATCGGCCTGGTCACCCTGCAGACGACGTACTACTCGCGCCAGACACTGACGTCCGGGATCGAGAGCGCCGCACGGGCGGCGGGATACTCGGTGTCCGTCGCCTCGACCGACTCGCTCGACACCTCCGCCGTCGAGGACGTGCTCACCCGGCTGGCCGACCAGGGGGTCGAGGGCATCGTCCTCGCCATCCCGCTGATCCATGTCAGTCCGCGCATCGAGCAGTTGACCGGAATTCTGCCCACCGTGACCGTCGACGGATCGCGTACGCCGATGTCGGAGGTGGTGGCGGTGGACCAGTCGCAGGCCGCCCGACTGGCGACGAGGCACCTGCTCGACCTCGGCCACGAGACCGTCTGGCATGTCTCGGGCCCCGGTGAATGGCTCGACGCGGCCAGCAGACTGAATGGCTGGCGCGAGACGCTCACGGCGGAGGGGCGCACAGTTCCGCCCGTCCTGGAGGGCGACTGGTCTCCCTCGTCCGGCTATCGCAACGGACTCATCCTGGGCCGGATCCCGGACGTCACGGCGGTCTTCGTCGCCAGCGACGAGATGGCCTTCGGGGTCGTCCGTGCCCTGCACGAGCTCGGCCGCCGCGTCCCCGACGACATCTCGGTGGTCGGTGTCGACGACATCGCGCTGGCGGAGTACTGCTCGCCCTCACTGACCACGGTGGCGCAGCCGTTCGAGCAGATGGGAGCACTGGCGGTGGGCCATCTCCTGCGCCACATCGACGATCCGGAGGCCGCGCCCGAACCGGCGTCGGTGGAACCCGTCCTCATCGTCCGGGCGAGCACAGCACGGCGCTAGGCGAATCCCGTTGTGGGTGGGCGTCAGCGGACGGGTGAGGAGGGGGCCCGCGTCAGGAGCGGGCGGAGACGGCCGAGGTGTCCGAAGACGTCCGGGAGGCGGCACCACCGTTCGTCCCCGCGGACCGGGTGCTCGCACGGACCACGAGCTTCGGTTCCACGGGCGCGGTGTCGGGGGCGCATTCCGGATCGGCGATGTGCCGCAGGAGGCAGGCCACGGCAAGCGCCCCCATCTGCTCGAATGGCTGTGCCACCGTAGTCAGCGACGGCGAGCAGTACTCGGCGAGTTCGATATCGTCCACGCCGACCACCGATACGTCCTCGGGCACGCGCCGGCCTGCCTCGTGCAGGGCCCGGATGACCCCGAACGCCATCTCGTCGCTCGCGACGAAGACCGCCGTGACGTCCGGGATACGTGCCAGGATCAGACCGTTGCGGTACCCGGACGCGGGGGACCAGTCGCCCTCCATCGGTGGGGGTACGGAGCGGCCGGCGGCTTCGAGCGCGCTCTGCCACCCTTCCCGGCGGCGGGCCGCCTCCAGCCACTCCTGAGGTCCGGAGATGTGCCAGACGGTCTCGTGGCCGAGGTCGAGCAGGTGCTCCGTGGCCAGCTTCGCGGCCATGAACTGGTCCACGGCCACCACCTCGGTGGCGTCGGTGCGCGAGCCGTCGATGGTGATCGTGGGAGTGGCTCGGGTGAGCTGGTCGATTCGCTCGCTGGTGTGGATCAAAGGCACCGACAGGATGACGCCCTCGACATCCTGCTCGGCCAGCCGGGTCAGCGCCCCTTCGATGGCGGACGTGTCCAGGGAGGCGGTGGTGGCGGTGCTGACCGTGTAGCCGGCGGCGCGGGCGGCGTTCTCGATGCCCGAGGTCACGGCGGCACGCGAGTAGAAGTTCGTCTGCAGGGTGACCACACCAAGGGTGCGGCTGCGGCCCGAGGACAGTACGCGCGCGGCGTTGTTGCGGCGGTAGCCCAGCTCTTCCACGGCCGCCATGACCTTGGCACGGGTGCTCGGCGTCACGTTGGGGTGCCCCCCGAGGGCGCGTGAGACCGTCTGCGCCGAGACGCCGGCGACCCGTGCCACATCTGCCATGCCGGGTGCCCGTCCGTTGCCGGAACTCGCCGTCGCCACCGGTCCCTCCTCCTGGTCGGCCCTCTATGGTATCGACCACATACCGTACCCACAGTGGTCGGCCCGGAAGATCGCCCACCCCCGACTTTGACCGTTCGGTCATTGGCATCGATGACAGAGGGCAACACGGCGTCGGCCCGCGGTGTCCGCAGCCTGACTACCGGGGTACGGCGTGCCCGGGCCGGGCCGATCCGGTGCTGTTCCTGACGACGAGTTCGGGCCGCAGCATCCGGTGCCGGGGGGCCGGCTCCCCGCCGCCCGCCGCGTCGAGGAGGAGTGCCACGGCCTCGCGCGCCATCCGGCGCCTCGGCAGGACCACGCTGGTGAGGGCGGGCCGGGAGGACGGTCCGGCGGGGCAGTCGTCGTACGCGACCACGGACAGGTCCTCCGGAACGGAGCGGCCCGCGACGCGGGCCGCCTCCAGCGCGCCGACGGCGAGGACGTCATGGGTGGCGAAGAACGCGGTCACGCCGGGAGCGGCGGCCAGGGCGGCCACGGCCGCGTCGAACCCGCCGTGGTAGGAGGGTTCGTGGGCGAGGTGGACGGCGTCGTCGGGCAGGGGTCGGCCCGTCTCGGCGAACGCCCTGCGGAACCCCTCCACGCGCCGCGCGTGGGCGGGGCTCGCGAGGATGGCGACCTGCTCGTGCCCCAGGTCGCGGAGGTGGCGTCCCGCCAGGTGGCCGCCCTCCTCGTAATCGACGGTGACCATGGGGAACTGCTCGGGCGCGTCGGCCTCCCAGGCGCAGAGGGCGACCGGGAAGCGGGCCTCGGACAGCAGCGGAAGATGGTCGGACAGGTCCTGGTCACCCGCGATGAGCAGGGCGTCCACCGACCGGCTCGTCATTCCCGCCAGGTGCCTGCGTGCTCGCTCGCCGCTCTGGCGGGTGGTGCAGAGCAGCAGGTGGTGGCCGTGCTCGTCCAGCGCGTCCTCGGCCTCCTCGACCAGGTCGGCGTAGAAGGCCGTGCCCACAGTGGGGACGAACAGGCCCACCGTGCGGGTGCTGCCGGTGGCGAGGGAGCGGGCTACCAGGTTCGGCACGTATCCGAGCTCGTCGATCGCGGCCCGCACCCGTGCCGCCGTGACCGGGCGGACGCCGACCCGGCCCGTGACGACGTTGGAAACCGTCTGTTTCGTGACGCCGGCTCGTCGTGCCACGTCCTGCATCGTCACCATGGGGATCCTCATCCGACCGGTCGGAGCCGAGGTCAGCAACGTATCCCCGCCCCTGCCCCCGGTCAACGCCGCCCTGGCACCGCCTCCTTGGCTCCGGACGCTTGCCGTCCACATCTGTTTGATTCTGTCGAGGAATTTTGCCAAGGCCCTTGTTTTACCGGTCAAAGGAGCCGTACGTTCCCTTCTGTCGGCAGGCCCGTAACCCGGTCCCGCCGACGACGCTCCGAGGCTCCCCCGATGTACCCCGCCTTGCCGTTCGCGCCGATCCCGTCCGGGCCCTTCGGGAATCCGGATTCGGTTCGACGTGACGACCAGGATGCTCGACCCGCAGCCGGACGAGCGCTCGCGGCCCCGGCCCACGGCCACCGCGTCGCCCCTCCCGGCGAACGACCCGGCGGGACCGCACTCCACTCCACCGCACGCCCCCTCAGGTCTCCCCGCCCGGCCCCGCTCCGGCGACCGCCGGGTCCGCTCCACCCGGAAACATCCTCGTGTCCCCATGCCCGGCCCGGTCGGCGGGGTGAGGACCACCGTGCTCCGCCGATCGAGGGCGGGCACCCACGCACTCCCCGGTACCCGTCGGAATCCCCCGTGCGCAGCGCCGCGGGTACCGGGGCCGTACAGAGCACCGGCGCGGCCCGCGGGTGCCGGCAGGACGGACCGGACCCCCGGTCGGCCCTGCCGGAGTTCCCATCCCTGCGGACGCCGGCGCCGATCGCGCTGCATCCCCCCCACCACACAAGGAGTACCTGTGTCAGCTCCCAGACAACGGCTGGTCGGCGCACTCGTCGCCCTGACCGTTGCCGCCGCAGGCGGCACCGCCCTGACGCCCGCGCCGGCATCGGCGGCGGCCGAGGCCGCCACCTACACCGTCACCGTCGGGACGAAGGGGTCGTGGACCCACCCGAACGACACCCCGGCCGCGCCGTACATCGACAAGGACGGCACCTTCTACTTCCAGCAGGCGCACGCCCTCTACGGGGCGAGCGACTCGCGGAAGTGGGACTTCTTCACCGGAACGAACTTCGACACCGCGACCCGCTCCAGCACCATCAGCGACGCGGTCAACCCGGCGAACGCCAACGACAAGAACAACGACACCACCTGGCGGTGCAACAACAGCCCCACCGGCCTGAAGTCCACGTACGCGCCTGACACCACGGGCTACGCCCACCGGAACTACTGCGACCTGGCCGGTGTGTGGGTCGACCCGGACACCGGGGACTGGTATGGCCTCGTCCACAACGAGTTCACCCCCGAGCCCTTCGGTGACCGCCTTCACTTCGACGCCATCGACTACGCGGTCTCGAAGGACCAGGGCAAGACGTGGTCGATCAAGGACCACGTCATCACCTCGCCGTACAGCACCACCCGGGGTGACACCACCGCTTTCCCGCAGCAGACCTATGACTACGGCGACGGCGACCAGCGGCTCTTCGTCGACACCGCGTCGGGCTACTTCTACGCCTTCTACGGCTCGCGCATCGTGACCAAGGGAGGCGGCTGGGAGGCGTTCTACAGCCACGTGGCCCGCGCGCCGATCGCCGACAAGATGGCGCCCGCCTCCTGGCAGAAGTGGTACGACGGCAGCTGGTCGCAGCCCGGCAAGGGCGGCAAGGAAAGCAACATGGTTCCCGTCGGTGCCTCCAGCACCACCGGGTACACCCCTCCCGCCAAGGAGTACAGCCCGCTCACCACCGGCACCATCAAGGAGCAGATCGCCGCGGACAAGATGCCGGCGACATCTCCCATGTTCGTCATGGACATCACCTACAACGCGTACCTCGGGCTCTACATCGGCGAGCCGCAGAACGTCGACCAGAGCGGCGACGCGTCCCAGGAGATCTACGCCACCGACGACCTGACCAAGCAGAAGTGGTTCCGGCTCGGAGACACGGGCACCTACAAGAACGCCTCGTGGTACCGGTGGTTCCTCGACAGCGTGAACAAGACCAGCTCCGGCATCGTCGGCAAGAACTTCCGCTCCTACTGCTCCTTCGGGTGTTCGGGCGGCAAGTCCAGCGAGTACGTGAACCTCTCGATCGAGTCCTCCGCCCCCGCCGCGCTGATCGACACCACCAAGACCTACCGGATCGCCGCCGCCAACGGCCGGGTGCTCACCCAGGTCGCCGGCGGTACCGCCACCTCCTCCGTCTCCGCGGCCACCGGCTCCTCCCTGGAGTCGTGGGCCTTCACCGCCAACGGCGACGGCTCCCACCGCATCGCCAACGCCTCCACCGGCCAGCTCCTCGGGGTGGACTCCTCCGCCAACGCCGGCCGCGCCTGGGGGACCAAGCCGACGGTCACCACCATGCCCGCGGGCGGCCCCACCGTCGGACAGCAGTGGTTCGTCATCCCCGGCGCCTCCGCCACCGACGACGCCCCCACCGGCAGCTACCGCCTGGTCAACCGCTACAGCGGTCTGGTGATCGGCCTGTCCAACACGTCGGGCCGGCTCGCCGAGACGACCCCCACCCGTTCCTGGACCAACACGACGGGTAATGCCGTGGGTGGCACCCGCACCGCGAACGAGCAGGTCCTGAGCCTCACCGAGACCGGGGCAGCCGCCCCGACGCTCAACGGCAACCACACGCTCGTCAGCGGCGGCAAGGCCCTCGACAACCCCAACCACAGCACCGCGCTCGGCACCCAGTTCGTCACCTGGACCCCCAGCGGCGGCACCAACCAGTCCTGGAAGTTCACCCAGCAGACCGACGGCACCTACGAGATCGCCAACGTCCAGTCCGGCCTCTGCGCCGATGTCGAGAACGCCTCGACCACCGCCGGCGCCAAGGTGATCCAGTGGACGTGCAACGGTGCCGCCAACCAGCGCTGGAACGCCGTCGCCCAGCCGAACGGAACGTACAAGGTGGCCTCGGCGCGGAGCGGACTACTCCTCACCACCGCCTCCACCACCAACGGCGCGCTCGTCACCCAGCAGACGGACACCGGATCGACGCTCCAGCTGTGGTCGATCAACTGACCCACCCCCTCGGGTGACCCGATCCAGGCCGGGTACCGGTGCGAGCGAAGCCCGGTACCCGGCCTGACCCAAGCTTCGTACCTGGAGCAATCCATGACTGATCAGCAACCACTGCCGAGCAGGATCAGAACCCGACGAGCCGGGCGTCACCGCAAGGTGGTCGTTCTCCCCGCTGTGGGGGCAACGGTCGCGGTGATAGCAGGCGCCGGGGTCCTCGCCGGTGTGACCCTCGCCGCGCATGAAGGCAATGAAGCGGCACCCGTGTCAGAGGCCGCCAACGCGACCTCGCCCATCGACACATCGGGCTCCGCGCCCGTTGACTCGGCCATGAATCCCATCTCCCCGGCCCAACCCCCGACCCTGACTCCGTCCCCGATGGCGACCGCGTCCCCGTCGGTCTCGGTGTCGCCCTCGGCCACGACTCAGCACGCCTCGAAGGGAACCACGGAGAGATCTGCGAAGGGCCGACGCGTACCCTCCGTTTCCTTGCCCCCCTCACCGCCACTCCCTTCGGACACGTCCCGTGCCACGACGGCCCCGTCCAGCCCCCCGCGCGCTGCAAGCCCCATGGCTTCGAGACCGACCTCGGCCGCCGAGTCGGAACTGGTGGACGCCCTGAATGAACGGCGCAGGGCGATGGGCTTGGTCGAGGTACGGTTGAGAAGCGACGAAGCCCGACACGCCGGAACCTGTGCACAGAAGAACCTGGTGAACAACACCCTCATCCACTGCGGTCACGAGGTGCTGTTCAAGGGCGGCAGCGGAAGTACCCCGGCACAGATCATGACGGTCTGGTTCAACAGTCCCCTGCACAGACAAGCGCTGACCTACGCGAACTCCCGTAACGCCGGCCCGGCCATAGTCATCGACGAAGGCGGAACTTTGGTGGCCGCCCTCGCCATCGACTACTGACCTGACACCGGCGCCAGAACCACCTCCTCGCCGGCACGACACTTTCCGGTGCCGGACGCGCATCTCCTCACGGGCTTCGGTGTCCGGCACTTAGGAGCTGTCCGGCCGATCATGCGACTGCTCCGCCTCGGACTCGTTGACGGGGACATGGGGCGGGGCGATCTGAGTGACTGCGAGTGGGAACGGCTGCAGGCGTTCCTGCCGGTCAGCAACAGGCGTTGCGGTAGGTGGCGGGACCACCGGTAGGTGATCGACGGGATCTTTCCCCGGGTTTGGACCGGCGTGCAGTGGCGTGACCTGCCCGAACGGTTCGGGCCGCGGAAGACGGTCTACGAACGACACCACCGGTGGGTCGGCCGACGAAACCTGGGAACGCCTGCTCCAGCACGTCCAGGCCGAGGCCGATGCAGCGGGTGAGATCGACTGGGGCATCTCTGTCGACTCCACCATCGTGCGGGCCCACCAGCATGCCGCCGGCGCCCGCACCGATCCGCCGTCGGCTCGCTCCTCAAAGGGGGACATGCCAGCAGAACACCAGGGCGAGACGCCGTGGCAGAGCCTCCTCGCCCGCTTAGTGGAGGTGGTGCTGGAAGTAAGGGCCTGGGCCGCTCGCGCGGCGGGTTCACGACCAAGCTCCACCTGAGCGCGGACGGCCGCTGCCGTCCGCTGTCCCTGGTCGTCACGCCAGGGCAGCGAGCGGACTGCACCCAGTTCAAGCCGGTCCTGGAGAAGATCCGCGTTCCCCGATTCGGGACAGGCGGGCCCCGCAAGAAGCCGGACAGTCTCGCTGCGGACAAGGCCTACAGCAATGGGCCCTGCCGCGACTACCTGCGACGCCGCGGCATCCGACACACCATCCCGGAGAAGACCGACAGCCAGGCCGCGCGCGCCTACGCAAAGGCTTGCGTGGCGGACGGCCACCAGGCTTCGACGAGGACCGCTACAAGAAGCGCAACACCGTCGAGCGGGCCATCAACAAGCTCAAGCACGCCCGAGCCGTTGCCACTCGGTACGACAAGCGCGGCTACGTCTTCCTCGGCACCGCAACGGCGGCAGCCGTCGTCATCTGGCTCCGAACATGACCGCGCCTTCACGACGTCATCTCACCGATGCGCCTGGAGCCAACACCAGGCCAGAGGCCGCGAGGAAGGCTTCAAGGCTGATGACGCCGCTCCCGGTGCCGTCGTCCCATTCGGTCAGGAGTTCCGAGAGGCCCTCATTCCAGGACTCCGGTGTGTCGATGTCAGGGCCAGGATGCCGCTCGACGCGGCCTGCACCGTGCCGATATCGGAGAGACAGGTACTGGCCCTTTTCCGTCCAGGCATCCCACTGGGACGGGTAGGCGGAACACGTCTGCACAACCCGCACCACCATCAGAGCCTCCACCCGATCCATCCAGTGATGGTCGCGCGCCAACGGGGTTCGGGCAATCGACTTCAGAGAGGTCGACTCCGACCATGATCGGCCGGACAGCTCCTAGCCGATGCATCGGCTGAGGGCACGCCGCACGGCGTGCCCTCGGTACGTCATCGACCCCCCGGGGCGGGGATCAGCCGGCCGCGCCCCACTCGGGCTCACAGACCACGCCCCACCCGGTGTCCACGCCCCACCCGGTGTCCACGCCCCACTCCGGGTCCGCCGCCACGACCCATCCGGTGTCGCGCTTAGGTGTCTCTCCCGTCTCGCCGGGCCCGGCAGGGGCCCGTCCGGGTGACCGTAGTCGCAGGTGGCGTGTACGGCTAGCAGCGCGCCGAGGACGCCAGGCTGCGCACGCTCGTCCTGGACCTGTCGGTCGCGGTCGTCACGCATCCGTCGGGGCCTGAGACGGCCGGGCGGGTTCGGGTATGAAAGCGGCCGGCGCGCTCAGTCCGCCGAAGCGGGTGGCACAGGCGCCGGCCAACCACACACACCCATCCGAGAGAGAACTCGCACGGCGTGAGCAGGAACCGCGGAGAGGAGCTTCGATACGGTCCTATCTGGGGAACCTACTCGGGGATCCACGCCGTTGGCCCGGCATGAACTCCGTACGGCAAACCCCCGATGTCCTGCGTTACACCGCCTTCTCCGAAGATCCCGAGGGGGGCAATCCCGCCGGAATCGTTCTCGACGCCACGGGCCTCAGCTACGAGGAGATGCTGGCGATCGCCGCCGAAGTCGGCTACAGCGAGAGCGCGTTTTTGACGGCGCCGTCCGAGGGAGCGGGCTCCGGCGCGTCGGACGCCGGGCGCGCGTACACCATCCGCTACTTCAGCCCGAAGGCGGAGGTCTCCTTCTGCGGTCACGCCACTGTCGCGACGGCGGTGGCCCTCGGCGAGCGCATCGGCCCCGGCGACCTGGTGTTCACCACGCAGGCCGGGACCGTGCCGGTCACCGTCACGCGCGAGGGCGGGGCGCTGCGGGCCACGCTCACGAGCGTCGAGCCGCACGTCGAGGATGTCGAGGCCGATGACCTGGCAGAGGCACTCGCCGCGCTCGACTGGCCGGCCGGCGACCTCGATCCCGCCCTGCCTGCCCGCATCGCCTTCGCGGGCGCCCGTCATCTGGTCCTTGCCGCCGCGAGCCGCGAGCGCCTGGCCCACCTGGCGTACGACTTCGCCCGCCTGGAGGCCCTCATGCACCGGCTCGACCTGACGACCCTGCAGTTGGTCTGGCGCGCCTCGGCGGAGGTCTTCCACGTCCGCGCCCCGTTCCCGGTGAGCGGTGTGGTCGAGGACCCGGCGACGGGGGCGGCGGCCGCCGCCTTCGGCGCGTACGCCCGTGAGCTCGGACTCGTGCCCGAGGCGACGGTCCTCACCCTCCACCAGGGGGAGGACATGGGACGCCCCGGCGTCCTCACGGTGGAGTTGCGGGCGGGTGACCGGCGGATCAGGGTCGGCGGCGCAGGGATCCGCATTCCGACCTGATCCAAACGGCAGGCCTGCTGACAAGGCGTACAGCAGCGGACCCGTGCGCGAGTACCTGCGGCGGTGGGGGCATCTACGACACGATCCCTCAGATGAGTGACAGCCAGGCCGCTCGCCTGCGCAAAGGCTCACGGGGCGGACAGCCAGCCGGCTTTGACGAGGACCGTTCCCTGTGGAAGAAGGGGCCGCCGAGTTCGGACAGGAACGTCGGCCACGTGGTGTGCTTCAGTGTCCGCTGCCCGGTAGGCGACGCCGGTGCCGTAGCGGCGGTGAAGTCCCCGCCATACAACGGGCCACCCTGCTGCTCACCTCTCTGCTCGGGCCCTCGGTACGGGGTCGTGGGCGCCGGTGGCGCGTTGGCGGGCAGCGCGAGGCGGGCGTCGGCGAGCAACGGGAAGCGTTGCGGCAGGGACCGCCCGCCCCAGGCCTTCCTGCCAGTCCGCGATGAACCCGCTGAGCCCCTCGCTGCTTGCTGACCAACGGACGATGCCCCGCCCGGTGGAATCCGGCGGGAAGTGTGTCGAGGCTGCCTTGGGCCCTGCCCCACACCGGCAAGCTGCTCGGCCCGTCACCCCTGCCGGTACGGGCTGCCGGCCCGCGGCTGGTGGTGGTTGGTCTCCCGGTGGGCGTGGTGGTAGGACTTTTGCGGGCTGTTGGAGGGGTTACGGACCGCAGCGGCGATGCTGGCGCCCTGTAGGTGTCGAAGGATCCGCAGACGCGCCTCATGACGGAGGCTCGCTGACTGAACGGAGTCCTCTTGTGCGTACTCGTCGAGTCGTCGCTACCGCTGTGGCCGCTGCCACGATGGCAGTTTCGCTTCTCTCCTCGGTGGCGGTTTCGGCGACGGCGGCGGGCGGCGATCCCTTCGTCCCGCAGGACCGCGCCGCCGGTCACCGCCTGATCAGTGTGGGCCTGACCTCGGACCAGCGTCTCGTCGGCTTCGACGTCCACAACCCGGCCGAGAGCTGGTCGCTCGGGAAGGTCTCCGGCCTGTCGGGCGACACCAAGCTGGTCGGCATCGACTTCCGCGTCCAGAACGGCAAGCTCTACGGCGTCGGCGACAGGGGCGGCAT
>NZ_JBEOXR010000073.1:0-35532 GCF_040296665.1 Streptomyces sp. NPDC002057
GGCACCGGTCCGTCGGACCGGTGCCGCCCCCCTCGTCCGTTCCCCCCGTCCCGCCGGACGGGGCGGTTCTCAGCGGTTGACGTACCCGCCGTCCACCGGCATCACCGTGCCCGTGACGTACGAGGACCGGTCACTGAGCAGCCAGGCCGCGGCCTCGGCCACCTCCTCCGGCGCCGCGGTACGGCCCTGGGGCGTGACCTCGTGGATCGCCTCCTCCAGGCCGGGGTTGCGCGCGTACCAGTCGACCGTGATCTCGCTGCGGGTCGAACCGGGTGCCAGCGCGTTCACCCGGATGCCCTGGCGGGCGTACTCGTCGGCCGCGGCGCGGGTGAAGCCGACCACCGCGTGCTTGGACGCCACGTACGGGGCCGCGGTGGGGATCGCCACCAGGCCGCCCACACTGCTGTTGTTGACGATGGCTCCGCCGCCGCTCGGGAGCATCGCGCCTATCTCGGCGCGCAGGCAGTTCCACAGCCCGCGCACGTTGGTGTCGACGATGGTGTCGTAGACCTCGTCCTCCATCTCGTGGAGGGGCGCCTGGTCCCCGCCGACGCCCGCGTTGTTGAAGGCTCCGTCGAGCCTGCCGTGACGTTCCGTCGCGTGGACGACCGCGCGCCGCGCGTCCTCGGCCCGCGTCACGTCGCACACCACCGAAGAGGCCTTGAGCCCCTTCGCGGTCAGCTCCGCCACGAGGGCGGTGAGTCTCTCCTCACGGCGCGCGGCGAGGACCACCGACGCGCCCTCGCGGGCGAAGAGGTACGCGGCGGCGGCACCGATGCCGCTGCTCGCGCCCGTGACCAGAATGACCTTGTCCCGCAGCAAACCACCCGTATCGCTCATGGCGGAGATGTTCCCATCGGGCGATCCGTGGGCGGCCTTCTTCCCCCAAGGTCAAGGGAAGGTATGTCAGGTCAAGGACGGGTCAAATCCGGAGTCCGGCGGGAAAAGGCGGGTCAAGGACCCGAACGCGGCGGGAAAGGCGGGGTCAAGGACGGGTCGCGACGGAAAGGGCGGAGGGCCGGGCCGGGGCACGTCGTCGGGCCCCGGTCCGGCCCCCGCCTCACGCGCCCGCCGGTTCCCTGCCCGGAGCCGGCGGGAAGTGGCCCACCTCGACGAAGAAGTCGACGTACCGGGCGAAGAGTTCCGCCGTCAGGGGCGGGCAGTCGACGCCGGTCCCCTCCAGGGCCGCGAGGGTCTCCGAGGTGTCGATCGGCGGGTAGAAGCCGTCCGTGTCCGAGGTCATCATCTCGAAGGCGTGCAGCAGCGGCCGCAGCGCGTTGTCGCCGGCGGCGCCCACCCTCTCGTTCCAGCTCCGCCACTCCTCCTCGGCCAGCGGGTACCCGTGGTCCCGCAGGTACTCCACGGACTGCGCGAGGCTCAGCGAGCTCTGGTTGAACAGGTGGAACGTACGGCCGGCCGTCTCCTCCTGCCGGGAGAGGGTGGTGATGGCGGCGCTGACGTAGTCGA
Organism: Streptomyces sp. NPDC002057; assembly: GCF_040296665.1. Classification (NCBI taxonomy): domain Bacteria; kingdom Bacillati; phylum Actinomycetota; class Actinomycetes; order Kitasatosporales; family Streptomycetaceae; genus Streptomyces; species Streptomyces sp. NPDC002057. Next base: position 1,468 of record NZ_JBEOXR010000073.1, read on the forward strand.
CCGGCAGCAGGTGGAACCGGCCGCTGGTGCCGGCGGGCACCGCCGCGGACTGGAGGATGCCCTTGAGGCTCAGCCAGACGAAGTCGCGGGTCTGGCAGGCTCCGGTCCGGGTGTCGCCGGAGATCACGTCCACCCGGTAGACGGAGACGGGCAGTCCGCGGTCGCGGGCGGTGCCGATGAGCTGCTCGGCCACCCACTTGCTCTGGAGGTAGCCGCTGGGCAGGGCCTCGGCGGGGCCGGTCGGGTCGGTCGTCCGGAGCGGGACGCCCTCCTCCCGTACCCCGTCGAAGACGCCGACGGTGGACACGTAGTGGACGGGGACCGTGCGGTGACGGGCCGCCAGGCGCAGCACCTCCTCCGTACCGCGGACGTTGGCGTCGCGCAGCGCGGTGTACGGGTGCAGCCAGTGGACGCGGGCGCCGTTGTGGTAGACGGCGTCCACCGTCCGCGCCAGTCCGTCGAACTCCTCCTCGGTGAGACCGAGCCGCTCCTCGGCCAGGTCGCCGAGGACCAGGGAGAGGCGGCTCTCGTCGACCTCGTCCCACAGCCGGTACCACTCCATGTTGGTCCGCAGCCGCTTCCTCGCCTCGTCCTCGTCGTCGCCGCGGACCAGGCAGTGGATCGTCGCCGTCGTCGTCCGCATCAGGTCGCGCAGCAGGAACGCGCCGAGGAAGCCGGTGGCTCCGGTCAGCAGGATCGACGCCGGCTCCGGGGCCGACCGTACGACCTCGTCCGCCGGGCGGATGTCGTCGGCGAGGCGCACCTCGGCCGCGTAGTCCACGGTGGGCAGCGCCGGGGCGGCGTCCGCACCGGGCCCGCCGGCGAGCTGCCCGGAGACGAAGGCGGCGAGGGCGGCGGGGGTGGGGTGGTCGAAGACCAGCGTCGCGGGCAGCTTGGAGCCCGCCAGGGCGCTCAGCCGGTTGCGGAGCTCGACGGAGGTCAGCGAGTCGAAGCCCAGCTTGGTCAGCGGCTGTCCGGCCTGGACGGCGGAGGTGTCGGGGTGGCCGAGGACGGCCGCGGTGAGGACGAGGACCGCGTCCAGGACGGCCTGTTCGCGCTCGGGCCCGTCGAGCCCGGCGACCAGGTCGGCGAGCGAGGCGTCGGCGGCCGTGCCCTCCCCGGCGGCCGCCCGCCGGGCGGGGGCGGGGGCGAGCCCGGTGAGGACCACCGGGATGCGGCCGGGCTGTTCGCGCAGGACGGCGATGTCCAGGGGGGTCGCGACGACGGCCGGGCGTCCGAGGGCGATCGCCCGGTCGAGCAGGGCGGGCCCCTGCTCCTGGGGCACTGGCCGGAATCCGCCGCGGGCGATGCGGCCGAGGTCGGTCTCGCTGAGGTGGCCGCTCATGCCGCCGGACTGCTCCCAGAGTCCCCAGGCGACCGAGGTGGCGGGCAGTCCGTGGGCGTGCCGGTGCTCGGCGAGGGCGTCCAGGAACTGGTTGGCGGCGGCGTAGTTGGACTGGCCGGGTCCGCCGACGACCGCGGCGATGGAGGAGAAGAGGACGAAGGCGGTGAGCTCCTCGCTGCCCCGGGTGAGCCGGTGCAGGTTCCAGGCGGCGTCGACCTTGGGCCGCAGCACGCCGTGCAGTCGCTCGGGGGTGAGGGTGGTGACGAGGCCGTCGTCCAGGACGCCGGCGGCGTGCACGACGCCGGTGAGCGGGAGGTCGGCGGGGATCGTGCCGAGGAGTTCGGCGAGCGCGGTGTGGTCGGCCGTGTCGCAGGCGGCGAGGGTGACCCGGGCGCCCAGGGCGGTCAGCTCGGCGGACAGCTCCTTCGCACCGGCGGCGGCGGGGCCGCTGCGGCTGGTGAGCAGGAGGTGGCGCACGCCGTGGACGGTCACGAGGTGGCGGGCGAAGAGGGCGCCGAGGCTGCCGGTGCCGCCGGTGATCAGGACCGTGCCGTCGGGGTTCCAGGTGGGGGCGGACGCGGCGCCGGGCACGGTGGCGCGGGTGAGGCGGGGCGCGTACGTCTGTCCGGCGCGCAGGGCCGCCTGGGGTTCGCCGGAGGCGGCGAGCGCCGCGATGACGTCGCGGTCCGCGCCGGTGTCGGTGTCCGTCTCGGTGTCCGTGTCGATGAGGACGATGCGGCCGGTGTGCTCCGACTGGGCCGAGCGGAGCAGGCCCCAGACGGCCGCGCCCGCCAGGTCGGTGACGTCCTCGCCCCGGCGCGTGGCGACCGCGCCCGAGGTGACCACCGCGAGCCGGGTCCCCTCCAGGCGTTCGTCGGCCAGCCACTCCCGTACCAGCGCGAGGACCTTCTCCGTGGTGGCGTGGACCGAGCCGGGCAGCGAGCCCGCCGGTTCCGGCCGGGTGCGGAGGACGACGAGGGGGACCGCCCGGCCGACGGCGACGGCCTCGGCCACCTCGGACGGGCTGGTGAAGTCGCCGCCGTCGCCGAGCGTGGCCGGGCGGGTCTCCCCCGCGGCCTCCACGCCCAGGGGCGTCCAGCCCATGTGGAACAGGGCGTCGTCGTGCCGTCCGGCGGCCGTCGCGAACGTGCCGTCGTCGACACCGCGCACCGCCGTCTCCGCGACGAGGGCGACGGGCTGCCCGGCCGGGTCGGCGAGTTCGACGCGCGCGCCGCCGCCGTCGCGCGGAGCGATGCGGACCCGGAGCGAGGTGGCGCCGGTCGCGTAGAGCCGTACGCCGCGCCAGTGCCCGGCGAGCGGGGCCCCGGTCCCCTCCGGTACGGCGGTCAGGAGGGGCCGTACCGCCGCGTCGAGGAGCGCGGGGTGGAGGGTGAAGCCCTCCGCGCCGGGCGCCCGCTCGGGCAGGGCGGCCTCGGCGAAGAGCTCGTCGCCACGGCGCCAGGCCGCGGTGAGGACCTGGAACGACGGCCCGTACGTGAGGCCCGTCCCGGCGAGTCCGGCGTACAGCTCTTCGAGGGCGATCTCCTCGGCGTCGGCGGGCGGCCACGCGACCGGCTCGAACGCCGGGCCCTGGGCGGTGACGCTCAGGACTCCGTGGGCGTGCGCGGTCCAGGGCGCGTCGGCGTCGTCGGGGCGGCCGTGGACGGTGAACGGGCGGCGCCCGGTGGCGTCGGCGGCGTCCACCGTGACCTGGAGCTGGTGGGTGGAGCCGCCGGTGCCGAGGACGAACGGGGCGTCGAGGACGAGCTCGTCGAGGGTCGTCGCCCCCGACTCGTCCCCGGCCCGGACGGCGAGTTCGACCAGGGCGGAGGCCGGGAGGACGGGCGAGCCGAGGGCGATGTGGTCGGCGGTCCACGGGTGGGTGCGGGGGGAGAAGGTGCTGGTGAACACGGTCCGGTCGGCGCCCGCGAGGACGACGGCGGCCCCGAGCAGGGGGTGTCCGGTCGGCCGCATGCCGAGCCCGGCGGCGTCGGGGGCGCCGGCCGCCGCGTCCACCCAGTACCGCTGGTGCTGGAAGGCGTACGTGGGCAGGGGCACCCGGCGGGCGCCGGTGCCGGAGAAGAAGCCCGTCCAGTCGACGGGGACGCCGTGCTGGTGCAGCCGGCCGAGCGCGGCGACGGCCGTGTCGGCCTCGGGCCGGTCGCGGCGCGTCAGGGCGACGGCGGTGGGGACGAGCTCGGCGGCGAGGGCGGAGAGGACGCCGTCCGGGCCGAGTTCCAGGGTGGCGGTGACGCCCTGGGCGACCATCGTCTCGACGGCGTCGGCGAAGCGGACGGTGCCCCGGACCTGGTCGGCCCAGTAGTCGGCGGACCGCAGGTCCGTGCCCGTGGCCACCTTGCCCGTGACCGTGGAGACGACGGCGATACGGGGAGCGGTGTACGTGATGCTCGACGCGACGGCCTTGAACTCGGCCAGCATCGGGTCCATCAGGGGCGAGTGGAAGGCGTGGCTGACCGTCAGTCGACGGGTCCTGCCGCCCAGCTCCTCGATCTTCCGCGCCACTTGGAGAGCCGCCTTCTCGTCTCCCGAGACGACGACCGAGCGGGGGCCGTTGACCGCCGCGATGGCCACCTGGCCGTCGAGGAGCGCGATGACCTCCGCCTCCGTCGCCTCGACCGCGATCATCGCGCCGCCGCGCGGCAGGGCCTGCATCAGACCCGAGCGCGCCACCACCAGACGGACGGCGTCTTCGAGGGAGAACACTCCCGCCACGTGCGCGGCGGCGAGTTCGCCGATCGAGTGGCCCGCGACGAAGTCGGGGCGGACACCCCAGGACTCGACCAGGCGGAACAGGGCGACCTCGACGGCGAACAGCGCCGGCTGGGTCCAGCCCGTCTCGTCCAGGCCCTCGCCCGAGGCGATCACCTCACGCAGCGAACCGTCGAGAGCGGCGTCGAACAGATCGTCCACCTCGTCGAAGGCCGCCGCGAAGACCGGGAAGGACGCGTACAACTCCTGCGCCATCCCCGCCCGCTGCGCACCCTGACCCGTGAAGAGGAAGCCCGTACGGCCTCCGGAACGCTCGCCGCGCACCAGGCCCGGGGCCGTACCGCCCTCCGCCAGCGCGCGCACTCCGGCGAGCAGTTCCTCGCGGTCGCGGCCCGTGACCACCGCGCGGTGGTCGAGCGCCGCCCGGCCCGTCGCCAGGGAGAAGCCCACGTCCAGCGGGGAGAGGCCGGCATCGGCGGTGAGGTGGTCCAGGACGCGGCGGGCCTGCTCCCGCAGGGCGTCCGGCGTCCGGCCCGAGACCGGCCACGGGACCACGGGCGGGGCGTCCGTCCCGGTCGGCGCGGGCTCCTCCGCGGGCGGCTGCTCGATGATGACGTGCGCGTTCGTGCCGCTGACGCCGAAGGCGGAGACGGCGGCCCGGCGGGCGCGTTCGGTGGCCGGCCAGTCGCGGGCCTCGGTGAGCAGCTCGACGGCGCCGGAGTCCCAGTCCGCCATCGGCGTGGGGCTCTCCACGTGCAGGGTGCGGGGCAGGACGCCGTGCTCGATGGCCTGGATCATCTTGATGACGCCGCCGACACCGGCCGCGGCGACGGTGTGCCCGATGTTCGACTTGAGGGAGCCGAGGTAGAGCGGGGTGCCTTCCGGGCGGCCCTGGCCGTAGGTGGCGAGGAGCGCCTGGGCCTCGATCGGGTCGCCGAGCCGGGTGCCGGTGCCGTGGGCCTCCACGACGTCGACGTCGGCGGTGGTCAGGCCCGCGTCGGCGAGGGCCTGGCGGATGACCCGCTCCTGGGAGGGGCCGTTGGGGGCGGTCAGGCCGTTCGAGGCGCCGTCCTGGTTGACGGCGGAGCCACGGATGACGGCGAGCACGCGGTGCCCGTTGCGGCGCGCGTCGGACAGCTTCTCCACGAGGAGCATGCCGACGCCCTCGGACCACGAGGTGCCGTCCGCGTCGGCGGAGAAGGACTTGATGCGGCCGTCGGGGGCCAGGCCGCTCTGCCGGGAGAAGTCGACGAACCCGCCGGGGGTCGCCGTCACCGTGACGCCGCCCGCCAGGGCGAGGTCGGACTCGCCGGTGCGCAGCGACTGGACCGCGAGGTGGAGGGCGACGAGCGAGGAGGAGCAGGCCGTGTCGACGGAGAGGGCGGGGCCTTCCAGGCCGAGGCTGTAGGCGATCCGGCCCGAGGCGACGCTGCTGAGCTTGCTGGTCAGCAGGTAGCCCTCGAACTCCTCGGGCCCGTCGAGGCCGAGGTAGCTCTGCTCGATGATGCCCGCGAAGACGCCCGTACGGCTGCCGCGCAGGGTGTCGGGGTCGATGCCGGCCTGCTCGAACGCCTCCCAGGAGGTCTCCAGGAGGAGGCGCTGCTGCGGGTCCATGGCGAGGGCCTCGCGGGGCGAGATCCCGAAGAAGCCGGCGTCGAAGAGGGCGGCGTCGTGCAGGAACCCCGCCCGGCGGGTGTAGGAGGTGCCGGGGCGGCCCGGGTCGGGGTCGTAGAGGCGCTCCAGGTCCCAGCCGCGGTCGGTGGGGAAGTCGGTGATGGCGTCGGTGCCTTCGGCGACCAGGTGCCACAGGTCGTCGGGTGAGGCCACTCCGCCGGGGAAGCGGCAGGCCATGCCGACGACGGCGATCGGCTCGGACTCGGCCGCCTCGAGCGCGGCGATCTTGCGGTTGGCCTTCTGCAGGTCGACCGTGACCCGCTTCAGGTACTCGACGAGCTTCTCTTCGTTCGACGGATTGGACATCGGGTTCGTGCTCTCCTCGGGCGAAGGCTGAGTGGCGGGGGCCGGTCCGGCGGAAGGGAGCCGGTCCGGCGGAAGGGGGTCGCCGGACCGGCTCCGGGTGGGGTCCGCCGCCGGGGCGGCGGACCGTACCTAGGGGGTGGAGCTGCCGAGTTCGTTGTCGATGAAGCTGAGGAGCTCGTCGACGGAGGCCGACTCGATGGCGTCGGACGCGTCGGGAGCGTCGTCGGTGCCGGGTGCGGCGGTGCCGTCGGTCCCCTCGACGCGGGACAGCAGGGCCCGGAGGCGGGCGGAGACGGCGGACCGGTCCTGGTCGTCCTGGGAGACGGCGGCCAGCTTCCTTTCCACCTGGTCCAGTTCGTCGAGGAGCGCCTGGCGGGGGTCGGGGGCCTGCGGGGCGAGGCGGTCCCGCAGGAGCGCGACGAGGGCCGCCGGGGTGGGGTGGTCGAACACGAGGGTGGCGGGGAGCTTGACGCCGGTGGCGGTGCCGATCCGGTTGCGCAGGTCGACCGCGGTGAGGGAGTCGAAGCCCAGGTCCTGGAAGGCCCGTTCCGGTGCGATGGAGTCGGCGTCGGTGCGGCCGAGGACCGCGGCGACGTCGTCGCGTACGAGGGTGAGGAGCAGTTGTTCCTGCTCCACCTCGCTCAGTTCGGCCAGGCGTGCGGCGAGGTCGGCCGCCGGGTCGGCGGCCTGCTCGACGGGTCCGGACGAGCGGGCGAGGCGGCGGCCGGGGAGGGCGGCGAGCTCGCTCAGGAGCGCGGGGACGCGGGCCTGGGCCCGGACGGCGGACACGCCCACCGGGGTCGCGACGAGCGCGGCCCGGCTGTCGGAGGCGGCCCGGTCGAACAGGGAGAGGCCCTCGACGCGGGCGATCGGCCGGAAGCCGTCGCGGGCGAAGCGGTTGAGGTCGCTCTCGGCCAGGTGGGCGTTGATGCCGCCGAGCTGCCACAGGCCCCAGGCGAGGGAGGTCGCGGGGAGGCCCTGGGCGTGCCGGTGGGCGGCGAGGCCGTCCAGGAAGGCGTTGGCCGCGGCGTAGTTGGCCTGGCCGGGGCCGCCGAGGACGCCCACGGTGGAGGAGAACGTCACGAACGCCTCCAGGTCCAGGTGGCGGGTGAGTTCGTGCAGGTGCCAGGCGGCGTCCGCCTTGGGCCGCAGCACGGCGGCGAGCCTGTCGTCGGTGAGGGCGGGGAGCAGTCCGTTGTCGAGGACGCCCGCGGTGTGCACGACGGCGGTCAGCGGGTGTTCGGCCGGGACGGCCGCGAGGACCCGGGCGAGCGCGTCGCGGTCGGCGGCGTCGACGGCGGCGACGGTGACGTGGGCGCCGATGCCCCGCAGGTCGTCCAGGAGCTGCGGTACGCCGTCGGCCTGGGCGCCGGTGCGGGAGAGCAGGAGGAGCCGGGTGGCGCCGTGTTCGGCGACGAGGTGGCGGGCGAACTCGGCGCCGAGGGTGCCGGTGCCGCCGGTGACGAGGACGGTGCCGTGCTTCCAGACGGGGGGCCGGCCGGTGGGGGTGTCGGTGACGGGGACGCGGCGCAGGCGGGGCAGGAGGGCCGTGCCGTCGCGGAGGGCGGCCTGGGGTTCGCCGGAGGCGAGGAGGGGGGAGAGGGCGCTCGTGCCCGCGCCCGCGTCGGTGCCTGTGCCCGCGTCGGTGCCTGTGCCCGTGTCGGTGCCGAAGTCGGTGTCGGTGTCGGTGTCGACGAGGACGATCCGGTCCGGGGCCTCCGACTGGGCCGAGCGGAGCAGACCCCAGACGGCCGCGCCCGCCAGGTCGGTGACGTCCTCCCGGTCGCCGGTGGCGACCGCGCCGGAGGTGGCCACGACGAGCTTGGTACGCGCGAGCCGCTCGTCGGCCAGCCACTCCCGTACCAGCGCGAGCGCCTTCCGGGTGGCCGTGTGCGTGGCGGTGACCTGGTCGGCGCCGGGTGCCGTGGGGGTCCACGGCAGGAGGACGGCGTCGACGCGGGTGCCGGAGGCGAGGGCGTCGGCGACGGCGGCGGGGGTCGCGTACCTGTTCCCGCCGGTCTCCTGCTTCCCGCCGGTGCCGTTCTGACCGGTGGTGCCGTTCTGGCCGGTGGTGCCGTCCGGGTCCAGGACGGCCCACGCGGGCGGTTCGGTGGGCTCCGGGAGCGCGGTGGGCGTCCAGTCGACGTGGAAGAGCGATTCGCGCCCGGTGCTGTCGCCGCCCACGGCGGCCCTGAACTGCTCGTTGGGGATGTCGCGGAAGACGATGGACTCCACCGAGACGACCAGGTCGCCGGCCGCGTCGGCCAGCTGGAGCGAGAAGGAGTCCTCGTCGATCTCGGTGACCCGCGCCTTGACGGCGGTCGCCCCGGTGGCGTGGAGCCGTACTCCGTACCAGTCGGCGGGGACCGGGACCGTGCCGGCGTCCGGGTCGGCGGGGCGGGTGGGCAGGGCCGCCTGCAGCAGGACCGGGTGGAGCCCGTACCGTCCGGCGTCGGTCTGGAGGCCCTCGGGGAGCTGGATCTCCTTGGTCCGGCCGCCCGTGGCGTCGTCCTTCCAGGCGAGGGAGGCGGCGACCTCGGGCTCCTCGCTGAGGTACCAGCCCTCGGCGTGCATGGTCCAGGGCGCGTCGAAGTCGTCGGGCCGGGAGTACAGGCACAGGCAGTGCCGTCCGGAGTCGTCCGGGGTGCCGGCCCTGACCTGGAGCTGGATGTTGCCCTCCTCCGGGAGGACCAGCGGCACCTGGAGGTTGAGCTCGTCGAGCGCCGGGTGGCCGATCAGGTCGCCCGCGTGGATGGCGAGTTCGACCAGGGCGGAGGCGGGGAGGACGGGCGAGCCGAGGACGACGTGGTCGGCGAGCCACGGGTGGCTCTCCAGGGAGAGCCGGCTCGTGAAGAGGATCTGGTTGAAGCCCGCCACGGTGATGGGCGAGCCGAGGACCGGGTGGCCGGTGGTGCGGGCGCCGGTGCCGTGGGCCTCGGGGACGGGGCGGGACTCGAGCCAGTAGCGGCGGCGCTGGAAGGCGTACGTGGGCAGGGGGACCCGGCGGGCGCCGGTGCCGTCGTACAGGGCCTGCCAGTTCACCGGGACGCCCCGCGTGTACAGCGTTCCGACCGCCGAGAGGAGGGTCGCGGCCTCGTCGCGGCCCCGGCGCAGGGCGGGGACGGCGCCCTCGGCGAGCGCCGAGAGGATGCCGTCGGGGCCGATCTCCAGGTACGAGGTCACGCCCTCGGCGATCATCGTGTCCACGGCGTCGTCGAAGCGGACGGTCCCTCGGACCTGGTCCGCCCAGTAGTCGGCGGACCGCAGGTCATGACCCGCGGCCACCTTGCCGGTGACCGTGGAGACCACGGCGATACGGGGAGCCTCGTACGTGATGCTCGACGCGACGGCCTTGAACTCGGCCAGCATCGGGTCCATCAGCGGCGAGTGGAAGGCGTGGCTGACCGTCAGACGACGGGTCCTGCCGCCCAGCTCCTCCGCCACCTTCCGCGCGAGCTCCAGGACCGCCGCCTCCTCGCCGGAGACGACGACCGAGCGGGGGCCGTTGACCGCCGCGATGGCCACCTGGCCTTCGAGGAGGGCGGTGACCTCGGTCTCCGTCGCCTCGACGGCGACCATCGCGCCGCCCCGGGGCAGCGCCTGCATCAGGGACGCGCGCGCCACCACGAGGCGGACGGCGTCCTTGAGGGAGAAGACGCCGGCCACGTGCGCGGCGGCGAGTTCGCCGATCGAGTGGCCCGCGACGAAGTCGGGGCGGACGCCCCAGGACTCGACCAGACGGAACAGGGCGACCTCGACCGCGAACAGCGCCGGCTGCGTCCAGCCCGTCTCGTCGAGGCCCTCGCCCGAGGCGATCACCTCACGCAGCGAACCGCCCAGACCCGCGTCGAGGAGGGTGGTGACCTCGTCGAAGGCGGCCGCGAAGACCGGGAAGGACGCGTACAGCTCCTGCGCCATCCCGGCCCGCTGGGCGCCCTGGCCGGTGAAGAGGAAGCCGGTACGGCCTCCGGCGCGCTCGCCGTGCACCAGATTGGGGGCCGTGCCGCCCTCCGCCAGCGCGCGCACCGCGGCGAGCAGTTCGCCGCGGTCGCGGCCGGTGACCACCGCGCGGTGGTCGAGCGCCGCCCGGCCGGTCGCCAGGGAGTAGCCGACGTCCAGGGGGGAGACGCCGAGGTCCGCGGTGAGGCGGGCGTTCAGGCGGCGTGCCTGGTCGCGGAGGGCGGTGGCCGTCTTGCCGGAGATGATCCACGGCATGACGGGGAGGGCCACCGCCGGCCGGGGCTGCTCCGTGGCCTCCTCGACCGCGGGTGGCTCCTCGATGATGACGTGGGCGTTGGTGCCGCCGAAGCCGAACGAGGAGACGGCCGCGCGGCGGGGGGCGCCGGTCTCGGGCCACGGCTTGGCCTCGTTGAGGAGGGAGACGGCTCCCGAGTCCCATTCGACGTGGGTGGTCGGCTGATCGCTGTGCAGGGTGCGAGGCATCACGCCGTGCTCCATGGCCTGGATCATCTTGATGACGCCGCCGACACCTGCGGCGGCCTGGGCGTGGGCGATGTTCGACTTGAGGGAGCCGAGGTAGAGCGGCCGGCCCTCGGGGCGGTCCTGGCCGTAGGTGGCGAGGAGCGCCTGCGCTTCGATGGGATCGCCGAGTCGGGTGCCCGTGCCGTGGGCTTCCACGACGTCGACATCGGCGGTGGTCAGGCCCGCTCCGGCGAGGGCCTGGCGGATGACGCGTTCCTGCGCGGGTCCGTTGGGGGCGGTCAGGCCGTTGGAGGCGCCGTCCTGGTTGACGGCGGAGCCACGGATGACGGCGAGCACGCGGTGCCCGTTGCGGCGCGCGTCGGAGAGCTTCTCCACGAGGAGGAGGCCCACGCCCTCGGCCCAGCCGGTGCCGTCCGCCGCCGCGGAGAAGGACTTGCTGCGGCCGTCGGCGGCGAGCCCGCGCAGCCGGGAGAACTCGACGAAGGCGACCGGTGTCGACATGACGGTGACACCGCCCGCCAGGGCGAGGTCGCACTCGCCCCGGCGCAGCGCGTTGGCCGCGAGGTGGAGGGCGACCAGGGAGGAGGAGCAGGCGGTGTCGACGGTGACGGCCGGCCCTTCGAGTCCGTAGGTGTAGGCGACGCGGCCCGAGGCGATGGAGCCCGCGCTGCCGCTGAAGAGGTAGCCCTCGAAGTCCTCCGGGGGGAGGTGGGGGCGCGAGCCGTAGTCGTTGTACATGACGCCGGCGAACACGCCGGTTCTCGTGCCCTTGAGGGAGACCGGGTCGATGCCGGCGCGTTCGAAGGTCTCCCAGGCGGTCTCCAGGAGGAGCCGCTGCTGCGGGTCGGCCGCGAGGGCCTCGCGCGGGGACATCCCGAACAGTTCGGGGTCGAAGAGGTCGGCGTCGTAGAGGAAGCCGCCCTCGCGGGAATAGGAGGTGCCGGTCTTCTCCGGGTCCGGGTCGTAGAGGCGCTCCAGGTCCCAGCCCCGGTCGGTGGGGAAGTAGGAGACGGCGTCGACGCCGTCGGCGACCAGCTGCCACAGGTCCTCGGGGGAGGCGACGCCTCCCGGGTACCGGCAGGCCATGGAGACGATCGCGATCGGCTCCTGCTCCTTGTCCTCGACCTCGCGCAGACGCTTGCGTGCGTCTCGGGCGTCGGCGATGGCCCTCTTGAGGTATTCGCGGAGTTGTACCTCGTCAGCCACGTGTATTCAGCTCCCGTGTGGTGGTGTGTCCGATGGCCGTGTGGGCGCCGTGGGCGGCGCGTGCCCCGGGGGTCATTCGAGTTCGTCGAGGAGGGCGAAGAGCTCCTCGTCGCTCGCCGTCTCCAGGTCCTGCTCGTCGTCGGTCTCCGCCGGGCGGCCGAGGCCCTCGGCGGTCTCGGCCGCCTTGAGGAGTTCCTTGAGCCGTGCGGTGATCAGTTCGCGCGTCTCCTGGTCCGGTGCGGCGGCGATGGCCGTCTCCAGGCCCGCGAGGGGGGCGAGGACCGGTTCGGCGGGCGAGGCCTCCTCGACGGCGAGTTCGCCGAGGAGGTGGGTGGCGAGGGCCTGCGGCGACGGGTGGTCGAAGACGAGGGTGGTGGGCAGCCGCAGTCCGGTGGCCCGGCCGAGCTGGTTGCGGAGTTCGACGGCGGTCAGGGAGTCGAAGCCGAGCTCCTGGAAGGCCCGGTCGGCCTCGATGCGGCCGGGGTCCCCGTGTCCGAGGACTCCGGCGACCTGGGCGCGTACGAGGTCGGTGAGGGCGCGTTCCCGTTCGGCGGCGCCGAGGGAGGCGAGCCGCTGGGCCAGCGGGGCCTCCTCGGAGGGACCGCCGCTCGCGGCGGTGGTGGTACGGCGCCTGGCCGGGCCGCCGAGGCCGCGCAGGACGGGCGGCAGGTCGCCGCCGCCGCGCAGGACCGCCGTGTCGAGGCGGGTGACGGCGAGGACGGCCTCGCCGGTGGCGGGTGCCGCGTCGAAGAGGGCCATCGCCTCCTGGGAGGCGAGGGGCCGCAGGCCGACGCGGGCCAGGCGGCGCAGGTCGGTCTCGTCGAGGCCGCCGGAGATGGTGCTGGCCTCGGCCCACAGGCCCCAGGCGAGGGAGAGTCCGGGCAGGCCGTGGGCGCGGCGGTGGGCGGCGAGGGCGTCGAGGAAGGTGTTGCCCGCCGCGTAGTTGGCCTGGCCCGCGGTGCCGATGAGGCCGGCCACGGAGGAGTAGACGACGAAGGCGGTGAGGTCCAGCTCCGCGGTCAGCTGGTGGAGGTGCCAGGCGGCGTCGATCTTGGGCCGCAGGACCTTGTCGAGCTGGTCGGGGGTGAGCTGGGCGGCGACGCCGTCGTCGAGGACGCCGGCGGTGTGGACGACGGCGGTCAGCGGGTGCTCCGCCGGGATGTCCGCGAGGACCCGGGCGAGGGAGTCGCGGTCGGTGACGTCGCAGGAGACGGTCTCGGCGTGGGCGCCGAGCGCCTCCAGCTCGGTGCGGAGTTCGGCGGCGCCGGGGGCGTCGGGGCCGCGGCGGCTGAGCAGCAGCAGGCGGCGGGCGCCGTGTTCGGTGACGAGGTGGCGGGCGAGGACGGCGCCGAGGGCGCCGGTCGCGCCGGTGACGAGGACGGTGCCCCGGTCCCACCGGGGCGCCGGCTGCGTCTCGGCGGCCTGGGTGGTGCGGGTGAGCCGGGGGACGGTGAGGGTGTCGCCCCGGACGGCGATCTGGGCCTCGCCGGAGGCGACGGCGAGGTCGAGGAGGCGGTCCTCGGCCGCCGTGCGGCCGGTGCCGTCGCCCTCGGTGGCCTCGGCGCCCGCCGGGTCCAGGTCGACCAGGACGATCCTGCCGGGGTTCTCCGTCTGCGCGGACCTGAGGAGGCCCCAGACCCCGGCGTGGGCCAGGTCGGTGACGTCCTCGGCGCCCGCGGCGACGGCTCCTCGGGTGGTGACGACGAGCCGGGTCTCGGAGAGCCGGTCGTCGGCGAGCCAGTCCTGCACGGCGTCGAGGACCTGGCGTACGGCGGTACGGGCCCGCTCCGGCAGGTCGGCGGCGGGGGCGCCGGCGGTGTGGCCGGTCGTCCGCAGGTGGAGGACGGCGGGTACCGCGGCGCCCGCGTCGAGCGCGGCGCCCAGGACCCGTACGCACCGCTCGCCCTCGCCGTCGGCGAGCAGCGCCCAGCCGGTGCGGGCCGGGGCCGTGCCGGTGGCGGGCAGGGCCGTCCAGCCGAGGCCGAACAGTCCGTCGCGGGCTGCGGTGCCGGCCTGGCGGAGGGCGTCCTCGGACAGCGGGCGCAGCAGGAGCGACTCCGCGGCGGCGACGGCGGCGCCCGCGCCGTCGGCGACGGTGAGGGCGACCCTCAGCGAGTCGTCGCCGGACCGGTCGAGGGAGAGCCGGACGCGCAGGACGGTCGCCCCGGTGGCGTACAGGCTCACTCCGGACCAGGAGAACGGCAGCCAGGAGGTGCCTTCGGGCGCCACGACGCCGGGGAGCAGCGGGTGCAGGGCGGCGTCGAGGAGGGCGGGGTGGAGGCCGAACCGGGGGGCGTCCTTGCGGTGGTCCTCGCCGAGGACGACCTCGGCGAAGAGTTCGTCCTCGGCCTTCCAGAGGCGGCTGAGGCCCTGGAAGGCGTTCTCGTAGCCGTATCCGGCGGAGGCGAGCCGGTCGTACACGCCGTCGAGGTCGACCTCCGCGGCTCCGGCGGGGGGCCAGGCGAGGAGTCCCTCGGGGGCGGCGGCGCCGGTGCCGAGGTGTCCCTCGGCGTGGAGGGTCCAGGGCTGGTCGGTGTCGTCCTGGTCGGGCCGGGCGTAGACGGCGAGGGCTCGGCCGCCGGTCGCGTCGGGTTCGCCGACGACGAGCTGGAGCTGGACGGCGCCCCGCTCGGGCAGGATCAGCGGCGCGGCGAGCGTCAGTTCGTGGACGACGTCGCAGTCGACCTGCTCGGCGGCGCGGAACGCGAGGTCGAGCAGGGCGGTGGCGGGCAGCAGGACCGTTCCGGCGACCGCGTGGCCGTCCAGCCAGGGGTGGGTGCGGCGGGAGACGCGGCCGGTGAGGAGGTACGCGTCCCGGTCCGCGACCCGTACCGCCGCGCTGAGCAGCGGGTGGCCGACGGCGTCGAGGCCGAAGCCCTCGGCGTCGCCGGGGGTGGCGGAGCCCTCCAGCCAGTAGCGGCCCTGGTCGAAGGAGTAGGTGGGCAGGTCGACCCGGCGGGCGCCGGGGAAGTAGGACTCCCAGTCGGGGCGGGCGCCGCGCAGGACGGCGCCGGTGAGGGCGGCGGCGGCGGTGTCGGCCTCGGGCCTGCCCGAGCGGAGCAGCGGGGCGAGGAAGCCGGCCTCGCGGGTCAGGCACTCCTGGGCCATGGCGGTGAGGACGCCGTCGGGGCCCATCTCCAGGTACTCGGTGACGCCGAGCTCTTCGAGGTGGCGGACGCCGTCGTGGAAGCGGACGGCCTCGCGGATGTGGGTGGCCCAGTAGTCGGGCGAGGTGAGCTGTTCGGTGGTGGCGAGGACACCGGTGACGTTGGAGACGACGGGGATGCGGGGGGCGTGGTAGGTCAGGCACTCGGCGACCGACCGGAACTCGTCGAGGACCTCGTCCATGTGCGGCGAGTGGAAGGCGTGACTGACCGGGAGCCGCTTGGTCTTGCGGCCGCGGGTGCGCCAGAGGGTGCTGATCTCCTCGACGAGGTCCTGGTCGCCGGAGATGACGGTGGACCGGGGGCCGTTGATGCCGGCGACGGCGACGCCCTCGTAGTCGGCGAGGGTGGACCGTACCTCTTCCTCGGAGGCCTGGAGGGCGGCCATCGCGCCGCCTTCGCGGGCCGCCTGCATGAGCCGGCCGCGTTCGGCGACGAGGGCGCACGCGTCGGCGAGGCCGAGGACTCCGGACAGGTGGGCGGCGGTGACCTCGCCGATGGAGTGTCCGAGGAGGTAGTCCGGGGTGAGGCCGTGGTGTTCGGCGAGCCGGAAGAGGGCGACCTCGGTGGCGAAGAGGGCGGCCTGGGTGAAGGCGGTCTGGTCGATGAGGGCGGAGTCGGCCGAGCCCTCGGGGGCGAAGAGGACGTCCTGGACGGGCCGGAACAGTTCGGTGTCGAGGTGCCTGCACACCTCGTCGAGGGCGCGGCGGAAGACGGGGGACGACGCGTACAGCTCGCGTCCCATGCCGAGCCGCTGGCTGCCCTGCCCGGTGAAGAGGAACGCCGTCTTGCCCCGGCGGCCGGTGGTGGCCCGTACGACCGAGGGGGTCGGCCGGTCCGCGGCGAGGTCGGCGAGTCCGTCGAGGAGAGCGGCGCGGTCGGTGCCGAGGACGGCGGCGCGGTGCTCCAGGGTGGCGCGGGTGGTGGCCAGGGTGAGGCCGACGTCGCCCGCCGTGAGCTCGGGGTGGTCGGTGAGGTGGCGGTGGAGCCGGTCGGCCTGGCGGCGCAGGGCGTTGTCGTCCTTCGCGGTCAGGATCCAGGGGATGACGACGGCGTCGGCGTCGGCTTCGGCGCTGTCGTCGGCCGGGGTGTCCGACGCGGCCGGGGCCGGGGTCTCGGCGGTGGCGGCCGGGGCCGGGGGGCCGGCCGGCGCGGTCGGCGCCGGGGTGTCGGCGGCCAGTTCCAGGACGACGTGGGCGTTGGTGCCGCTGATGCCGAAGGAGGAGACGGCGGCGCGGGCGGGGCGGCCGGTGACGGGCCACGGGGTCGCCTCGGTGAGCAGCTCCACGGCGCCCGCGTCCCAGTCGATGTGGGGGGACGGGTTCTCGGCGTGCAGGGTCTTCGGCAGGATGCCGTGCCGCATCGCCTGGATCATCTTGATGACGCCGCCGACTCCCGCGGCGGCCTGGGCGTGCCCGATGTTCGACTTGAGGGAGCCGAGGTAGAGCGGGCGGTCCTCCGGCCGGTCCTGGCCGTAGGTGGCGAGCAGCGCCTGTGCCTCGATCGGGTCGCCGAGGCTGGTGCCGGTGCCGTGCGCCTCGACCGCGTCGACGTCGGCGGGGGTGAGTCCGGCGACGGCGAGGGCCTGGCGGATGACGCGTTCCTGCGCGGGGCCGTTGGGGGCGGTCAGGCCGTTGGAGGCGCCGTCCTGGTTGACGGCGGAGCCGCGCATCACGGCGAGGACGCGGTGGCCCCTGCGGCGGGCGTCGGAGAGCTTCTCCACGAGGAGGAGGCCCACGCCCTCGGCCCAGCCGGTGCCGGAGGCGTCGGCGGAGAAGGAGCGGCAGCGGCCGTCCTCGGAGAGGCCGCGCTGCCGGGAGAACTCGACGAAGGTGCTGGGGCCCGACATGACGGTGACGCCGCCGGCGAGGGCGAGGTCGCACTCGCCCTGGCGCAGCGCGTTGGCGGCGAGGTGGAGGGCGACCAGGGAGGAGGAGCAGGCGGTGTCGACGGTGACGGCCGGGCCTTCGAGGCCGTACGTGTAGGAGAGGCGGCCGGAGACGACGCTGGAGAGGTTCCCGGCGAGCAGGAAGCCCTCGAACTCCTCGGGGCTCTTGGCGAGTCGCGAGGCGTAGTCGTCGTACATGGCGCCGGTGAAGACACCGGTGCTGGTGCCGCGCAGGACGGCCGGGTCGATGCCGGCGCTCTCGAAGGTCTCCCAGGCGGTCTCCAGGAGGAGGCGCTGCTGGGGGTCGGTGGCGATGGCCTCGCGCGGGGACATCCCGAAGAACGCCGGGTCGAACCGGTCGGCGTCGTGGAGGAAGCCGCCGTGCCGGGTGTAGGAGGTGCCGGTCTTCTCCGGGTCCGGGTGGTAGAGGGAGTCCAGGTCCCAGCCGCGGTTGTCGGGGAACTCGCTGATGGCGTCGGTGCCTTCGGCGACGAGCCGCCACAGGTCCTCGGGCGAGGAGACGCCGCCGGGGAAGCGGCAGGCCATGCCGACGATGGCGATGGGCTCGTCGGCGGACGCGGCGGACCGGCGGACGGGCGCGGTGCTCGCGGCGGGCTTGCGGCCCGCGGCCTGCTGGTGCAGGTAGGCGGCGAGGGCGGCGGGCGAGGGGTGGTCGAAGACGGCGGTGGCGGGCATCCGCAGTCCGGTGGCGGTGTTGAGCCGGTTGCGCAGTTCGACGGCGGCGAGGGAGTCGAAGCCGATGTCCTTGAAGGCGCGCTCCGGGTCGATGCCCTCGGGGCTCGCGTGGCCGAGGACGCCGGCGACGATGCCGCGGACGAGGTCGGCGGCGGCGCCCTTGCTCTCCTCCTCGGGGAGGGAGGCGACGCGGCGGGCCCATTCGGTGCCGCCGTCCGCTCCGGCGGCGGCGCCCTGGGCGGCCCGGGTGGTGGCGCGGGGCCGGATGAGGCCGCGCAGCAGGGGGGCCGGGTCGCCGGCCGCCGCGGCGCGCAGCCGGGCCAGGTCGAACAGGGCCGGTACGACGAGGGCGTCGCCGCCGGTGAGGGCGGCGTCGAACAGGGCGAGGCCGGTGTCCGGGTCGAGCGGGTCGACGCCCGCCCGGCTCCAGCGGGCGATGTCGGCCTCGCCGAGCTGGGCGCCCATGCCGTGGCTGGAGTCCCACAGGCCCCAGGCCAGTGAGGTGGCGGCGAGGCCCCGGGCCTGCCGGTGGGCGGCGAGCGCGTCGAGGTAGGTGTTGGCGGCGGCGTAGTTGGCCTGGCCGGCGGTGCCGGTGATGCCGGAGACGGAGGAGAAGAGGACGAAGGCCGTGAGGTCCAGGTCCCGGGTCTGCTCGTGCAGGTGCCAGGCGGCGTCGACCTTGGGCCGCAGGACCCTGGTCAGCTGCTCGGGGGTGAGCGAGCCGACGGTGGCGTCGTCGAGGACGCCGGCGGTGTGCACGACCGCGGTGAGCGGGTGCGCGGGGTCGACGGCCGTCAGGAGGGCGGCGACGGCGTCGGGGTCGGCGGCGTCGGCGGCGACGGTGGTCACGCTGGCGCCGAGCTCGGTGAGTTCGGCGGCGAGCCGGTCGGCTCCGGGGGTGTCGGGTCCGCGCCGGCTGGAGAGCAGCAGGTGGCGTGCGCCGTGGCCGGTGACGAGGTGGCGGGCGAGGAGGCCGCCGAGGCCGCCGGTGCCGCCGGTGATGAGGACGGTGCCGTCGGGGTCGATGCGGGGCGCGTCGGTGGGGGCCGGGGCGCGGTCGCGGGTGAGCCTCGGGACGTGGAGGCGGGTGCCGCGCAGGGCGAGCTGGGGTTCGCCGGTGGCGAGGGCGGCGGCGAGTTGTTCCTCGGCCGCGGGGGTGCCGTCGGTGTCGAGGAGGACGATCCGGTCGGGGTGCTCGCTCTGGACGGCGCGGAGCAGGCCCCAGACGGGGGCGGCGGCGAGGCCGTCGACGGCGTCGCCGGGGGTGGTGGCGACGGCGCGGGTGGTGACGAACGCGAGGCGGGTGCCCTCGAACCGCTCGTCGGCGAGCCAGGCCTGGGTGAGGGCGAGGGCGCGGGCGGCGTTCGCGTGGGCGGCGGCGGGGTCTCCGTGGGTGGCGTCGGCGTTCCCGTCGGCGTCGGTGGTGACGCGGACGAGGAGGACGTCGGTGTCGGGCTGCGCCGGGTCGGGGAGCGTGTCGGCGCCGCCGGGGAGTTCGGCGATGCGCGGCGCGGGGCCGCCCGCCGGGGTGTGGGGGGTCCAGGCGACGGTGAACAGGCCGTTCGTGGGGGCCGTGGGGGCGAGCCGGTCCTTGGCGACGGGCCGCAGCATCAGCGAGTCGACCGTGGCCACGGGGGCGCCGGTGGCGTCGGCGAGGTGCAGGCCGACGGTGTCGGTGCCGGTGCGCCGGATGCGGACGCGCAGGGTGGTGGCGCCGACGGCGTGGGTGGTGATCCCGCTCCAGGCGAACGGCAGCCGGATGGTGTCCGGGTCGGCGCCGGCGGCGGCGTCGAGGACGACCGGGTGGAGGACGGCGTCGAGGAGCGCGGGGTGGATGCCGTAGTTCGCGGCGGCCTCGTGCTGGTCGGCGGGGAGGGTGACGTCGGCGTAGGTGGTGCCGTCGTCGCCGCGCCAGAGGGCGCGCAGCCCCTGGAAGACGGGGCCGTACTCGTAGCCGAGGCCGGTGAGCCGCTCGTACGTGTCGTCCAGCGAGGCCGGTTCGGCGTGCCGCGGCGGCCAGTCGGCCAGTTCGTCGAAGGCCGGGTCGGCGGTGACGGGAGGGGTGTCGGCGAGGGCGCCGGAGACGTGCCGGGTCCAGGCGGCCGGCTCCGCGTCGGCGTCGGCGTCGGGCCGGGAGTGCACGGCGAAGGCGCGGGCGCCGGTGGCGTCGGGTGCGGAGACCGTGGCCTGGACGCGCACGGCTCCCTGCTCGGGGAGGGCGAGCGGGGCTTCGAGGGTGAGCTCGACCAGGTGCTGGGCGCCGGCCGTCCGGCCCGCCGCCGTGGCGAGTTCGATGAAGGCGGTGGCGGGGACGAGGACGGTGCCGTGGATGCGGTGGTCGGCGAGCCACGGGTGGTCGTTCAGCGACAGCCTGCTGGTGAGGACGAGGCCCTCGCGCTCGGCGAGGTCGACGGTGGTGGCAAGCAGGGGGTGGCCCGCCGGGTCGAGTCCGAGGCCGCGGGCGTCGGTGCGCGCCTCGGGCCGCAGCCAGTAGTGGCTGCGCCGGAACGCGTACGTGGGGAGCTCGACGCGCGAGGCGCCGGGGAAGAACGAGGCCAGGTCCAGCGGGGCGCCGAGGGTGTGGGCGCGGGCGAGTCCGGTGGCGAGGGTGGTGCCCTGGGGGCGGCCGGACCGCTGGAGGGCGACGGCCTGCGAGGTGTCGGCCAGGAACGAGCCGGCGGCCATGGCGGTGAGGACGGCGTCGGGGCCGACCTCGACGAAGACGGTGACGCCCTCGTCCTCCAGGGTGCGGGTGGCGTCGAGGAACCGTACGGCCTCGCGGATCTGCCGTACCCAGTAGTCGGGGGTGACGAGGTCGTCGCCGGTGGCGGGCAGGCCCGTGACGGTGGAGACGACCTGGAGGAGCGGCGCGTGGTAGGTCAGGCCCTCGGCGACGGTACGGAACTCGTCGAGGATCGTGTCCATGTGCGGCGAGTGGAAGGCGTGGCTGACCGTCAGGCGGCGGGTCTTGCGGCCGCGCTCGCGCCAGAGCGCGGCGAGCGCGTCGGCGGCGTCGGCGTCGCCGGAGACGACGACGGCGTCGGGTCCGTTGACGGCGGCGACGGCGAGCCGGCCGGCGTAGGGGGCGAGGGTCTCGGTGACCTCGTCCTCGGTGGCCTGGACGGCGAGCATCGCGCCGCCGGGGACGGCCGCCTGCATGAGGCGGCCCCGGGCGGCGACCAGGGCGGCGGCGTCCGCGAGGGAGAGGACCCCGGCGACGTGGGCGGCGGCGAGCTCTCCGATGGAGTGTCCGGCGACGGCGTCGGGGGTGAGGCCGTGGTCCTGGAGGGTGCGGTGGAGGGCGACTTCGAGGGCGAAGAGGGCGGGCTGGGTGGCGCGGGTCTCATGGAGGAGGGCGGCGGTGTCGCCGTCCGGCTCCTCGAACATCACGTCGCGCAGCGGGCGGCCGAGGTCGAGGTGCGGGTCGAGGGCGGCGGACACCTCGTCGAGGGCGGCGGCGAACGCCGGGTGCGTCTCGTACAGTTCGCGGCCCATGCCGGGGTACTGGGCGCCCTGTCCGGTGAAGAGGAACGCGGTGCGGCCCGCGCGGGCGGCGGAGCCGGTGACGAGCTGGGGGGCGTCGGCGTCCCGGCGCAGCGCGTCGAGGCCGGCGAGGAGTCCGGTCGCTCCGGTGCCGGTGACGACGGCCCGCTCGGACCAGGTGGCGCGGGTGGTGGCGAGGGAGAACCCGATGGCGGCGAGGTCGTCGGCGCCGAGCTCCTCCGTGCCGTTCTCCAGCTGGGTGTGGAGCGCTTCGGCCTGGGCGGTGAGGGCCGCGCGGTCGGGGGCGGAGAGCGCCCACAGGGTGGGGGTTCCGGGGGTGGTGGCGGTGGTCCCGGGGTCCGCGGGGGTGGTGGCGGGGCGGGGTGTCCGTTCGTCCTCGGCCTGCTCCACGATCACGTGGGCGTTGGTGCCGCTGATGCCGAACGAGGAGACGGCGGCCCGGCGGGCGCGTGCGGTGGCGGGCCAGTCGCGGGCCTCGGTGAGCAGTTCGAGGCCGCCGGCCTCCCAGTCGACGTGGGGGGTGGGCTCGGTGACGTGCAGGGTGCGCGGGAGGACGCCGTGGCGGATCGCCTGGACCATCTTGATGACGCCGCCGACACCGGCCGCGGCCTGGGCGTGCCCGATGTTCGACTTGAGCGATCCGAGGTACACCGGGGCTCGGTCGCTTCGGTCGCTGCCGTAGGTGGCGAGGATCGCGGCGGCCTCGATGGGGTCGCCGAGCCGGGTGCCGGTGCCGTGGGCCTCGACCGCGTCGACGTCGGCGGTGGTCAGGCGGGCGTCGGCGAGGGCCTGGCGGATGACCCGCTCCTGGGAGGGGCCGTTGGGGGCGGTGAGGCCGTTGGAGGCGCCGTCCTGGTTGACGGCGGAGCCGCGGATGACGGCGAGGACCTGGTGGCCGTTGCGGCGCGCGTCGGAGAGCTTCTCGACGAGGAGGAGGCCGACGCCCTCGGCCCAGGAGGTGCCGTCCGCGTCGGCGGAGAAGGACTTGCTGCGGCCGTTCGCGGCGAGGCCGCGCTGCCGGGAGAACTCCACGAACATGCCGGGGGCCGACATGATCGTCGCGCCGCCCGCGATCGCGAGGGTCGTCTCGCCGAGGCGCAGCGACCGTACGGCCATGTGCAGGGCGACGAGGGAGGACGAGCAGGCGGTGTCGACGGTGAGGGCGGGGCCGACGAGGCCCAGCTGGTAGGCGATGCGGCCGGACATGACGCTGCTGGTGGAGCCGGTGAGCAGGTGGCCCTCGACGCTCTTGGGGGCCTCGTGGAGGCGGGTGCCGTAGTCGAGGGCGGTGGCGCCGACGAAGACGCCGGTGCGGCTGCCCTTCAGGGTGTCGGGGGCGATGCCGGCGCGCTCGACGACCTCCCAGGCGGTCTCCAGGAGGAGGCGCTGCTGCGGGTCCATGGCGAGGGCCTCGCGGGGCGAGATCCCGAAGAATCCGGCGTCGAAGAGGGCGGCGTCGTGGAGGAAGCCGCCCTCGCGGACGGAGCTCTTGCCGGAGCGCTCGGGGTCCTGGTCGTACAGGTCGGCGTCCCAGCCCCGGTCGGTGGGGAAGCCGGAGATGGCGTCGCCGCCTTCGGCGACGAGCCGCCACAGGTCCTCGGGCGAGGAGATGCCGCCGGGGTAGCGGCAGGCCATGGCGACGATGGCGATCGGCTCGTCGTCCTGGAGCGGCGCGGCGAGGTACTGCTCGTCGGCGGTGGCCGCGCCGGTCAGCTCGGCTTCCAGGTACGCGGCGAGCGCGGTGGGGGTGGGGTGGTCGAAGAGGAGCCCGCCGGAGAGGCGCAGTCCGGTGGCGGTCGCGAGGCGGTCGCGGAGTTCGACGGACATCAGGGAGTCGAAGCCGAGGTCCTTGAAGGACTGCCGGGCGTCGGCGCGGCGGCCCTTGTCGTAGCCGAGGACGGCGGCGATGTGCGTGGCCGTCAGGTCGGTGACGGAGCGGGTGCGTTCGGCCGGGGAGAGCGCGGCGAGCCGGTTGCCGAGTTCGCCGCGGGGGACGGCGGCCTCGGCGGGCGCGCTCGCGGGGAGGGCCGGAAGGGCGGGGGCGGTCCGGTCGGCGGTCCCGGACTCGAGCCAGTGGTGCCGACGCTGGAAGGCGTACGTGGGCAGGGGGATCCGGCGGGCGCCGGTGCCCTCGTACAGGGCCTGCCAGTTCACGGCGACGCCCCGCGTGTACAGCGTGGCGACGGCGGAGAGGAGGGTCGCGGCCTCGTCGCGGCCCCGGCGCAGGGCGGGGACAGCGCCCTCGGCGAGCGCGGAGAGGATGCCGTCGGGGCCGATCTCCAGGTAGGAGGTGACGCCCTCGGCGGTCATCGTGTCGACGGCGTCGTCGAAGCGGACGGTGCCCCGGACCTGGTCGGCCCAGTAGTCGGCGGACCGCAGGTCGGTGCCGGTGGCGAGTCGGCCGGTGACGGTGGAGACGACGGCGGTACGGGGAGCGGTGTACGTGAGGGTGGACGCGACGGCCTTGAACTCGGCCAGCATCGGGTCCATCAGCGGCGAGTGGAAGGCGTGGCTGACCGTGAGGCGGCGGGTCCTGCCGCCCTGTTCCTCGATCTTCCGCGCCACTTCGAGGACGGCGGTCTCCTCGCCGGAGACGACGACCGAGCGGGGGCCGTTGACGGCCGCGATGGCCACCTGGCCTTCGAGGAGGGCGGTGACCTCGGTCTCGGTCGCCTCGACGGCGACCATCGCGCCGCCCCGGGGCAGCGCCTGCATCAGGGACGCGCGGGCCGTCACCAGACGGACGGCGTCTTCGAGGGAGAACACACCGGCCACGTGCGCGGCCGCGATCTCGCCGATCGAGTGGCCCGCGACGAAGTCGGGGCGGACACCCCACGACTCGACCAGGCGGAACAGGGCCACCTCGACGGCGAACAGCGCCGGCTGGGTCCAGCCCGTCTCGTCCAGGCCCTCGCCCGAGGCGATCACCTCACGCAGCGAACCGCCGAGAGCCGCGTCGAACAGATCGGCCACCTCGTCGAAAGCCGCCGCGAACACCGGGAAGGACGCGTACAACTCCTGCGCCATCCCCGCCCGCTGGGCGCCCTGACCGGTGAAGAGGAAGCCGGTACGGCCGTCCTCCACGTGTCCGGTGACGACGCCGGTGCCGGGTACGCCCTCGACGAGGGAGTCGAGGCCCGTGAGGAACGTTTCCTCACTCGGGGCCAGCACGACCGCGCGGGCGGCGAAGGCGGTGCGGGTGGTCAGCAGGGACCAGCCGATGTCGGCGGTCCGCGCCCCGCTCGCGGCGGCGAAGGCCCGCAACCTCGCGGCCTGGGCGCGGAGCGCGTCGGCGTCGCGGCCCGAGACGACCCAGGGCAGGAGGGTCTGGGCGTCCCCGGCGTGGGCGTCGGCGTCGGCCCGCGCGTCACCGGCGTCGGCCCGCGCGTCGGCGGCCGGGGCGTCGGAGGCCGGGGCGTCGGAGGGGGCGGGGGCCTCCGTGAGGACGACGTGGCAATTGGTGCCACCCATGCCGAAAGACGACACTCCCGCGACCAGCGGCCGGTCCGGGTGCGGCCAGGTGGTGAGCGCGCGCGGAACGGAGAGGCCGAGGGCGTCGAGGTCGATGGCCGGGTTCGGGGTCTCGAAGTTGAGGCTCGCCGGTATCTCGCGGTGCGTCAGGCTCAGCAGGGCCTTGAGCAGGCCGACCATGCCGGCGGCGCCCTCCAGGTGCCCGACGTTGGTCTTGGCCGAGCCGACGACCAGGGGGTCGCCCGGAGCGCGGTGGGAGCTGAAGACGTCGCCGAGGGCCGTGGCCTCGATGGGGTCGCCGACGGGGGTGCCGGTGCCGTGCAGCTCGACGTACTGAACATCGGAGGGACTGATTCCGGCCTTTTCATAGGCCTCGCGGATGACCTGGCGCTGCGCGTCCCTGCTGGGCACGGTCAGTCCGGGGGTGGCGCCGTCGTTGTTGACCGCGCTGCCGCGGATGACGCCGTAGATCCGGTCGCCGTCCGCCTCCGCCCGGGCCAGGGGCTTGAGGATGACGGCTCCGCCGCCCTCGCCCCGTACGAAACCGTTGGCGCGGGCGTCGAAGGTGTAGGCGGTGCCGTCGGGCGAGAGGCCGCCGAACCGCTCCTCGGTCACGGCGCTCTCGCCGAGGATGTTGAGGTTGATGCCCGCGGCGATCGCGGTGGTGGACTCCCCCGAGCGCAGCGACTCACAGGCCAGGTGCACGGCGACCAGCGAGGAGGACTGGGCGGCGTCGACGGTGAGGCTCGGTCCGCGCAGACCCAGGTAGTAGGAGACGCGGTTGGCGATGACACCGCGGTTGAGGCCCGTCATCGAGTGCTGGGTGAGGGCCTGCTCGCCGTACTGGTTGGCGAGGCTCGTGTAGTCGTCGCGGAGGGTGCCGACGAAGACGGCGGTACGGGAGTCGCGCAGCCGGGCGGGCACGGTCCCGGCGTCCTCCAGGGCCTCCCAGGCGAGCTCCAGCACCAGGCGCTGCTGGGGGTCCATGGCGGCGGCCTCGCGGGGCGAGATCGCGAAGAAGCCGGCGTCGAAATCGCCGATGCCGTCGAGGAATCCGCCGCGGCGGACCCCTGCCCCGGCCTGTGGTTCGGAGGTGTTCCAGCGTCCGGGTGGCGCGTCGGTGATGGCGTCGCGTCCGCTGCGCAGCAGCTGCCAGAAGTCGGCCGGACCGGGCGCCATGGGGAGTCGGCAGGACATGCCGATGACGGCGATGGCCCCCTCGTCGCCTCGCGGCGCGCGGCTCTCCACAGAAATGCGATTAGTCGTCATGGCGCTCGACTGCCCTTTCCTGACTGATATCGAAGCGGCCTGAGTATCCCGGATATGGAACCCCCGCATTCTTGACCTTAAGATCGGCCGCCCTGTTTCTTCTCAACCCCCGGTCATGCACGGGTAACCGCCCGGTTCGGACATGGGGTGGCCGGTCCGTTACTTGTCGGTGGGCGGCCGGTGAGGATCGCCCGTTACGTTCTGGACAGATCTGCGTGAAACTCCTCGAATTCCTGGGTGTCATGCCGGAAGAAAGTAGGAACGGTCTCACCATGAGTAATCTGACCAGCGATGTCGCACAGCACACCGCGCTGTACGAGGCGGCCTTCAACGCGGGCGACGCCGACGCCGTGAACGCGATGTACACCGATGAGGCCGTGGCGGTCTGGGAACCGGGCAAGCCGCTCACGGGCCAGGCCCGCAAGGACGCCGTCAAGGAGTTCCTGACCCGCTCGCCGAAGATGAGCGCCAAGCCGCGCCAGATCTTCGAGACCGGGGACACCGCGCTCCTGATCGTGGACTGGTCCATCGCCACCGTGGACGACGCGGGCATCCCCGAGCTGCTCACGGGTGTCGGCGTCGACGTGCTGCGCAAGGGCACGGACGGCCACTGGCGCTACGCCATCGACGAGCCGTACGGCGAGAAGAAGTAATCCCCGTGCCTCCGTGCCCGGCACGGAGGCACCCCCAGACCCAAGAAAGTGGTGTCGCAGACCATGAGCATTCCCGGTATCACGGTCGACTTCGATGTCGACAACCCCGATCTGACCGCCGACGCGGATACTCAGAACGAGATCTTCATCCAGCTCTTCAATTCCGGTGACGGAGCCCTGTTCGATCTCCTCTACCGCGACGACGCGATATCGAACTTCTCGGGCTCCCCGCTCACCGGGGCGGAGCGCCTGGCGTTCTTCAAGGAGTTCCTCGCGCCGAAGCCGTTCCTCAAGGCGGAGATCACGCACGCGTACGTGGCCGGCGACGTGGCCCTGATCGGCGTGCAGTTCAGCGTCGACAGCACGGGTCCCGACGGCGAGCCCGTCCGTATCGAGGGCAACTGCACCGACGTGCTGCGTCGGGGCGACGACGGCCGCTGGCTCATGGCCATCGACCGTCCGGTCGCCGGCACCCTGCTCCCGGAGTAGGTCCCCCTTCTCCTGGCCTGCCCGATCCTTCCCCCCGCTCGGGCAGGCCAGGCTCCGGATTCCGGGCCGTCGGTCGGGTGGCCCTTTCAAGACGACTTCGATCAGGGCCGATAGGAAACCGCTGTCGCGGTTCATTACGCTGGACGTTCTTGAGGGGCCGTCAGCAGCGCCCCCAGGCATCCACGGAGTGCACATGGCTAAACAGGAACGCGCTGTCCGTACACGAGCGACGGTGCTCCGGTCCGCGGCGGAGATCTTCGACACGGACGGTTTCGTGGCGGCCTCCCTCTCCTCCATCTCGCACCGGGCCGGAGTGAGCAGTGGTGCCCTGCACTTCCACTTCGCCAACAAGGGTGCGCTCGCGGAGGCCATCGAGAAGGCGGCCGAGCAGCGGCTGTGGCGCATCACGGGACCCGCGCCGGACTGGTCCGACGACCGTGGGCCCGAGGAGGACGTCGATCTGATCCAGAACCTGGTCGACACCTCCCACCAGCTCTTCGACGGACTGAACAGCGATGTCATCCTGCGCGCCGGCTTCACGCTCGGCTGCGAACCGTCGTGGGCGAGCCTGGTGGACCTGCACGGTCAGTGGCGGGACTGGATCGGCGACACGCTGCGGCACGCGGCCAAGCTCGGCGCGCTCGCCGACGGGACCGAGCCGGAGGACGTCGTCACCGTCGTCGCCGCCTCCACCGTCGGCTTCGAGGCCCTGGGCCGCAAGGACCCCAGCTGGCTCTCGCGGCAACGGCTCGGTCAGTTCTGGCAGTTCATGCTCCCCCGTCTGGTACCACCGGGTACCGGCCCGCAGAAAGGGACGTAGTGGATAGCACGTGGTTCAGGCGCTTCGGAGCGGCTCGTGAGGATGCCGTGCGGTTGGTGTGCTTCCCGCACGCGGGAGGCGCGGCCAGCGCGTTCGTCCCTCTTTCGCGGGCGCTCGGCGGGCGGCTCGACGTGCTGGCCGTCCAGTACCCGGGCCGGCAGGACCGGCGGCGGGAGGAGCCGTACCGCAGCATCACCGCGCACGCCGACGCCCTCGCCGAGGCCCTGGCGCCGCTGACGGACGACGGCCCCTACGCCCTGTTCGGGCACAGCATGGGGGCGGTCCTCGCGTACGAGACGGCCCGTCGTCTGGTCGCCGCCGGGCGGCCGGGGCCCTGCCGGGTGTTCCTCTCGGGTCGCGGCGCGCCGTCGCCGCTGCCCAGCGCGCACGACCGGCTCGGCAGCGACATGGAGATCCTGAGGGCGGTGCGCGGTCTGGGCGGGACCGGACACGCGGTGCTCGACGACCCCGAGCTGCTCGCCATGGTGATGCCGGCGCTCCGCGCGGACTACGGCGCGCTCTCCACGTACCACTGGAACGGCGGCGCCCCGCTGGCCGCGCCCGTCACGGTGCTGATCGGCGACGCGGACCCGGTGGTGGCCGTCGACGAGGCCGCGGCCTGGCACGACCACACCTCCGGCGACTTCGACCTGCGTATCCTGCCCGGCGGCCACTTCTACCTGGACGACCGCATCGAGGAGGTCCGCGACATCATCACGACCGGACTGCTCGTCGCGGGCCGTACGGCGTGATCGGGCGTGTTACCGCCACCGCCTGAAGGCCTCCCTCCCGAGCGCCCCGCCTCCGGTGTCCTGTCTCCTGGGGACCGTGCTTCCGGTGTCCTGTCTCCCGGGGACCGTCCCTCCGCCGGCAGTCTGCTGGCCGTCAGCGACCTCCATGTGCGGTACGAGGAGAACCGGGCGGTCGTCGAGGCGCTGCGGCCCACCTCGGACGAGGACTGGCTGATCGTCGCGGGCGACGTCGGGGAACACATGGCGGACATCGAGTGGGCGCTGTCCACACTCGCCCGCCGGTTCCGGAAGGTCGTGTGGGCCCCCGGCAACCACGAACTGTGGACCCCTCCGGACGACCCGGTGCAGGCGCGCGGCGCCGCCCGCTACGAGGCCCTGGTCCACCTCTGCCGGAGCCTGGACGTGACCACGCCCGAGGATCCGTACCCGGTGTGGCGCGGGACGGGCGGTCCCGTCGCGGTCGTGCCGCTCTTCCTCCTGTACGACTACAGCTTCCGGCGGCCCGGTGTCCGTACCGCCGAGGAGGCGCTGCGGCTCGCGGAGGAAGCGGGGGTCGTCGCGACCGACGAGATCCTGCTCCACCCCGATCCGTACGCCAGCGTCGCGGACTGGTGCCGGGCCCGGCTCGCGCGGACCGCCGAGCGCCTGGACGCGCTCCCCGCCGACCTGCCCACCGTCCTCGTCAACCACTTCCCGCTGGTGCGCGAGCCCACGGACGTGCTGCGCTTCCCCGACTTCGCCCTGTGGTGCGGGACGGAGGCCACCGAAGAGTGGCCCGTCCGCTACCGTGCGGCCGCCGTCGTCTACGGGCACCTCCACATCCCCCGGCTGATACGGCGGGAGGGGGTGCCGCACTACGAGGTGTCCCTCGGCTATCCGCGCGAGTGGCGCCGCCGGGCGGACCCCGGCCACGCCCCGCGCCCCCTGCCGGCCTTCTCGGCACCGGCCCCGGGCGGAGGCCGGCCGTGATCTCCTCGCTGCTGCCCGGCCCGGTCGTCACCGCCGAGCTGTTCCACGACCCTCCCGGGCACCTCGGTCTCTTCCCCGAGGAGGAGCGGGTGGTGGCGGGGGCCGTCGCCGGGCGCCGCAGGGAGTTCGCCTCGGTGCGGGCCTGCGCCCGGCAGGCGCTCGGCCACCTCGGACTGCCGCCCTCGCCGCTCCTTCCCGGTACGCGCGGGGCGCCCCGGTGGCCGGAGGGCGTCGTGGGCAGCATGACGCACTGTCAGGGCTACCGTGCGGCGGCCGTGGCCCGGGGCACGGATCTGCTGGCGATCGGCTGCGACGCGGAACCGAACGCGCCGCTGCCCTCGCCGGGGATGCTCGAACTGATCGCGCTCCCCCAGGAGCGGGTCTGGCTGCGCGAGTTCACCGCGCGGCGGCCGGCCGTCTCCTGGGACCGGCTGCTGTTCAGCGCCAAGGAGAGCGTCTACAAGACCTGGTTCCCCCTGACCGGGCTCCCGCTGGACTTCGACGAGGCCGTGATCACACCCGATCCGGTGGCGGGCACCTTCCGCGCCGAACTCCTGGTGCCGGGACCGGTGGTGGACGGGGTACGGATCACCGCCTTCGACGGGCGGTGGTGCGCGGGCAACGGGCTGGTGGTGACCGCCATCGGGCTGCGGCGCGTGGGGGCCGTCTCCGTGACGCCCGCGGTACCCGCTGCCGCGGCGTCCCCGGAGTCCGTCTCCGTGACGCCGGCGGGGGTCGGTCCGCGCCGCGTCCGTTCCCGCGGCGTCCACGACGTACGGCCGGACCCCGCCCGCGGGCGGGGCCGTTCCATCCGACGACCGGAGGACATGATGCGCGACGACACGTACGACGCCGACCTCAGCCACGCCTTCCCCAAGGGCCTGGCGCACGTCCTGCGCTACCCGCCGCTCCAGCTCGCCGGTACGGACGACGAGCCCGGCGAACCCCACATCGTGCGGGGCATGGACTGACGTGCCGCTCCCCGGACGGCCGGTGCGTTCCGTACCGGCCGTCCGGGGAGCGTCCTGCGTCAGGCCTCGGCGGCCGTCCCGGTGAGACCCGCCCCGTCGTGGGTGCGGAAGAGCTGCGCGGCGCCCCGCAGGCCCAGCTCCAGCTGGTCGATCTCGGCGTCGGTCAGGTACAGCGAGGGCTCGAACCGGAGCGTGTTCACGGCGCTCGCCGTCGGGAACGTCCGGATGCGGTGCTCGCGCATCAGGTACCCCGCGACGGTGTAGCCGAGGAGCGGCGCGCTCTCGCGGATGGCCTCGGAGCCGGAGCCGGACTGGTCGTGGAACTCCAGGCCGAGCATGAGGCCCCGGCCGCGCACGTCCTTCACCACGTCGGGGAAGTCGGCGCGCACCGCCTCCAGCGTCGCGAGCAGCTTCTCGCCGCGCTCGCGCACCGTGCGGTACGCGGCGCCGTCGTCGGCTTCGAGGATCTCCAGGACCTTCTTCGAGAGGTAGCAGGAGAAGGCGTCCTTCGCGAAGGTCGAGCTGTGCACGAGCTCGAACTCGGAGCGGTAGCGGGACTGGCGGGTGAGCATGACGGACGTCTTCGCTATTCCGCCGCCGAGGCTCTTGGCGAGCGCGTAGTAGTCGCCGCGCAGGCCCAGCGCCGCACTCGCCAGGAAATCGCCGCTCCGGCCCATTCCGCTCTGCACCTCGTCGACGACGACCGGGCAGTCGACCTCGGCGCAGGCCCGCTGGATCTCCTGGGCGAATTCCTCGGAGAGGACGCGGATGCCGCCCTCACCCTGGATGGGCTCCAGGACGAAGGCGCAGAACACCGGGGAGTTCCGCTCGGTCAGCGACACCGTGCCGCCCTCGACGACCAGGTCGAGCACGGTCGCCCGCTCGCTCTCGATGACGGCCTTGAGGGCCTGCGTGTTCTCGGCGGGGATGAACCGGGCGGGGTTCGCCAGCGCGGCGAAGGGGGTCCGGTAGCCCTCGTTGTGGGTGAGCTGGACGCTGCCGACCAGCTTGCCGTGGAAGCCGCCCTCCAGGGTCAGGAGCACCGGCGGCCTGCCGGTCTGCTCGGCGTTGTGCCGGACGACCGCGGCGGCCAGCTCCTCGAAGCCGGCCGCTCCGTCCCCCGGTTCCACACCGGCGAGCCGGTACGCCTCCGCCGCGACGACCGCCCCTTCCGCGACCGCCGTACGGGCGGCGGCGAGGTGCGCGTCGAGCTGCTCGCGGAGCTCGGCGAGCCGGAGCCCGCGGTCGAGCTCGGCGTGCTTGACGGCCGCCTCCACCGCCTCCGCTCCGGTGTTGGCGAAGATGGCGGAGTAGTTCTCCTCCGTGCCCAGCTCGCGCTGGAGGATCCGGTTGAGCGCGACGGCGACGTCGTTCGCGTACGGGTGGCGGGAGAACTGCGCGTGCACCGGCGTCTGCGACGCGAGGAGCTGCTGCGCGTACGCCGTGATCTCCGGATGGTTGTGCCCCAGGATCAGGGAACCGTACCCGCCCGCGAAATCGAGTACGGGAATCTCCTCGCCGGCCGCACCGAGGTAATACAGAGTATTTCCTTCGGCCCGTACGTAATCGACGTCGAGACCGAGCGAGGCCAGCCAACCGAGAAGATACGGTTCAGCGAGCTGCGGGTCAGCAGAGACGTTATTCATGTCACCCCTTATTGACGGTGCCCTGACCGAAACGCCCAGATCCTAACCACGGAGCGCTCATCCCCCCGTGAACGGGTGCTCACGGAACGGTAATCCGGCACTCCCCCGCGCCCGGCTGACCGGACAGTTACTCGACGGTTCCACGCCCCCGGGAATCCCCTCGTACATTCCTCCCCATGGATTACATGAAAGGCGCGGCATGAATTCCGTATCCACTGGCGTCGCCGTTTCCCGGGGACCCGCGACGCATCCCGCCCCCCTGCGGGAGGTCATGTCCCTGTTCGCGACCGGTGTCACCGTGCTGTCCGTCGGCGGTGAGAACATCCACGGCATGACGGCGAACGCCTTCACGTCGGTCTCCCTCGACCCCCCGTCCGTCCTGTGCTCCATCGCGCACAGCGCGGTCATGTTCAAGGCGATCACCTCCGGCGGGCACTTCGGTGTCTCGATCATGGAGGCCGGCCAGGAGGGTCTGGCCCGTTTCTTCGCCGACAAGAAGCGCCCCCTGGGGCCCAGCCAGTTCACCGGCGTCGACTGGGTCCCCGGGCCCGCCACCGGAGCCCCCCTCCTGAACGGGGCGCTGGCCTGGCTGGAGTGCGAGGTCTCCGAGGCCCACCACATAGGCGACCACACCGTGTTCATCGGTGACGTCGTCGGTTCGAGCCGTGGTGACGGCGCGGACGGGCTGCTGTTCTTCGGCGGCGCGTTCCACCGCGCGGACGCCCCCTCCCGATGACCGCCGAGGTCGCGGTCGGCGGCTGGGAGTCCGTCATCGGTCCCGGTTTCGCCGAGGCGCTGCAGCAGGGACTCGTGCGGGTGGCGCGCCAGGCGTCCGCGGGACCTTCCGGGCCGCACGTCGCACGGCAGCTCGCGCCCCGGAAGCCGGCGCGGGCCGCCGAGGGGCCGGGTACGGAGTGCCTGGACGCGGTGCTGCGCCGGTTCGAGTCCGCGCTCCCGGCCACGCTGAACAAGGCCGTCCGCTGGGACAGTTCGGTGCGGCAGGCCCTGAACGAGCGGGCCCGTGCCGTCCTGTCCGCCGCCTTCGACGCCGAGCCCACGGCCGACACGGGGGTGCACCCCGGCCCGCCGGTGAGACTGGCACCCCACCACAATGCCGCCGCCGCGGTTCTGCTCATGGAGTGCGCCATGTTGCAGATGATGGAGACGGGCCGCCTCGACGAGGGATCTGTGCGGGTCCTCGGCGAGGCGGCCCGACGGGCCGGCGAGAGCGGGCACCCGGCGGACCAGTCGGAGTGCTGCTGGCAGGAACAGCGCCGGATCTCCCGCGAGCTGCACGACGACGTCGCCGACGGCGTCACCGCGGCCCGGGAGGCGCTGGAGGCCCTGGAGGAGTACGACGGAGTGCTCCTCGACCCCGTCAC
This sequence comes from Streptomyces sp. NPDC002057, assembly GCF_040296665.1. NCBI lineage: Bacteria > Bacillati > Actinomycetota > Actinomycetes > Kitasatosporales > Streptomycetaceae > Streptomyces > Streptomyces sp. NPDC002057. The sequence goes on from NZ_JBEOXR010000073.1 coordinate 34,846, forward strand.
CGCCGACCGGGTCGCGGCCGCCCGGGACGCCCTGCGCGCCACGGACACCCGGCTGCGGGACCTGGTCGGCGGAGTGCGGGAGCGGTCGGTCGTCCCGCCGCTCGACGTGGCGCTGCGCGAGTTCGTGGTCGGCGCCGCGCCGGACGGACTCCAGGTCACCGTGAAGGTGACGGGCGACGAGGGCCTCCTGCCCGACGTACGGCGCCGGGACCTGTACCTGACGGTCCGGGAGGCGCTGCGCAACAGCTTCGCGCACTCCAAGGCCGGACGGGTGAAGGTCTCGGTGCGTTCCACCCGCTGGTGGGCGTACGCGAGCGTCGAGGACGACGGTCGCGGGTTCGACGTCGAGCGGGTCCTGCGACCCGGCCACTCCCATCAGGGCTTCCGCTCCATGGCGGAGCGGATGGAGGACGCCGGTGGCAGGCTGACCGTCAGCAGTTCACAGGGACACGGGACCCAGGTGGAGGCGCATCTGCCGCTTCAACCGCACCGACATGGGACACGGATGGGACCCTCCCTTATATGAGTCCCGGATGCGGGAGCCGAAGTCGTCTCCCGTTCGGATACGTCGTGAGACAGGTATGAGGAGCCGTCGTGCGCAAGGTGCTCATCGCCAACCGTGGCGAAATCGCTGTCCGTGTGGCCCGGGCGTGCCGGGACGCGGGTATCGGCAGCGTGGCCGTGTAC
>NZ_JBEOXR010000074.1:0-33367 GCF_040296665.1 Streptomyces sp. NPDC002057
GGCCGGCCGCAACGTCTCCCGGCCCCCCCCGGCCCTGCACGCGACCCGCGCGGCCTCCGCCGCGACGCCGGGCCGCCGCCGCCCGTCCGAGGTCGCGGACCGGCCGGTCCGCCGGGGTCACTCCCCGGCGAACTCGATCGCCGCCAGGTTCTTCTTGCCGCGCCGCAGCACCAGCCACCGGCCGTGCAGCAGCTCCTCCGCGGACACCTCGGCGTCCTCGGCGGTGACCTTCACGTTGTTCACGTACGCCCCGCCCTCCTTCACCGTGCGCCGCGCCCCCGACCTGCTCGGGGCGAGCCCGACCTCGGTGAACAGGTCCACGACCTGGCCCAGCCCGGTCACGCGCGCGTGCGGCAGCTCGGACAGGGCGGCGGCCAGCGTCGCCTCGTCCAGCTCCGCCAGGTCGCCCTGGCCGAACAGCGCCTTGGAGGCGTCGATGACGGCCGCGCACTGGTCCGCGCCGTGCACCAGGGCGGTCAGCTCCTCGGCCAGCGCGCGCTGGGCGGCACGCGCCTGCGGCCGCTCGGCGGTCTGCGCCTCCAGCGCCTCCAGCTCCTCGCGGGACTTGAAGGAGAGGATCCGCATGTACGTCGAGATGTCCCGGTCGTCCACGTTCAGCCAGAACTGGTAGAACGCGTACGGCGTGGTCATCTCCGGGTCCAGCCAGACGGCCCCGCCCTCGGTCTTGCCGAACTTGGTGCCGTCCGCCTTGACCATCAGCGGGGTCGCGAGCGCGTGCGCCTCGACACCCGGCTCCAGGCGGTGGATCAGGTCGAGACCGGCCACCAGGTTGCCCCACTGGTCCGACCCGCCCTGCTGCAGCGTGCAGCCGTAGCGGCGGTACAGCTCCAGGAAGTCCATGGCCTGGAGCAGCTGGTAGCTGAACTCGGTGTAGCTGATGCCCTGCTCGGACTCCAGACGCCGGGCGACGGAGTCCTTGGTCAGCATCTTGTTGACCCGGAAGTGCTTGCCGATGTCCCGCAGGAACTCGATCGCCGACAGGCCGGCGGTCCAGTCCAGGTTGTTCACCATGACCGCCGCGTTCTCCCCCTCGAAGGAGAGGAACGGCTCGATCTGCGTCCGCAGCCGGTTCACCCAGTTGGCGACCGTCTCGGGGTCGTTCAGGGTGCGCTCGGCCGTCGGCCGCGGGTCACCGATCTGGCCGGTGGCCCCGCCGACCAGCGCCAGCGGCCGGTGCCCGGCCCGCTGGAGCCGGCGGACGGTGAGGACCTGGACCAGGTGGCCGACGTGGAGACTGGCCGCGGTCGGGTCGAAACCGCAATAGAAGGTGACGGGACCGTCCGCGAGAGCCTTGCGCAGTGCGTCCTCATCGGTGGACTGGGCGAAGAGCCCACGCCACTTCAGCTCGTCGACGATGTCGGTCACGTCGTCCGTCTCCTTGATTGATTGCGGTGATGCCGTGGCCAGTCTAGGTGGGTCAGACCCCCTTGCTGACCGAGCTCATGTTGAAGTCGGGCACCCGCAGGGCGGGCATCGCGGCCCGGGTGAACCAGTCGCTCCACTCGCGCGGCAGCGTCTTCTCGGTCCGGCCCGCCTCCGAGGCCCGCGACAGCAGGTCCACCGGCGACTCGTTGAACCGGAAGTTGTTCACCTCGCCGACCACCTCGCCGTTCTCGACGAGGTAGACGCCGTCCCGGGTCAGACCGGTGAGCAGCAGCGTCGCCGGGTCGACCTCGCGGATGTACCAGAGGCAGGTGAGGAGCAGACCGCGCTCCGTCGCGGCGACCATCTCCTCCAGGGAGCGCTCGCCGCCGCCGTCCAGGATCAGGTTCCCCGCCCCGGGGGCGACGGGCAGCCCGGTGAGCGCCGCCGTGTGCCGGGTGGTGGTCAGCCGCTCCAGCCTGCCGTCCCGCACCCAGTCCGTCGGCGCGATGGGCAGACCGTTGTCGAAGACGGAGGAGTCGTCGCCGGAGGAGTGCGCGATCACGAAGGGGGCGGACTCCAGGCCCGGCTCGTTCGGGTCGCTGCGCAGCGTCAGCGGCAGCGGGGAGAGGGTCTCGCCGAGCCGGGTGCCGCCACCGGGCTTGGAGAAGACCGTACGGCCCTCGACCGCGTCCCGGGCCGTGGCGTTCCACAGCTGGTAGATCAGCAGGTCGGCCACGGCCGTCGGCGGCAGCAGCGTCTCGTACCGCCCGGCGGGCAGCTCGATCCGGCGCTCCGCCCAGCCGAGGCGGACCGCGAGCTCGGCGTCGAGCGCCGCCGGGTCGACGTCCTTGAAGTCCCGCGTCGAGCGCCCGGCCCAGGCGGAGCGCGCCCGGTCGGGGGACTTGGCGTTCAGCTCCAGGGTCCCGTTGGGCTGGTCGTGCCGGAGCCGCAGGCCCGTGGACGTGCCCAGGTAGGTGGAGGTCAGCTCGTGGTTGGCGAAGCCGTACAGCTCACGGCCGCCGGCCCGGGCCCGGGCGAAGGCCTCGCCGAGCGCCGGGGCGAAGTCGCCGAACACGGCGGAGGAGGTCTCCGCGGGCGCGTCCGTGAAGTCGGGGGACGACGGCACGTCCGTCACCAGCGGCTGGGCGTCCTCGGCGGGCCCGGCGGCGCGGGCGGCGGCCTCGGCGGCCCGGACCAGCGGCTCCAGGTCGTCGGCGGTCACGGCGGAGCGGGAGACGACACCGGAGGCGGTGCCCTGGGCGCCGTCGACGGTCGCGACGACCGTGAGGGTACGGCCCCGGGTCACGCCGTTCGTGGTGAGCGCGTTGCCCGCCCAGCGCAGGTTGGCCGAGGACTCCTCGTCCGCGATGACGACACACCCGTCGGCACGGGACAGCTCCAGGGCCCGCTCGACGATCTCGTAGGGCTTGCTGACGCGGCTCATCGTCCGGCCTCCTGCGTCGTGTTGAGAATGTTGACACCCCGGAAGAGGGCGGAGGGGCAGCCGTGGGAGACCGCGGCGACCTGACCCGGCTGGGCCTTGCCGCAGTTGAACGCGCCACCGAGGACGTACGTCTGCGGGCCGCCGACCTGCTCCATCGAGCCCCAGAAGTCGGTGGTCGTCGCCTGGTAGGCCACGTCCCGCAGCTGTCCGGCGAGCCGCCCGTTCTCGATGCGGAAGAAGCGCTGCCCGGTGAACTGGAAGTTGTAGCGCTGCATGTCGATCGACCAGGACCGGTCGCCGACCACGTAGATGCCGCGCTCCACACCCCCGATCAGGTCCTCCGTCGACAGACCGCCCGGGTCCGGCTGGAGCGACACGTTCGCCATCCGCTGCACCGGCACGTGCGCGGGGGAGTCCGCGTGGGCGCAGCCGTTCGACCGGCCCAGGCCCGTGAGCTTCGCGATCCGCCGGTCCAGCTGGTAGCCGACGAGCGTGCCGTCCTTCACCAGGTCCCAGCTCTGCGCCGCGACGCCCTCGTCGTCGTACCCGATGGTCGCGAGCCCGTGCTCGGCGGTCCGGTCACCCGTCACGTTCATGATCGAGGAGCCGTACGCCAGCTTGCCGAGCTGGTCGAAGGTGGCGAAGGAGGTGCCCGCGTACGCGGCCTCGTACCCCAGGGCCCGGTCCAGCTCGGTGGCGTGCCCGATCGACTCGTGAATGGTCAGCCAGAGGTTCGACGGGTCCACGACGAGGTCGTACCGCCCCGCCTCCACGCTCGGCGCCCGCATCTTCTCGGCGAGCAGCCCCGGGATCTCTTCCAGCTCCCTGTCCCAGTCCCAGCCGGTGCCGGTCAGGTACTCCCAGCCCCGCCCGACCGGCGGCGCGATCGTCCGCATCGAGTCGAACTCGCCGGTCGTCCCGTCGACGGCGACCGCCGTCAGCTGCGGGTGCAGCCGCACCCGCTGCTGCGTGGTGACCGTCCCCGCCGTGTCCGCGTAGAACTTGTTCTCGTGGACGGTGAGCAGCGAGGCGTCCACGTGCGCCACGCCGTCCGCGCGCAGCAGCCGCGCGCTCCAGTCGGCGAGCAGCGCGCTCTTCTCCTCGGCGGGCACGGAGAAGGGGTCGATCTCGTACGAGGAGACCCAGGTGCGCTCCTCGTGCACCGGCTCGTCGGCGAGCTCCACGCGCTCGTCCGACCCGGCCGCCGCGATCACCTTCGCCGACAGCTTGGCCATGGCCACCGCCTGCGAGGCGACCCGCGCGGCCCCGTCCATGGTCAGGTCGACGCCCGACGCGAACCCCCAGGCACCGCCGTGCACCACCCGCACCGCATAGCCGAGGTCCGTGGTGTCGGAGGAACCGGACGGTTTGGCGTCGCGCAGCCGCCACGCGGCGCTGCGCACCCGCTCCAGACGGAAGTCCGCGTGCGCGGCACCGAGCGCGCGCGCTCGGGCGAGCGCCGCGTCGGCGAGCGCCCGCAGGGGCAGCGCGACGAACGAAGGATCGATCTGATGGACCACGAGCGGCCTCGCTCTCGGTGATCGGAAGGCGGCGGTTGATCTGTTCCGGAAGTCAATCACGGGACGGACCGCCGAGGCGGCGCATTGAAGTGCGCCCACCGCGTAACCCGCGCCGACAGGCCCCCGCCCGGAGCGCGTCGGGGGATCGGAACAAGGCAGAGGCATGGCACCCGTGTTGATGGGATGAGATGATCCACGCCATGCACGGGTGGGTGAACGGAGTCAGGTCCTGGCTGGCGTCGCTGGACGAGGACGCGCTCAAGTCCCTGCTGACCTGGCACCCTTGCCTGCGCGGCGAGAAGCACGCGCACAGCTCGGACCGGCCCCTGCGCCCCTCGCCCCCCTCGCGGCGGGAACTCCACGCGGCGCGGGTGCGCCTCGCCAAGGCCCAGCAGGGACAGCTGACGAGCATCACCGCGTGCGGGCTCGTCTGGGCGGTGAAGGCGCTCCACACCGAGTACGGCTTCTCGCAGCGCGCCCTCACGGAGCCCACGCTCGAAGAACTCCTCGCCATGCTCACGGTGCTCGACCCGCCCCTCGCGCGCTGCGCCCTCTACGGGATGCTCCTGCCCGGCACGAGCCGACTGCCGGTGGGCCCGCTGGCGAGGGACCACGAGGCCGCGTTACAGGCCGCCGCCGACAGTCCCCCGCCCCCCGACGCCCACGAGACGGGCCCGCGCCTCGAAGCCGCGGAGGCGGCCTCGGGAGGACCGGAGACACCCGCGGTCCTGGAGGCGGCACAGGCGGCGGGGGCCCCGAAGGCGACCGCGGTCGCGGGGGTGACGGAGGCCTTACCGGCCTTACCCGGCGGGCATCCGGCCGACGCCCCCGACATACCGCCCGCCCCCGGCCCCGCCGGCACGGACTCCGCCGCGCCGACGACCCGCCCCGATCGTGAGGATGCCGCTCCCGTGTCCGGACCCGAACCCCTGGCCGACCTTCCCGCGACGCTCGCGCGGCTGAAGGCCGACGGCGAACGGCTGGCCGCCGTCCTGCGCGCGGCGGCGGACGCCGTGGAGACCGGACTCCTGCCCGCCGACGCGCCGGGCGACGGGATCTCCGGCTGGACGGCGGAGCGCGAGCGGCTCGCCGCGGCGCTCGCCGCCGAGGGGCTCACCTGGGGACCGGACCTCGGATACGCCGACGCCGGAGCCGGGTTGACCCGCCTGCGGGAGGCGCGCGCCGAGCAGATCGGCGCCCTGCGCCGCAAGGCGAGCCGGTACGCCGAGCTCCTGGAACTCGCCGACGGCGAGGAGGAGGCCGCCGACCTCCGCCGCCACCTGCACCGCACCGAGTCACACCTGCGCGCACTCGGCGCCTCCGAGGACACGGCGTCCGGCGGTACGGCTCCGGAGGGCGTGCCGAGCGAGAGCGCGGCCCGGGTGGCCGCGCCGCGTGAGGGTACGGCTCCGGTGGCCGTGACGAGTGACGGTGCCGCCCCGGAGAGCGCGCCGCGTGAGGGTACGGCCCCGGAGAGCGCGTCCCTTGAGGGCCCGGCGCACGGGACTCCGGCGCACGGGACTCCGGCCGCCGAGGCTCCGGCCCTCGTGGTGTCGGCCGCCGAGGCTCCGGCCCTCGGCGTGTCGGCCGCCGACGCCGGCGACCCGCCCGAGGAGGCCCCCGCCGGACGGACCGAGCACGGCACCGGAGACGCGACCGCGATGACCGGCCGGGTCCGGGTCGGCGCCTCCGCGATCGAGGCCGTCCGCCGCGCGGTGGAACCCCCGCCGCCGACGCCGCTCCTCACCCCGGCCCCCCTGCCGGCCCCGCCCGCGCAGCCGGCGGCACCCACCACCGCCCCGGACCCGAGCCCCGCCCCCGCCGCCGAACCACTCGCCGCCGAGCCGCCCGCCGCCGAGCCGGCTCCGGCCGGGCCGACTCCCGCCGCCCACCCGGCCCCCGCCGCCACGCCCCCCTCCATCCCGGCCCAGGCCCAGGCACAGGCTCCGGCCCAGGCCCCGGCTCCCGCCCCGGCCGTCGTGACCGCCCCCGCCGCCCCGGCCGCTCCCACCCCCACCCAGCACCCGGCCCCCGCGCCCACCACCCCCGTCCCGGCCCAGGCCCCGTCCCCGATCCCGCCCGTCTCCCTCCCCGTCGAGGACGAGCCCTGGCCGTCCGGGGTCGACGCGCCCGACTGGGAGCCGTACGCGCCCTGGGACTCCGGCAGCGAGCCGCCCGTCGGCAGGCTGCTGCGGGACGGGCGGATCGCCGAGGCGTACTGGATGACCGTGGCCTCCCACGAGAGCGACGTCCGGGCGCGGACGCTCGCCTTCGCCGCCGCCGCGTTCGGCTGTGTCTCGGACAGCGAGGCCACCCCCGTACAGATGGCGCACGAGCTCGACCCCGCGCTCGTCGCCCGGGACCGGGAGGCCCACCTCGTGGCCCTCTCGGCCGCCCTGCGCACCGGGCTCACCGCCCGCTGGCCGCACGGTCTGGTCAGCGGTTTCGTCATGCCGTCCGGGCTGACCGGCCCCTGGCAGCAGCTGCTCACCGTGCTCGTCGCCGCCGTCCGGGACGGCCGCGCCTTCGAGCCCGGCATGCTCCAGGGCAGCGCCGAGGGCCTGGAGGCCGCCACCCGCGAGGAGATCGGCCTGACCGCCCGGCAGCTCCTCGACGACCTGCCGCGCCGCAAGATGAAGTACCAGCGGGCGTCCCAGGTGCTCCAGTACCTCGTCGGCCCCTCCGGTCCGGTGCGCCAGGCGCTGAACGAGGTCATCGAGTGGTCCGGCCAGAGCCCGGCGCAGTACACCGGCACCCCCGGCTTCCGCGCCCTCGGCGAGCAGCTGTGGCGGGCGGAGGACATCGACCGGGTCATCGAGGACACGGACGCCCTGTTCCGTACGTCGAAGCAGGCCAAGGAGCCGATCACGGCCGGCGCGCTCCGGCAGCTGCACACCGCCTGCCGGTCCGTCGGCGAACTCCTGATGCGCGCCGAGGCCGCGCACGCCGCCGCCCGGCCGCACCAGGGCGTGAGCGACCGGGGCATCCCCGAACTGGCCTCGGTGCTCCGGCACCTCGCCGAGGAGCCCGCCCCGGCCGGCACCGGAGGCGCGGCGCTCGCGCTGCTGCGCGGCTGGCTGACCGGCGAGCAGGTGCGGTCCGCGGACGCCGCGGCCGACCGGCTCCGTGAGAACGGCGGCCCCGTCCCGCCCGCCGACTCCCTCCTCCGCCTGCCCGACCTGCCCCGGGACGCCCTGGGCGACCCGGACCTCGCCGACCCCCGGGCGGCCCGCCGGATCGCCGCGCTGCTGTCGCCCGCCGACGCCGAGTACGCCCTCGTCCGCTACCTCGACGACGGCGACCTGCACCTCGCGAGGGCGCTGATCGCCGCGGTCGAGAGCGACCCGGAGGAGTACGGCTGCACCGACCCCGAGTGGGGGGAGACGGCGGCCCGGCGGCTCGCGCAGGGCCACGAGGACTGGCGGCGCGCGGTCGCCGAGCGCCACCGGGCGGCGGCCGGACTGCTCGCCCAGATGCGGACGCTCAACCAGCTCTCGGCCGATCAGGAACGGGAGTTCGTGGGCCGGCTCCAGGAGTTCGCCGACGGCGAGGAGTCGGGCCGCTACCGCTTCGCCGTGGACTCGCTCCGCGCCCTGGAGGCGGAGCTCGTCACCCTCGTCGCGGACTACACCCGGCAGCTGCGCGAGGACCTCGCCCAGCTGCGCTCCCGCCCGGACCGGGCCCTCTCCACCGCCGACCACGACCGCATCGCCCGCCTCGTCGACGAGGGGGACACGGTCACCGCGCAGGAGTTCCTCGCCCTCGCCACGAGCCACACGCAACTGCCGGAGCCGGGCGCCCGGTACGACGACGGCTCGGAGCTCACGGCCTTCCTCGGCGGAGTCACCGCCCCCGACGCCCCCAAGGCCGGCGGGGAGGGAGTCGAGGCGGACTGGTGGGCGAAGCACTACGGCGACCCGGCGTCCTCGCTCACCCCGGCCGCCGGGAACGGCCTGGAGTCGTGGGCGGCCCTCTGCTCCCCGCAGGGCCGCCGCGGCGAACTGCCGCAGCACCTCTCCCAGCTCCTGCGCCTCCTCGGCCTCGACGTCTCCCCGGGCCGGGTCACCGCCGAGCGGGTCGCCCTCGGCCAGGGGATGCGCCGCTTCAAGGTCCGCGCGCGGGTCGCCGAACGCGCCGGGTACGTCGCCGCGCTCGGCTCCCGGGCCTCCTCGTACACCGTCCTGCTGATCTGGGAGGAGCAGCCGGCCGACGGCCCGCTCGCCCACCTGGAGGACGCCGACGTCGGCGCCAACATCGTGCTCTACCTGCATCCGCTCGGCATGGAGGGACGACGGGGCCTCGCCGAGTCCGCGCGCTCCTTCGCCCAGCAGGCGCTGGTCGTCGACTCCGCGGTGATGGGCTGGATGGCCGCCCGCGCCCCCGGCTCCTTCCGCTCGCTTCAGCGTGTGACGCTGCCCTGGGCCGCGTACAACCCGTACACGCCGTTCGTCGCGGGCCTCGTCCCGCCCGAGGTGTTCTACGGCCGCGACGAGGAGATGCGGGAGGTCATGGGCCGCGAGGGCGGCATGTTCCTCTACGGGGGCCGCCAGCTCGGCAAGTCCGCGCTGCTGCGCCGGGTCGCGGAGATCTTCCCGAGCCGCGCCGACACCCACGTCGCCGTCTACCTCGACCTGCTGAAGGCCGAGATCGGGCACGCCGAGGCCCCCGACCGGATCTGGAGCCGGCTGGTCGAGGACCTCAAGCGCAAGGGCGTCTTCAACAGCAAGATGTCCGAGCAGGCCAACCCCGACGTCGTCGTCCGCAACATCCAGTCCTGGCTGGAGGGCGACGACACCCGGCGGATCCTGGTCCTCGCGGACGAGGCGGACGCCTTCCTCAACACGGACTCGCGCCGCGCCTACCGCGTCGGCAGCGAGTCGACCTTCCCCAACGTCATGCACTTCCAGCGCCTGATGGAACAGACCGAGCGCCGCTTCAAGATCGTCTTCGCGGGTCTCCACCAGGTCCAGCGCTTCGGACACCTCTCCAACGTCTCCACCGTGCACGGCGGCCCCGACGTCCTCGTCGGACCGCTCGGCACCCAGGCCGCCGTGCGGCTCGTCACCGAACCCATGGCCGCGCTCGGCTACTTCTTCGAACGCCCCGAGCTGGTCTGGCGGATCCTCGCCATCACCAACTACCAGGCCAACCTGGTGCAGATCTTCTGCCGCGAACTCGTCCGCGTCCTCCACGACCGCCCGTACACCTGGTCCGGGAACCCGGTCCGGATCACCGAGGACGACGTCCAGAAGGTCGCCGCCTCGGAGACCGTCCGCCGCCAGATCGCCGAACGGCTCCGCTTCACCATCAACCTGGAGGACCGCTACCGGGTCCTCGCCCTGGTCATAGCCCTGCACAGCCTCAAGGACAACTACCGCGGCGACTACTCCGCCGGCGAACTCCTCCAGGAGGCCCGGGAGGCCTGGCCCGAGGGGTTCGAGATGCTCAGCGCCAAGCAGGCGCAGATCTTCCTCACCGAGATGGTCGGCCTCGGCCTGCTCATCCAGCTCGGCGACCGCTCCCGCTTCGCCGTCCGCAGCCCCAACGTCGTCAACATGCTCGGCACCCGCGAGGAGCTCGAACTCGAACTGCGCGAGACCGAGTTCGGCCTGCCCTACGACTACAACCCGCACGCCGCCCGGCGCATCCTCGGCCGCGACTCCCGGGGGGTCCAGACCTACAGTCCGCTCACCGAGGAACAGCTCCACGAGACCGCCCAGTCCGGCGTCAGCCTGATCGGCACCACCGCGCTCCACCGGCCCGAGCTCGTCCGCCGGGCGGTCACCGCCTTCGCCGAGAACCGGGGCGTCGACGTCGTCGCGTACACCCACGGGGAAGACCTGGCCGCCCTCCTCAAGAGCCGCCGCCGCAAGGCCCATGTGATCATCGCCGACCTGCGCGGCGCCGCCACCGCCGCGCTGCGCGAGACCGTCCGCTCCCTCCTCGTGCACGCCGGACCCGCCGCCGACCGGCTCGTCCGGCAGACCGAGCGGCGCAGCGGCGGCAACGAGAACCGCTCCGTCGTGGTCCTCGCCGACGCGGCCGGACTCGCCGAACTCGCCGCCGACGACGGGCACGAGGAGCTGGCCGTACGGTGGCTCCGCCCCGAGCGGTGGACCGCGGACGCCCTGCGCGCCTGGTCGGAATGCCCCTTCGTGTCCCGCGAGGACCGCGACCGGCTCGTCGCCGCGACCGGCGGCTGGCCCCGCTGGATGGAGGCCGCGGTGACGGACGTGTCCGTGCACGGGGCGACCCTGGACAACGCCGTCGAGCGGATCCGCGCCCTCATCGCCGGCCCCCGCAACATCGACGAGCACCTGCGCCTCTCCGGACTCGACGCCCGGGACCTGGACCTCCTGGTGGCCTGGACGGGCTATGTGGGGGAGGGGCAGGGCGTGCCCCGCGACGACGTGGCGGCGGCGACCGAACGCTCCGACGCGGAGACCGACGCCTGGCTGCAGCACCTGGGCCGGCTCGGCGTGCTCGACGAGACGCCCGAGGGCTTCGCGGTGGAACCGGTCACGTACCGCGCGGTGCGGTCCCGGGCGGCCGCCGGGGAGAAGTGAGGTGACGGAGACACCGGCGCGCCCCGGACCACCCCCGGCGCGGACAGCGACACCGGCGGGCCGCCCGACGGCACCTGCCCGCCCGGCGGCACCTGCCCGCCCGGCGGCACCCGTCGTGCCTCCGGGCGATCTGCCGGGCGTGCGGGCCCAGTTGCGCGGGGTCGTCGCCGACCTCGCCGCCGGGCGCAACTGCCTCTGGCTGGTCACCGACGCCCTGGTGGAGTCGGGGCTCGCGGACGAGCTGTACCGGGGGGCGCTGTTCGGGAGCCCGGTACGCGTCGACGTCCCCGCCCCGGCCTCCGCACGCGCGCGCGTGGAGGAAGAAGAGGCAGGGGAGGCGGGGGTCCAGGGGGAGCGAGGGGAGGAACCCGGGCCGGACGAGGCGGACACCGCCGCCTGGGCGGGCGGCGGCGCGTGGGCGGACGGCGACGAACTGCCCTACCTCGACCTGCCCGACGACGGCTTCGACCTCGACCTCGGCTGGGCCCTGGAGGATCACCGGCCCCGCGTACCGGCACCCCGCAAGGAGTCCGCCGGTCCCCGGCACGACCCGCACGGCCTCCTCGCCCGCCTCGGCAAGGAACTCTCCGTCGACGCCGACCAGGCGGTCGCCACCCTGGTCGCCCCCGACCGCGACCGCCGCCCGGTCGTCGGCATCCGCGCGTGGACGGAGGAGGACCACGACAGCGGTACGGGCACGGGCGCGCGTACGGGAGCCGGTACGGGCACGTTCACGGCCACCGGCGCGCGTACCCCCGGCGCCGCCGTCGAGCGGCTGTTCCGCCTCCTCGCCGCCGCCGTCAAGGACGCCGGACTCCCCCCGGGCGAGCGCCCCCGCCTCCTCGTCGTCGCCCGCCTCCGCGACCTGCCGGAATCCCTCCCCGACGAACTCCGGCACGGCCTCGGCGACACCGCCGTGCACTGGTGGTGGGGCGTGCTCGGCAGGCTCGACACCGCCACCGCCGTCGCGCCGATCCTCGACCGCGGGCCCGACACCTCCGGCCGCGACCGCGACCCGCTCGCCGAGCGGATCCGGCGCGCGGTGCGGTCCGAGACCGTGGTCGAGGTCTGCGGCCCCGACCTGGAGCTCGCCCGGCTGCTCGCCCTGGAGTGGGACGGAGCCCAGCACACCCTCGGCGCGGTCCTCGGACGCTGCCTGGCGGCGTCGCCGCGCCCCGGTCCGGCGGACTGCCCGCCGCTGCGCCGGATCGGCGCCCTGCTCCGGCCGGGCGCCGAACTCCGCCAGGCGTGGGCCGCGGGAGCCGTCGTCTCCTGGGAGGGAAGACTCCGCGCGCACGTCGGCGTCTGGCATCCCGCGGCCGCCACCGCGCTCAAGGGGCCTGCGGCCCCCACCGCCCCCGCGGCCGGTCCGCCCCCCGCGCCCGACGGCGGCGCGCGGGCCCGGCTCGCCGCGCTGGTCTCCCAGGCGCAGCAGCGCGTTCTGACACCGTGGATCGAGGAGGCCCGGCAGCGTCTCGCCGTCCGGGCGCTCGGTCACCTCAACCGTCCGGTGGCCACCCTCGTCGCCGACTACGCCGACCGTCCCCCCGCCCACGCCGGCGGCGACCCGGAACGGGCCTTCCTGGAGCTCCAGGTGGGCGAGCTGCTGCGCGCCCACATCAGCGGAGCGCTCGCCCTGCCCCCGCGCGACGCGGCCCTCCTGCGCCTCCTCGTCACCGCGCGGAACGTGCTCGCCCACCGGTCCGTGCTGTACGACCGGACACTCGACGAGCTGTGCGCCGAACTCTCCCAGGCGGACCTGAGGGCCTCCTAGAGCCGGAGAGGGCCACGTCAGGGGCGCCGCGCGGCCGTGCCAGGGGCGGCGGAGGGCGCCCGCTCGGCGGCCCCGAGCTGTAGGGACCCGACAGCGACACCCGTATGCCACTGTCGGAGGTCGATTCCTCATGTGGAGGTCTATACCGATAGGTTTTCGGCTATCAGACCGCTATCGAAAGGGTGATCCGTTGAGCCGCTCGGTTCTCGTCACCGGAGGAAACCGGGGCATCGGCCTCGCCATCGCCCGCGCGTTCGCCGAGGCCGGCGACAAGGTCGCGATCACGTACCGCTCCGGCGAGCCGCCCGAGGGCTTCCTGGCCGTCAAGTGCGACATCACCGACGGCGAGCAGGTGGATCAGGCGTACAAGGAGATCGAGGAGCGGCACGGTCCGGTCGAGGTCCTCGTGGCCAACGCCGGCGTGACGAAGGACCAGCTCCTCATGCGCATGTCGGAGGAGGACTTCACGTCCGTCGTCGACACCAACCTCACCGGCACCTTCCGGGTCGTCAAGCGTGCCAACCGCGGGATGCTGCGCGCCAAGAAGGGCCGCGTCGTCCTGATCTCCTCGGTCGTCGGTCTGCTCGGTTCGGCCGGTCAGGCCAACTACGCCGCCTCCAAGGCCGGTCTGGTGGGCTTCGCCCGCTCCCTCGCGCGTGAGCTGGGCTCCCGCAACATCACCTTCAACGTCGTCGCCCCCGGCTTCGTCGACACCGACATGACCGCGGTGCTCACCGACGAGCAGCGCGCGGGCATCGTGTCGCAGGTGCCGCTGGGCCGCTACGCGCAGCCCGAGGAGATCGCCGCCGCGGTGAGGTTCCTCGCCTCCGACGACGCCTCGTACATCACTGGAGCCGTCATCCCGGTTGACGGCGGATTGGGCATGGGTCACTGATCACCATGAGCGGAATTCTCGAGGGCAAGCGCATCCTGATCACCGGTGTGCTGATGGAGTCCTCCATCGCCTTCCACACCGCGAAGCTGGCCCAGGAGCAGGGTGCGGAGATCATCCTCACCGCCTGGCCGCGGCCGTCCCTGACGGAGCGCATCGCCAAGAAGCTCCCCAAGCCCGAGAACGTCAAGGTCCTCGAACTGGACGTCTCCAACGACGAGCACCTCGCGCGTCTGGAGGGCCAGGTCCGCGAGCACCTCGGTGACCGTCTCGACGGCATCGTGCACTCCATCGGCTTCGCCCCGCAGGACGCGCTCGGCGGCAACTTCCTCAACACGCCGTTCGAGTCGGTCGCCACGGCCATGCACGTCTCCGCCTTCTCGCTGAAGTCGCTGACGACGTCGCTGCTGCCGCTGATGACGGAGGGCGGCTCGGTCGTCGGCCTCACCTTCGACGCGCAGTACGCCTGGCCGCAGTACGACTGGATGGGCCCGGCCAAGGCCGCCCTGGAGGCCACCAGCCGTTACATGGCCCGTGACCTGGGCAAGCAGAACATCCGCTGCAACCTGATCTCGGCGGGCCCGATCGGCTCCATGGCCGCCAAGTCCATCCCGGGCTTCAGCGAGCTGGCCGCGGTGTGGGACAGCCGTTCCCCGCTGGAGTGGAACCTGGCCGACCCGGAGCCGGCGGGCAAGGGCGTCGTGGCGCTGCTCTCCGACTGGTTCCCGAAGACGACGGGCGAGATCGTCCACGTCGACGGCGGTCTGCACGCGATCGGCGCGTAACCGCTCTCCGCAGCACCGAAGGGCCGTGTGCCGCTCCCCCCGGAGCGGCACACGGCCCTCGCCCTTCCGCAACTCCTGCCCGACTCGAAAAGTCGAGCGAACCACCCCAGACTGGGGCAGAGCGTGAGGTTCCTGCTGCTGACGGGGAGGAGGTACGGGCATGCGCGCGATACGTCACGGACTCGGCGCCTTCGCCTCCGTCGCCGTACTGCTCACCGGGATAGCCGTCGCCGCCGAGGTGCGGGCCGCCCCCGCCCCGGCCGAGGAGCTCCCCTCCTCCGCCCCGGCGACCGGGGAGCCGGAGAACTTCGGCGCCTCCTGCCGCACCGTGGTGCAGGGCTCCACCGTCACCGCCCACTGCCAGAACCCGTACCCGCGCACCGACCGGGTCCGCCTCCACGTCGAGTGCGAGCGCTGGTGGGACGTCGACTCCGACAGCGCCCCCGTGGACGTCGCCCCCGCCGACTACGGCAAGCTCACCGGCCGCTGCTGGAAGGAGGTCCGGTCCGCCTGGGTCACGCACCAGCCGGCGGACCGGGCTCCCGAGCCGGCTCCGGTACGGGGCTCCTGAGGCACATGAAGGGGTAACCGGCCGCCTCCGTCCCGGCCCGCTCGGCGTCGCCGTCCCGGATCGCGTCCACGAGGCGCGCGTGGTCCATGTGGTTCTCCGGCCGCAGCACCTGCCCCACGTCGTCCCGCAGCCACTCCCGCAGCAGATCGCCGAGGTCCGCGTAGAGCTCCGTGAGCACCTCGTTGCCCGAGGCGGCGACGACCGCGTGGTGGAAGGCCGCGTCGACGGTCACGAACCGCTCCGCGTCGCCGGATTCCCACGCCTCCTCGCGCCGTACGAGCAGGGCGTCGAGCTGCTTCAGGTCCCGCTCGGTGCGCCGGGCGGCGGCGAACCGGGCGGCGGCGGACTCCAGGGTCGAGCGCAGCTCGGCCACGTGCCGGGGGTCGGAGCCCGCGAAACGCCGGTGCATGACACCGGCCAGCTCGCTGGTGGCGATGACGTACGTCCCGGAGCCCTGGCGGATGTCGAGCAGCCCGTTGTGCGCGAGCGCCCGGACGGCCTCGCGCACGGTGTTGCGGGCCACGCCCAGCTGCTCGACCAGCTCGGGTTCGGTCGGGATGCGGGAACCGACCGGCCACTCGCCGGAGGTGATCTGGTTCCGCAGCTCGGCGATCACCTGGTCGGAGAGACCTGCGCGCCGGGGGTGGCCGAGGGCCATGGAGCACCTTCCCCTTCGTTCTCGTACGGGATTGGACAACCAATCATCCCATGATTCTATGATGGCCTCATGCCTGACGAGCCGAAGACCCTCGACCCCGCCGTACGACCGGCGCGTACCACCGCCCCGGCGACCACCACGGCGCCGACCGGAGCGGCCGCCACCGCCGGAGATTCTCCCGCACCCGGCCGCACGCACCGCTGGACCCTCGGCCTCGTCACCGTCGGACTCGTCCTGGCCGCGCTCAACCTGCGCCCCGCCATCACCAGCCTCGGCGCCCTCCTCGAAGAGGTCAGCGCAGGGCTCCACATGAGCGGCACCGTCGCCGGGGTCCTCACCTCCGTACCGCCGCTCTGCTTCGCGGTCTTCGGCATCACGGCCCCCCGCCTCGCCCGCCGCTTCGGCCCCGCGGCCGTCGTCTGCGCGGGCATGGCCGCGATCTTCACGGGCCTCGTCCTGCGCCCCTTCGCCGGCGGCACCGTCGGCTTCCTCGCCGCCAGCGCCCTCGCCCTCATGGGCATCGCCGTCAGCAACGTCCTGATGCCGGTCATCGTCAAGCGGTACTTCCCCGACCGCGTCGGCAGCATGACCGGCCTCTACTCCATGGCGCTCGCCCTCGGCACCTCCCTCGCCGCGGCCGTGACCGTCCCGATGACCGACGCCCTCGGCGGCGACTGGCGCGTCGGCCTCGGCGTCTGGGCGGCCGTCGCCGCACTGGCCGTGCTGCCCTGGATCCCGCTGGTGCGCGACCGCGACCGGGCCGCCACGGGAGGGGCCTCCACGGGAGGCGCGGCGACGGCCACCGCCCCGGCCGGGACCACCGCCGCTCCCCGGGTCTCCCGCAGCCGCACCGCCTGGGCCCTCGCCTGCTTCTTCGGCCTCCAGGCCACCGGCGCCTACATCACCATGGGCTGGATGCCGCAGATCTTCCGCGACGCCGGCGTCCCCGCCTCCACCGCGGGCCTGCTCCTCGCCGTCACCATGGTCATGGGCGTCCCGCTCGCCTTCGTGATCCCCCGGCTCGCCACCCGGATGAAGAACCAGGGCCCGATCGCCGTCGCCCTCGGCCTGTGCGGCCTCACCGGCTACACCGGCCTCTTCCTCGCCCCCGCCGCCGGAGCCTGGGTCTGGGCGCTGCTGCTCGGCGTCTCCAACTGCTCCTTCCCGCTCGCCCTCACGATGATCGGCATGCGCTCGCGCACCGGCGCCGGAGTCGTCCGGCTCTCCGCCTTCGCGCAGAGCGTCGGCTACCTGATCTCCATCCCCGGCCCCCTCCTCGTCGGCATGCTCTACCAGCACAGCGGCGGCTGGGGACTGCCGATCGCGCTCATGGGCGGCCTCATGGTGCCGCAGATGATCGTCGGCACCCTCGCGGGCAGGGACCGGACGGTCGAGGACGAATGCTGAGATGCGAGACTGCTCCCATGCCAGTTCTCGAACCCAACCCCCCGAACGGCCAGAAGAAGCTGCTCATCGTCTTCGGCGCGATGATGGGCATCACGGTCGTCATCGCCGTCATCGCCTCGATCGCCTCCCCGTGAACGTCCTGGACCTCCGCAAACCCGGGCACACCGGCCCCCGGTAGGGGTAACCCCCGCATCCCCTAGGGGGCGGGTCTCAGGGGCGAGTGGGTGGATCACCGGATGGGCCGAGGGGCCCGCGATCCCTAGGTTGGAGACACCAGGGAAAACGGAGCCCTCACCCACGGAGGCGGTCATGACGGCCCCCACGCACACCCGCGTCCGACCCGGCGCGCCCGGCGTCGGCACCCGGCTGCCCTGGTGGGCCCTCGCCCTCCCGGCGGCCGCGTTCGTCGCCCTCCTGCTGTTCATGACCGGGCCCTCCGGGGCCCCCGCGCCCCTGGGCGACGCCGGGGTCGGCAGGGTCCTGGAGCGGGTCCAGCAAACGTTCTCTCTCTGAGTCGGCGCCGCCCGTTTCGTGCGAAGCTGAGGACCATGAGCGTCGAAACACCTCGCAGGATCGTGCTGCTCCGACACGCCAAGGCGGACTGGAACCAGGAGTCCGACCACGAGCGACCCCTCGCCGAGCGGGGCCGCGCGGACGCCCCCGTGGCGGGCCGAAGGCTCGCCGAGACCGGCATCGCCTTCGACCTGGCCCTCTGCTCGACCGCCACCAGGACGCGCGAGACCTGGAAGCTGGCCGTGCAGGAACTGCCGCAGCGCCCCAAGACCGTGTACGAGGACCGGCTCTACGAGGCCTCGCTCGGCGAGCTCATCGCCCTGCTCAACGAGACCTCGGAAGACGTCTCCGACATCCTGGTGATCGGCCACAACCCCGGGATGCACGCGCTCACCGACGCCCTCGCGGGCAAGGCCGAGGGCGACCACCTGGCCCGGGTGAACCGCAGCGGCTTCCCGACCTCCGCCTTCGCCGTCCTCACCTTCACCGGCTCCTGGAAGTCCCTGGAGCACGGCGTCGCCCGGCTCGACGAGTTCTGGACCCCGCACGACTGATCCGTACGCCGACCGGCACGCCGGTCCGTACGCCCGAGCCGTGCCCGATCGGTCCGCCGGTCCGCACGCCCGGGCCGTACGCGGAAGGGCCCGGCCGTCACCTGACGACCGGGCCCTTCGCCGTACGGGCTCCGCCACCGCTCAGTGCAGCAGGTCCTCCTCGCCGCCGTCCGCCGCCTCGACCTCCTCGCGGGTGATCCCCAGGAGATAGAGGACGGTGTCCAGGAACGGCACGTTCACCGCGGTGTGGGCGGCCTGGCGCACCACCGGCTTGGCGTTGAAGGCCACACCGAGCCCGGCCGTGTTCAGCATGTCGAGGTCGTTGGCGCCGTCGCCGATCGCCACGGTCTGCGACAGCGGCACACCCGCCTCCGCCGCGAACCGGCGCAGCAGCCGCGCCTTGCCCGCCCGGTCCACGATCTCGCCGGTGACCCGGCCGGTCAGCTTCCCGTCCACGACCTCCAGGGTGTTGGCCGAGGCGAAGTCGAGCCCGAGCCGTTCCTTCAGATCGTCCGTGACCTGCGTGAACCCGCCCGAGACGACACCCACCTGGTAGCCGAGCCGCTTGAGCGTACGGATCAGGGTCCGGGCCCCCGGGGTCATCCGCACCTCGGCGCGGACCTTGTCGACCACCGAGGCGTCGAGCCCGGCGAGCAGCTCCACGCGCGCGTGGAGCGACTGCTCGAAGTCCAGCTCACCGCGCATCGCGGCCGCCGTCACCTCGGCGACCTTGTCCTCGCACCCCGCGTGCGCGGCGAAGAGCTCGATCACCTCGTCCTGGATCAGGGTGGAGTCGACGTCCATCACGACGAGCCGCTGGGCCCGCCGGTGCAGCCCGGCGGAGACCACGGCCACGTCGACGCCGATGGTGTGGGCCTGGGTGGCGAGGGAGGTCCGCAGCGGCTCGGTCTCGCAGCCGGAGACGGCGAACTCGACGGCCGTGACCGGGTACTTCGCCAGCCGGAAGATGCGGTCGATGTTGCCGCCGGCCTCCGCGATCCTGGCCGCTATGGCCGCCGTCTGCTCGGCCGTGAGCGGGTGGCCGAGCACGGTGACGTGCGAGCGCCCCTCACCACGGGGCCGGTTGTCGCCCGTGCCGGAGATGATCTCGGCCTGCAGCTTCAGCGACTCGGCCCAGCTGTGCACGGTGGCCCGCAGCTCGCCCTGGGAGGCGACGGTCGGCTGCGTGACGAGCGCGCACAGGACGAGGCGGCCGCGGGAGACCACCTGCTCGATGTCCACGACGTCGACGGAGTAGGCGGCGAGGGTGTCGAAGAGTCCCGCGGTGATCCCGGGACGGTCCTTCCCGAAGATCTTGACGAGAAGGGTGGGAACGTCTGAGGTCTGCGATGCGCTCATGGTGGTTCCACCGTATCGGGCACCGCGCGCCGACCGAGCCCCCGTCCCGCGTACCGGACACCCGAGCGGTCGCGGGCCCGCCCCGGCGGCGGCGCGCGAGACCCTCTCCCGGGTCTTCACGCGGCCCGACTTTCGGAGAGGGGGCCGGGCCTGAAATAGTTCCCCAGGATGATTCGCATCCCTGGACTCCCCGCGACGGGGGTACATCGGGGGACAAGTAGTGGGGCATGGAGTGCCAGAACTCGTACTGGAATTGAACGGCAGGACCTGGACGCTCGATCCGTCCAGGTCGTACACCCTGGGCCGCGATCCCCAGGGTGACCTGGTCATCGACGACGCCAGGGTCTCGTGGCGCCACGCCACGATCAGCTGGGGCGGCCGGAGTTGGGTCATCGAGGACCACGGCTCGACCAACGGCACGTTCCTGCGCGGGCAGCGGATCCATCAGATGGAGATCGGCCCCGGGTCGGCCGTCCACCTCGGCAACGCGACCGACGGCCCGCGGCTGAATCTCGCCGCCGGAGCCCAGAGCGCGCCGCAGCCCCCGCAGCACGCCCAGCAGCCGCAGGCGCAGGCGGGCCGGCCCGTCGCGGCCCACCAGGCCGCGGAACAGGCCGAGTGGATCACCCACCAGGCCCCGCCGCAGCACCAGGCCCCGCCGCAGCACCAGGCCCCGCAGCACCAGGCCCCGCCGCAGCAGGGCTGGCAGCAGCCTCCGCCGGCGCAGCCGCAGGTGCCGCACCAGCAGGGACACGGTCAGCACGGCGTCGCCGCGGGGGCGTCGTCGGCCTATGCCGACCGCAGCCCCACCACGTTCCACCAGCTGGCCCTCGGCCACGTCATGCGCATCGGCCGTGCCCTCGAGAACGAGCTGGTCGTCTCCGACCTCCAGGTCTCGCGCAACCACGCCGAGTTCCACGCGACCCCCGACGGCCGCTTCGAGATCCGCGACCTCGGCTCGCACAACGGCACGTACGTCAACGGTCAGCCGATCCCCAAGGGCGGCACGGCCCTCCTCGGCCCGCAGGACATCGTCGGTGTCGGTCACTCGACCTTCCGGCTCGTCGGCGGCCAGCTCGAGGAGTTCGTCGACACCGGCTCCGTCTCCTTCTCGGCCCGCCACCTCACGGTCACGGTCGACGGCGGCAAGCAGATCCTCAAGGACGTCACCTTCGGCGTCCCGGAGAAGTCGCTGATCGGGGTCATCGGCCCGTCCGGTTCCGGAAAGTCCACGCTGCTCAAGGCGCTGACCGGCTACCGCCCGGCCAACGAGGGCGACGTCCTCTACGACAACCGGAGCCTCTACAAGCAGTTCGCCGAGCTGCGCCAGCGCATCGGTCTGGTCCCGCAGGACGACATCCTGCACAAGGAGCTGACCGTCCAGAAGGCGCTGCGCTACGCGGCCAAGCTCCGCTTCCCCGGCGACACCGCCGAGGCCGAGCGCGAGGCCCGGATCGACGAGGTGCTGCGCGAGCTGAAGCTCGACATCCACAAGGAGAAGAAGGTCACCTCCCTCTCCGGTGGTCAGCGCAAGCGCGTCTCGGTCGCCCTGGAGCTCCTCACCAAGCCCTCGCTGATCTTCCTGGACGAGCCGACCTCCGGCCTCGACCCGGGCATGGACCGCGACGTCATGCAGCTGCTCCGCGGCCTCGCCGACGACGGCCGCACGGTCCTCGTGGTCACCCACTCGGTGGCCGAGCTGGGCCTGTGCGACAAGCTCCTCGTCATGGCCCCCGGCGGCTCGGTGGCGTACTTCGGCCCGCCGGAGGAGGCGCTGAACTTCTTCGGCTACTCCACCTGGGCCGACGTCTTCTCCGCCTTCGAGAACTACCGCGACTACGACTGGGCGGGCCGCTGGAAGGGCTCGCAGCACTACCAGATGTACGCCGCGGACATCGACGCCGTCGCCGCGCAGCCCGTCCAGATGCCGCAGCACGCGATGGCCAGGCCTCCCAAGCCGCAGGGCTGGGGCTCCCAGCTGTGGACCCTGATCCGCCGGTACGTCTCCGTCATCGCCTCCGACAAGGGCTTCCTGGGCCTGATGGTCATCCTGCCCGCCGTCCTCGGCGCGGTCTCGGTGGTCATCCCGGCGGACTTCGGCCTGGGCTCGCCCACGCCGCCGTCCCGCTTCAACGGCGACGCGGGCACGATCATGCTGATCCTCGCGGTCGGCATGTGCTTCAGCGGCGCGGCCAACTCCGTCCGTGAGCTGATCAAGGAACGGGTCATCTACGAACGGGAGCGGGCCACCGGCCTCTCCCGCTCGGCGTACCTGATGTCCAAGGTCATCGTCCTCGGCCTCATCACGGCCTTCCAGGGCGTCATCATCTGCGGCATCGGCTTCTCCACCCGGCAGCTGCCGGAGGAGGGCCTGTTCATGCCGCCGGCCATCGAGCTGTGCGTCCAGGTGATCGCCCTCGGCCTCACCTCGATGATGTTCGGCCTGGTCATCTCCGCCCTGGTGAAGACCGCCGAGAAGACCATGCCGCTCCTGGTCATGTTCGCGATCATCCAGGTTGTCTTCACCGGCATCCTCTTCCAGGTGTACAGCTCGCCGGGCCTGGAGCAGTTCGCCTGGCTCATGCCCTCCCGCTGGGGCATCGCCGGCGCCGGCACCACGCTCGACCTGGCCCGGCTCATGCCGCCGTGGGACCCCAAGAACCCCACCGACACCGACCCGCTGTGGGAGCACACGGTCGGCCAGTGGAGCCTCGACCTCGGCATCCAGCTCTTCATGGCCGCCGTCTGCTGCGTCGCCGTGGCACGGCTGCTGCGCCGCCACGAGCCCGAGGTCATGCGCAAGTAGTCACCGGGCGCGCCCGTACGCCGAAGGGCGGCACCCCGCACGGGGGTGCCGCCCTTCGGCGTACGACGACAGCGGACGGAGTGCGATCAGTACGCGCTGTTGACGTTGTCGATGGAGCCGTAGCGGTCGGCCGCGTAGTTGGCGGCGGCGACGAGGTTGGCGACCGGGTCGTACTGGTCGAACTTGGTGCCGGCGATGTGGTACGCCTTGAAGGTCGGGTAGATGACCTGGAGCAGGCCCTTGGACGGGACGCCGTTGATGGCGTTGATGTCCCAGTTGTTGATCGCCCGGGGGTTGCCGCTGGACTCGCGCATGATGTTCTTGTGCAGGCCGTTGTAGCTGCCCGGGATGTTGTGCTTGTCCATGATGAACAGCGCCTCGCGGATCCAGCCGTCGAGGTTGTTCGCGAAGACCGGGGTGCGGGCGACGGAACGGCTCGCGACCGTCTTCGCCGCGGCACGCTTCTTCGCGTCGGCCTTGGCCTTCGCGGCGGCCTTGGCCTTGGCGTCCGCCTTCGCCTTCGCGGCGGCCTTGGCCTTCGCGTCCGCCTTCGCCTTCGCGGCGGCGGCGGCCTTCGCCTTCGCGTCCGCCGTGGCCTTCGCCGCGGCCTCCTGCTTGGCCTTCAGACCGACGGTCGACTGCTGCTCGGTGATGCTGGCGGCCAGGGCCTTCGCCTGCGGGCTGCTCGCGTTGTACGACCAGGCCACCTGCTGGGTGCCGGAGAGAGCCTGCGGCTCGGTCTCGGTGGACCCGCCGCCCTGTACCAGGGAGAGGGTGAGCGCGGCGGCGCTCAGAGCGGCGACGCCGGCGATCGTGGCCTTGTGGGTCTTCTTCAGACCACGAGTGTGGCCAGGGGTGTTCGCAGACATAACGGACTACCTCTTCGAATCGCTGGGGGTCGTCGCTCGGCCGGGGCGGCGCTGCGCCTTCTTCGGCGGCGACGGGGGCAATTCTTAGCGCCAGCAAAATGCCGTGGCAAAGGTGTGACGTACGATCCCGGGTAGTGGATCAGGGGCCCGTGCACGGACCACGGAAGCGCCCTTATGTCTGACTCACCCCACCCTGACCCGCCCTCCGGGGTCCACTAGGGGACTTCGTAAGTGACCTGGGTCCTATGCGCGGGCTCACATCGGCCACGTAACGAACTCACCGCCCGTTGCGTGAGCAATGCGCACGGTGAGTCCCCTCCTCCTTGCGGAGGAGAGCGGGGGAGCGGAGGGAGGAGAAAGGCCCCCGGGCACCAGGACCTAGGTCCCCGGTCCCCCTCCTCCGCGGTCTCGGGACGGATACGGACCGTCACGGCCCGCCGGTACGGTGACCACATGAGCCATCGACCGAGCTCCGGCCTGGCCGCCGTGAGCACCGCCCTCCTGGCGATGAGCCGCCACCTGGAGGTCCGCGACGTCCTCAAGACGATCGTCGTCTCCGCCCGCGAGCTCCTCGACGCCGAGTACGCGGCCCTGGGCGTCCCCGACGACCACGGCGGCTTCGCCCAGTTCGTGGTCGACGGAGTCAGCGACGAGCAGTGGAAGGCGATCGGCCCGCTGCCCCGGCAGCACGGCATCCTCGCCGCCATGCTCCACAAGGCCGAGCCCGAGCGGCTCGCCGACGTCCGCGAGGACCCCCGCTTCGAGGGCTGGCCGGACGCCCACCCCGAGATGTCCGACTTCCTCGGCCTCCCCGTCAGGGACGGCGACGAGACCCTCGGCGCCCTCTTCCTGGCCAACAAGCGCTGCCCCCGGGTGACCGGCGGCTGCGGCTTCACCGCCGAGGACGAGGAACTCCTCTCGATCCTCGCCCAGCACGCGGCCATCGCCCTCACCAACGCGCGCCTGTACGAGCGCAGCCGCGAGCTCACCATCGCCGAGGAGCGCTCCCGCCTCGCCCACGAGCTGCACGACGCCGTCAGCCAGAAGCTCTTCTCGCTCCGGCTGACCGCCCAGGCCGCCGCCGCCCTCGTCGACCGCGACCCCGCCCGCGCCAAGGGCGAGCTCCAGCAGGTCGCCGCGCTGGCCGCCGAGGCCGCCGACGAGCTGCGCGCCGCCGTCGTCGAGCTCCGGCCCGCCGCCCTCGACGAGGACGGCCTCGTCCACACCCTCCGTACCCACGTCCAGGTCCTGGACCGCGCCCACACCGCGGCCAGCGTCACCTTCGAGAGCACCGGGACCCGCGCGCTGCCCGCCGCGCAGGAGGAGGCCGTGCTCCGGGTCGCCCAGGAGGCCCTGCACAACGCCCTGCGGCACGCGGACGCGGAGCACGTCACCGTCGCCCTCACCCGCGCGGGCCAGGGCGCACGCCTCACCGTCACCGACGACGGGAAGGGCTTCGACCCGCGTACGGTCCGAAGCGCCGGGCGCCACCTCGGCCTGGTCTCCATGCGGGACCGCGCCGGCGGCGTCGGCGGATCACTGACCGTGACCTCGGCCCGGGGCGAGGGCACCACGATCGAGATGGAGGTTCCCGGTGGCTGACAAGCGGATCCGTGTCCTGCTGGTCGACGACCACCAGGTCGTCCGCAGGGGCCTGCGGACCTTCCTGGAGGTACAGGACGACATAGAGGTCGTGGGGGAGGCCTCCGACGGCGCCGAGGGCGTCGCCAGGGCCGAGGAGCTCCACCCCGACGTGGTCCTCATGGACGTGAAGATGCCCGGCACGGACGGCATCGAGGCGCTGAAGCGGCTCCGGGCGCTCGCCAACCCCGCCAGGGTCCTCGTCGTCACCAGCTTCACCGAGCAGCGCACGGTGGTCCCCGCGCTCCGCGCCGGCGCCTCCGGATACGTCTACAAGGACATCGACCCCGACGCCCTGGCCGGAGCCATCCGCTCCGTCCACGCGGGACACGTCCTGCTCCAGCCCGAGGTCGCGGACGCGCTCCTCGCCCAGGACGACTCCCACGGGGGTACGGGACGGGGCTCGACGCTCACGGAGCGGGAGCGCGAGGTCCTCGGCCTGATCGCGGACGGCCGCTCCAACCGGGAGATCGCCCGCGCGCTCGTCCTCTCCGAGAAGACGGTCAAGACGCACGTCTCGAACATCCTGATGAAGCTCGACCTGTCGGACCGCACCCAGGCGGCCCTCTGGGCGGTCCGGCACGGCCTCAGCAACTGACGCGCCCCCCTTGCGCGCCGGGCGCACGACCGTTCACTCCTTCATACCGTCGTGTGTATGTCCCCCGTTCGGCGCAACCTCGCGAGGGGTGCGGCGTTCTCCATGGCGTGCTGCGGCTGACCGGCCGCGGCGATGACCAGGAGGATGTACCCAAGTGAAGAACCTCAAGAAGGCCGCTGCCCTCACCATGGTCGCCGGTGGCATCGTCGCCGCCGGCGCGGGTGTCGCCTCCGCCCACGGCGGTGCCGAGGCCAACGGCGCGGCCCTCAACTCGCCGGGCGTCGCGTCCGGCAACCTGGTGCAGGTCCCGGTCCACGTCCCCGTGAACGTCTCCGGCAACACGGTCAACGTGATCGGCCTGCTCAACCCGGCCTTCGGCAACGGCGCCTTCAACGGCTGAGCCACCCCGAGACCAGGCCGGCCCCCACACGATCCCCGGGGGGCCGGTCCTTCGCTTCCCGTCCGCGCCCCGGCACGGGCCGTACACCGGGGCCCGGAACCCGGGCCCCTCCTCCGGACGCGCAAGGCGCCCGACGCCGCACGCCCCACGCCGGGAGCCGCGTGCCCGACGCCGCGTGCCGGACGCGCAAGACGCCGGACGCCGCACGCCCCACGCCGGGAGCCGCGCGCCCGACCCCGCGCGCCGGACGCCCTCCGGGCCTCAGAACCCCCGGTCCCGCTCCCTCTCCTCCACGTACGCGTTGTACGCGGCGACCTGCGCCCGCCGGGCCACCCGCTCCACCGGACGCAGCGCCTCCCCCCGCGCCGCCATCTCCGACGCGCTCACCGCGCCGCCGTGCCCGTGGTCGTACGCCAGGTCCACGAGCAGGCCCACCCGCTGCGCCAGCTCCAGGACCCGTACCGCCCGCGGCGGGTACCCCGGGGCCAGCACCTCGCGCCCCACCTCCGCCCGCGCCCGGTACGCCTCCCGTGCCGCGTCCGCCGCCGGGCCCGAGGCCGCCACGTCCAGCCGGGTCAGGACCGACGTCGCGTCCCGCAGCGCCTCCGCCAGCTCCCGTTCGGCCTCGCCGAGCGACGGCACGTCCGCCGGCGGGGCCTCCCGCACCGCCAGACAGCGCCAGACCACCTCCACGTGCACATCGCCCGCGGGCCCCGCCTCCGAGACCTCCGGCACGAGGCCGAACGGCGCGCCGTACCCCACCGCCGCCTCCTCCGCCTCCAACGCGCGCGCGTTGAAGTCAGGAGGTCCGCTGAGCCCCAGAGGATGCCCCGGCGCGGGCAGCGCCACCCGCCACCCGGTCACCCCGAGCCGCCGGAGCCGGCCGAGCGCCAGCGTCAGCCCCACCGGCCGGGCCTCACCCGGCAGCCCCTCCACGCGGTGCACCGCGTCCTCCCCGACAATGGCCAGCGCCGCCTCGTCCGGCGACACCGCCCCGGCCAGCAGGGCGTTGCCCCATGCCGCCAGGCGTCCTGAGCGTGGTTCCGAAAGCATCCCCACAGACTAAGGACTCAAAGGAAGCCCTAGGGACCGGCCCGCTCCGTCGATAACGTAGGTTTTCCCCTGGACGCCGCGCCCACCGGCGCAAGGCGACGACTCGACCGCAAGGGGAGACAACGCGCTCATGAGCGATGTACTGGAGCTGGTGGACGTATCCGTGGTCCGCGACGGACGGGCTCTGGTGGACGAGGTCTCCTGGTCGGTCAAGGAGGGCGAGCGCTGGGTGATCCTCGGACCCAACGGCGCCGGCAAGACCACCCTTCTGAACATCGCCTCCAGCTACCTCTTCCCCAGCAAGGGCACCGCCCACGTCCTGGGCGAGCAGCTCGGCGGCGTCGGCACGGACGTCTTCGAGCTCCGCCCCCGCATCGGCATGGCCGGCATCGCCATGGCGGAGAAGCTCCCCAAGCGCCAGACCGTCCTGGAGACCGTCCTCACCGCCGCGTACGGCATGACCGCCACCTGGCACGAGGACTACGACCCGGTCGACGAGCAGCGCGCCAAGGCCTTCCTCGACCGCCTCGGCATGAGCGACTACCTGGACCGCAGGTTCGGCACCCTCTCCGAGGGCGAGCGCAAGCGCACCCTGATCGCCCGCGCGATGATGACCGACCCCGAGCTCCTCCTCCTCGACGAGCCCGCCGCCGGCCTCGACCTCGGTGGCCGCGAGGACCTCGTCCGCCGCCTGGGACGCCTCGCCCGCGACCCGTACGCCCCCTCCATGATCATGGTGACCCACCATGTCGAGGAGATCGCGCCCGGCTTCACCCACGTCCTGATGATCCGTCAGGGCAAGGTCCTCGCCGCCGGCCCGGTGGAGATGGAACTGACCTCCCGCAACCTCTCGCACTGCTTCGGCCTCCCGCTCGTCGTCGAGCGCGTCGGCGACCGCTGGACCGCCCACGGCCTGCCCCTCAAGTAGCCGACGGCGCGCAGGCGTTCCGCACAGTCGCCCGCGCCCTGTCCCGCAGGACCCCACCGCCCTACCATGACCATGTGGACATCGACGCATGGGTGTGGTGGCTGATCGGCGCGGTGGGGCTCGGCATTCCCCTGGTCCTGACCGCGATGCCCGAGTTCGGCATGTTCTCGGCCGGAGCGGTCGCGGGGGCGGTGACCGCGGCCCTCGGCTTCGGCGTCGTCGCCCAGGTGCTCGTCTTCGTCGTCGTCTCGGTGGCACTCCTCGCGGTGGTGCGCCCGATCGCCGCCCGTCACCGCGACGGCAGACCCCAGCACGCGAGCGGGGTCGACGCCCTGAAGGGGCGTCAGGCCGTGGTCCTGGAGCGGGTGGACGGCACCGGAGCAGGCAGGATCAAGCTCGCGGGGGAGATCTGGTCCGCCCGCGCGCTCGACACCGGCCAGACCTTCGAGCCGGGCGAACAGGTCGACGTCGTGGACATCGACGGGGCAACCGCCGTCGTCATGTGACCGAACCTCGCCCATGACGCTCCGCCATCTGGGAAACTCGATCATCGAAAGCCACCCGGCAGTCAACCGGCAGCGAAGGGCACGGGGAACACGATGTCAGCAGTCATCATCGTCCTGATCATTCTGGTGGTGCTCGTCTTCATCGCCCTGATCAAGACGATCCAGGTCATTCCGCAGGCGAGCGCGGCGATCGTGGAGCGCTTCGGCCGCTACACCCGCACGCTCAACGCCGGACTGAACATCGTCGTCCCGTTCATCGACTCGATCCGCAACCGGATCGACCTGCGCGAGCAGGTCGTCCCGTTCCCGCCGCAGCCGGTGATCACCCAGGACAACCTCGTCGTCAACATCGACACCGTCATCTACTACCAGGTGACCGACGCGAGGGCCGCGACCTACGAGGTCGCCAGCTACATCCAGGCGATCGAGCAGCTCACCGTCACCACCCTGCGCAACATCATCGGCGGCATGGACCTGGAGCGGACCCTGACCTCCCGCGAGGAGATCAACGCGGCCCTCCGCGGCGTCCTCGACGAGGCCACCGGCAAGTGGGGCATCCGCGTCAACCGCGTCGAGCTCAAGGCGATCGAGCCGCCGACCTCCATCCAGGACTCGATGGAGAAGCAGATGCGCGCCGAGCGCGACAAGCGCGCCGCGATCCTCACCGCGGAGGGCACCCGTCAGTCCGCGATCCTCACCGCCGAGGGCGAGAAGCAGTCCGCGATCCTGCGCGCCGAGGGCGAGTCCAAGGCCGCGGCCCTGCGCGCCGAGGGCGAGGCCCAGGCCGTCCGCACGGTCTTCGAGGCCATCCACGCCGGCGACCCCGACCAGAAGCTCCTCTCGTACCAGTACCTCCAGATGCTCCCGAAGATCGCCGAGGGCGACGCCAACAAGCTCTGGATCGTGCCCAGCGAGATCGGCGACGCCCTCAAGGGCCTCTCCGGAGCCCTCGGCAACGTCGGCGGCGGCGCCTCCGGCTTCAACACCAAGGGCGGCGGGACCGAAAGGCGAGACGAACCGCCGGTTGACTGACACGTACACGTAATTCTCGTGCATGATCGGTGCGAGCCCCTCGACCCCGACGACCTCAGGGCGGGGAGGCGACTCACTGACCATGTAAGGAGATGGCGTTGTCCATCTGGGAAGTACTGGCGGTCTTCGCCGCCGGCATCGGAGCCGGCACCATCAACACCATCGTCGGATCGGGAACGCTCATCACGTTCCCGGTCCTTCTGGCGACCGGACTCCCGCCGATCACCGCGAACGTCTCCAACGCCCTCGGCCTCGTGCCCGGTTCCATCAGCGGGGCCATCGGCTACCGCCGCGAGCTCAAGGGCCAGAAGGCCCGCATCCTCCGCCTCGGCGGCGCCGCCCTCCTCGGCGGACTGATCGGCGCGATCCTCCTCCTCGCCCTGCCGTCCGAGGCCTTCGACGCGATCGTCCCCGTCCTCATCGGCCTCGCGCTCGTCCTGGTCCTCTTCCAGCCCCGGATCTCCGCCGCCGTGAAGCGCCGCCGCGAACAGACCGGCACCGAGGCCCACCCCGACGGCGGCCCCGCCCTCCTCGTCGGCCTCTTCTTCGCCAGCATGTACGGCGGATACTTCGGCGCCGCGCAGGGCGTGCTCTACCTGTCGCTGATGGGCCTGCTGCTCCACGACAGCCTGCAGCGGATCAACGCCGTCAAGAACATCCTCGGCGCCCTCGTCAACGGCATCGCCGCCGTCTTCTTCCTCTTCGTCGCCGACTTCGACTGGACGGCCGTCCTGCTCATCGCCGTCGGCTCCACCATCGGCGGCCAGATCGGCGCCAAGGTCGGCCGCAAGCTGTCGCCCACGGTCCTGCGCGGAGTGATCATCACGGTCGGCGTCATCGCCATCCTCCAGCTCACGCTCAAGTAGCCGGAACGACAGACCGGAACGACAGACCGGAACGAAAAGGGCCCGCTTCCCCACACCGGGGGAGGCGGGCCCACACCGTACGAGACGGGGTTACGCGGCCGCCTTCACCAGCCACTCCGGCAGCTCGGACCGCTCGCTCGCCCGCATCGCGAGCAGCATCGCGTCCGCCGGAGTCGGCTCGAACGGCTGGTGCAGCAGCGGCATTCCCGCCTGCTCCGGCGTCCGGTCGGCCTTGCGGTGGTTGTCCTCGGCACAGGAGGCGACCGTGTTCAGCCAGCTGTCCCCACCACCCTGGGCGCGCGGCACCACGTGGTCGACGGTCGTCGCCCGCCGCCCGCAGTACGCGCACCGGTGCTGGTCCCGCACCAGCACCCCCCTCCTCGACCACGGTGCCTGTCTTCGGAACGGCACCCGTACGTAGCGGCAGAGTCTGATCACCCGCGGCACCGGGAGGTCGACGGCGGCACCCCGCACCCGCAGATCGGGATGGGCGTGCTCCACGACGGCCTTGGCCTGCAGGACCAGCACCACCGCACGGTTGAGTGTGACCGTCGAAAGCGGCTCGAAGCTCGCGTTGAGGACCAGCGTGTCCCGCATTGTGCCCACCTCCCGTGTGCAGGCCCGGCCCCGGAGCGGGGCGGTGGGGCCTGGATCAACGATGGCCGGGCGGGCCCGGTCGGACAACGCAATTTCCCGTGGAACAAAAGATGCCCGCTTCTGATCTCTCCAAGACCAGAAGCGGGCAAACAACAAACGAATGATCAGACCGCCGCAGGAGCCGCGTACTCACCGATCAACTGGGCACGCCCCAGCGTGTGGAACCGCAGGTTGAAGCCGACCACCGCGGGCGACACGTCGCCGTCGGGACCGAGCTTCTCGCTGTCCACCGCGTACACCGTGAAGACATAGCGGTGCGCCGGATCCCCCGCGGGAGGAGCGGCACCACCGAACTCCTTCGAACCGTAGTCGTTCCGGACGTGCACGGCACCGGCCGGCAGCCCCTCGAACGACCCCGACCCGGCACCCACGGGCAGCTCCGTCACCGACACCGGGATGTCGAACAGCACCCAGTGCCAGAACCCGCTGCCCGTCGGGGCGTCCGGGTCGAAGCAGGTGACGGCGAAGCTCTTCGTCTCCGCCGGGAACCCCTCCCAGCGAAGCTGCGGCGAGGTGTTCCCCTCCGCGTGGACCTGAGCGTCCTTCAGGACCCCGCCCGGCGCGATGTCGTCGCTCACCACCGTGAACGCCGCCACCGGCGGATGGAAGTCGTGGGGGAGCGGCGCCCTCTTGCCCTCGGACACGTCGAAACCTCCGTATCGCCCGTACTGCCTCAGCAGCCTTTACGGGGCCGAGCCTAGAGCCAGTTGCGACGGCCGCCGACCTCGGCGAGCCACTGGTTCAGGTACGCCGCCCAGTCGGTGGTGTGGAAGTCGTGCAGACCCACCTTGAAGGCGCGGAACGAGTCGCTGCCCTCACCGAACAGACCCGGCTTCTTGTCCATCTCCAGGACGACGTCCATCTCGCGGTCGTCCGCGACGAAGCTGACCTCGACCTGGTTCAGCCCCCGGTACTGCTGCGGCGCGAAGAACTCGATCTCCTGGTAGAAGGGCAGCTTCTGCCGCGTCCCGCGGATGTGCCCGCGCTCCATGTCCGCGCTCTTGAAACGGAAGCCCAGCTGGAGGAAGGCGTCCAGGATGGCCTGCTGCGCCGGCAGCGGGTGCACGTTGACCGGGTCGAGGTCACCGGAGTCCACCGCGCGGGCGATCTCCAGCTCGGTCGTCACACCGATGTTCATGCCGCGCAGCTGCTGACCGGAGACGGAGGTCACCGGCGTCTCCCACGGGATCTCCAGACCGAACGGCACCACGTGCACCGCGCCGGCCTTCACCTCGAAGGCACCGCCCAGACGGACCTTGACGAACTCGATGTCCTGCTTCTGCTCCTGGTCGCCGCCCTCCACCTCGACCCGCGCCTGCAGCCCGACGGAGAGCCCCTCGATCTGCTGGTCGACACTGCCGCCCTGGATCCGCACCTCACCCTGGACGACACCGCCCGGGACCACGTTCTCCTCGGTGAGCACCGTCTCCACGGTGGCCCCACCGGCACCCAGGCTCGCGAGCAGCTTCTTGAATCCCATGACCTTCACTCCTTCTCAGTCCTGACCCCTACATACGCGCGACGACCGTAACCGGTTCCCCACCGGGCCCCACTACGCTCGGGCGCCATGAGCGAGAGCCCCGACCGTACGCCGCTCCCGCGGAGCTTCTTCGACCGCCCGGTCCTCGACGTGGCCCCCGACCTCCTGGGCCGCACCCTCGTCCGCCGCTCCCCCGAGGGACGGATGGAGCTGCGCCTCACGGAGGTGGAGGCGTACGCCGGCGCGATCGACCCCGGCTCGCACGCCTTCCGCGGCCGCACGGCCCGCAACGCCGTCATGTTCGGCCCGCCCGGACACGCGTACGTCTACTTCACCTACGGCATGTGGCACTGCCTCAACGTGGTGTGCGGCCCCGAGGGCGAGGCGAGCGGGGTCCTGCTGCGCGCGGGGGAGATTGTGCGGGGCGCCGAGCGGGCCCGCCCCCGCCGCCGCTCGGCCCGGTACGACCACGAGCTCGCCAAGGGCCCGGCCCGCCTGGCCACGGCCCTGGACGTGGGCCTCTCCCTCAACGGAACGGACGCCTGCGACCCCGGTCCGGACGCTCCGCTCAGCCTCCTCACCGGCACCCCGCCCGCCCCGGACCGCGTTCGCAGCGGCCCCCGCACGGGCGTCGGCGGCGACGGAGCCCCGCACCCGTGGCGCTTCTGGATCGACGGCGACCCGACGGTGAGTCCGTACCGACCCCATACGCCCCGCAAACGCCCACTTGACTCGGGCGGCCCGACCGCCTAACGTAGCCCGAGCAGCTGGTTACGGGCCTGCTTCTTCAAGCACCCCGCAGCGGCCATCCACTACTCAAGATGACTCCCCAGCAGGGGCTTATTTCGGCATGCCGGAATTTGAATTCGATTGACTCGATTATGAGTCGCCGGAGAAATCAGCTAACGTAGTGAACACGCCGAAAGGCGAAAGGCAGCCAACAGGCCACCGGATATGAAATCCGAACCGGAAACGGAACGGAAAACGATCTGGTAAGGTTGGAAACACGAAGGGAAGCCCGGAGGAAAGCCCGAGAGGGTGAGTACAAAGGAAGCGTCCGTTCCTTGAGAACTCAACAGCGTGCCAAAAATCAACGCCAGAT
>NZ_JBEOXR010000075.1:0-32670 GCF_040296665.1 Streptomyces sp. NPDC002057
GGCCGGTCGCCCCGGGGGCACCCCCCGGGGGGGGGGGGCGGGGGCGGGCGGGCGGGCCAAGGGGGGGCCCCCCTTCCTTTGGTACCGGGGGGGGGCGCCGCCCCTGGCCTGGGCTACGGCTTCGGTCGAGTGCCGTGTCCGCTATCGGGCGTCGAGGTCCGTGAGCCGCATGACGCAGTCGCCGTCCCGTGACGTCCAGTCGAACGCACCGGGCTTGCGGACGCTCGCCTCGGTCCCGGACGTGTCCCGGGGCCGGACGGTCAGATGGAGCCCCGTCCGGAAGACGACCCGCAGTCCGCCCGTCTTGAAGGCCACCGCGGAGGCCACGGCCGAGCCGATCGCCCCCTCCAGTGCCTGGGCCGGCAGCGGGCTCGCCCCGGGCGCGGCGGCCGCGCCCTGGGTGAGGAGCCAGGTGCCGTCCACCGTGATCTCGGTCCCGTCCGCCAGAGTCACGGCCACCCCGGGGCGCTCCGCGTCCAGCGCGACGGCGGTCACGGCAGTGCCCTGAAGACCGAGGATCCAGCGGTCCTCCACTTCCTCCATCAGTCCTTCTCCTTCAGGTGGTCGTAGATGTTGCCGATGACGTCGCCGGGATCGCCGTTGGGCATCTGCGGCATCACATCGCCGCTCTCCGGGTCGACGAGCATGTCCGGGTTCCGGTTGCCGCCGATCCCGCGCCAGGCGCCCTGTGCCTTCACGCGGTGGATCGCTTCCTTGATCTCCTTGGCGGTGTACCCCGTCGCCTTGGCGATCGCGTTCGGACGCGAGAGCAACTTGCACGGGTTGCTGTTGTGGACGAGGACGGCCGTGCCGCCGGCGACCACATAGTAGGTGTGCGGGCCGGTGACCGTGAGGTTGTGCACGGTGGCGCGCTCGGTGTGGCGGTCGACCGCCACGATGCGCACGGTGCCGGTGCCGCTGGACAGCGTCTGGCCCGCGATCAGGCCCGTGGCGTCGAGCCACTCGCCCAGCGAAGGCACCCAGATCGGATGGCCGTCCGTGGCCGTGATCCGTGCCGTCCCGTCGCCGGAGGCGCCGTCGGTGTCGATGGTGATCCGGACGAGGTGCTTCTCGCCGGTGTCCACGAGTGGTGCCGTGACCGTCTCGATCGTGGTCCTGCCGGTCTCCGGGTCCGTCGACACCACCCGGTCGCCGGCTTCGAGCTCCTCGATGGGCTTCGTGCCGCCGTCGCCCATCAGGACGAGCGTGCCGGGCAGGAAGCTGTTCGTGGAACACGTGATCACGGTCTCGGCGACGTCGTCGACGGACTTGACGCCCTTGATGTCGTCGATCTTGTCGACCACCTTGTAGGTGACCTTGAGCCCCTTGATGGCCTTGGCTATCGGTATGTCGAGCGCGGCTGATCCGCAGGCGGACAGCTTTCCCTCGCCGAAGCAGCCCGCCCAGGCCTCGGTGTCCGGTGCGACGACACCGACGATGATGGCGGTGACGACCTTCTGGGACGCCGACTGCTCGTACGAGACCAGGCCCATGCCCTCGGCGGCCTCGCAGAAGGAGCTGCCCTGGTCCGCGGGGTCGTAGCACTTCCCCTGGGCCCACTGCTTGAGACGGTCCTCGTACGTCTTGGTCGCGGGGAACCGGGCCTGCAGCTCGGCAGCCGACGGCACCCGCATCTTCTCGATGTAGACCGTCCCGTCGGCGTCCTTGGTGATCGATACGGTCTTGGCCGGCGCCTGGTTCTTCGGGGCCGGCGGCGTGTAGACGTCGTAGAGGTATTCGCCGTCGGTGTCGTAGCAGCCTTCCGTGGTGCAGCCCGGGCCGTGGTCCGGGGTCCATACGGTGTCCGCGCCGCCCGCGCTGCAGCCGTCGCAGAACAGACCGGACGGGTCCGAGGAGCTGATCGGGCTGTTGTTGCTGTATGCGTACCCGTTCATCTGGAGCGGGTCGCCGATGTCGATGACCGGGTCGGCCGAGACGAAGCGTCCCGCCGTCTGGTCGTACTCACGGGCCCCGATGTGGGTCAGGCCCGACGCGTCGTCGATGCCGACGCCCAGGTACGTACGCTTGTTCGGCCACGCCGTCTTGGTGCCGCGGATCTCACCGTACGGCTTGAAGGCCCGCCGGGCGACGGCCTGGTTGGCGGCCATCGCGATGACGGTGTTCGACGTCCCCAGGTGGTCGTTGACGAGGACGTCCAGCTTGTGACCGGTCGTCGCGCCGTTGGTGGTGGAGCGCTGCACCGTCGGGGCGCCGGTGTGCGTGTACGTCCGGGTGGCCCGGGTGATCACGCCCGTCGCCGACGTCGTCAGCTCCGTCTCGCCCAGGTGGAGGACGCTGCCCGAAGGGCTGTTCTCCAGCAGGCGGTTGCCGGCCGCGTCGTACACGTACTTCGTCGTGACGCCGTCGTCCGTCATGGTGGCGAGGTGGTTCTCCCTCGTCCACTCCAGCCCCTGGTTGGTGCTCGGCAGATCCCGGACGGTCGTGTTGCCGACGCCGTCGTACGTGTACGTGCTTCCGTTGGCGCTCACCGTCGAGGACACGTACGCCATCGCGTGCGGCTTGGTCCGGACGGGCGGCTCGGTGCCGTTCCCCGGGACCGTGACGCCGTAGCCGTACGTGCGGGTCTCGTCCTTGGTGGGGTCCGCCGGGTTGTGGACGGTCAGCCCGACGCGGTTGCCGATGACGTCGTGGACGTAACTGTCCCAGTACCCGGTCGTGCCACCGGAGACCGTGCCGGACACCGGACCCGCGTTCTTCAGCGAGTCGCTGTACGCGGCGTCGGGGGTGGTCGTGTCGCTGACCGCGTCGGCCGCCTCGGCGACCGGGCCGCGCGCGGCCTTGCCGTCGGAGCGGTATCCCCAGGACCAGCCGCCCGGGCTCTGGCACGACGCGCCGCCCGCCGCGTTCGTGAGGCTGGACGTCCACGCGTGGGCGAGCTGGCCCATCGCGTCATAGGTGAAGCACTGGTTGTCGTTGGTGGAGGTGGCGCCGTCGGTCAGCTTGCCGCCGATCGAGGTGATCCTGCCGGCGTAGTCGTAGGAGTACCGGGTGTCGCTGACCCGGTGCGAGTCGGCGGTCTCCCGGTCCACGACCGTGCGCCGCAGCTGGCCCGTGTTGTCGTGGAGGAAGTTGGTCGTCCACACCCGGTACGGCTGCGGGCCGCTGACCGTGCGCATCGCCTCGCCGTACGGCGAGTACGTGACGTCCGACGTGTACCAGGTGGCGCCCGACGTGGACTCGGGCAGGCCGTCCTCGGTGTAACGGGTGACGACCTTCTCCGCGGCCAGGCCGCCCTTGGCGGGGAGCGTGATCGTCAGGGGCTTGCCGGTCGGCGTGTACGTGTAGGAGTACGCGTACGTACCGGAGACGCCCGTGGTCATGCTGTTCGCCGGGACGACGGTCTCGCTGCCGGTCGGCCGGTAGCCGATGTCGTAGCCGGTGATGCGGCTGACGTAGGCGCCGCTCGCGTCGTGCCGGGTCGCCGAGGCCGGCAGGCCCAGTCCGCCCGGGAGGGTGTCGTAGGTGTACGACTTGGTGGGGGACGCCGTCTCGGAGCCCTCGCGGACCGCGCTGACGCGGCTCAGCCCGTCGTAGGACGTGTAGACCGTGCCCCGGACGTCGGTGACGGAGATCGGGCGGTCCGCGGCGTCGTAGGCCATCGACGTGTCGCCGGTGTCGGGGTCGGTGGCGGCGACGAGGCGGCGACGGGCGTCGTACCGGTACGACCAGGCGTTGCCCGCCGGGTCGGTCACCTTCACGCGGTTGCCCCGGGCGTCGTACTCGTACGTCGTCGTGCGGTACTTGGCCGAGCCGGTGTCCGTGTAGTGCTGGATCCTGGTGACCCTGCCGAGGGCGTCCGTGTAGGACCTGGTGGCGGGGTCGCTGACGCCCGCCGGACGGATGTAGACGGAGGTGTCGCCGTACGCCATCGTGGCGTTGTTGAGGAACGTCATGCCGTGGTAGGTGGCCACCCGCACCGGACGTTCGAGGCCGTCGAAGAACGTCCTGGTCAGGCTGGGGACGAGACTGTCCGACTTGCGCTTGAAGAGGGAGACCGACGGCTCGCCCTGGGCGAGGTAGCCGCTGGTCTGCTCCCAGGCCCTGCCGTGGTCGTTGTACCGGGTGTCGGTGACGATCCTGCCCGGGCCGTGCGCCTCGGACTGGGTCTGCACCGGGCGCATCAGGCCGTCGTAGATCGTGACCTGCTTGGCGTAGGTCCCGTCGTCCTTGATCGTCTGCGAGGTGACGGCGGAGGGCCTGGTCACGGACGAGGACGCGTCGGCCATCTGGTAGGAGATCTGCACGTCCGGTGTCTGGGTGCCCGTGGAACGGGCCGGGGACCAGCCCTTGACCAGCCTGCCGAACGCGTCGTACTCGTTGCGTGCCGTGCGGCCGTTGGGGTCGGTGGCGGTCATCGGCAGGCCGCGTGCCGGGTCGAAGGTGGTCGTGTTGGAGTGGCCCTTGGGGTTGATGGTCTTGATCGAGGTGACGGGGCCGCCGGTGTCACCCGGGGTGTACTGGGTCTCGGTCGTCCCCAGCAGCGGCTTGGTGACCTTCCGGATGCGGCCCAGCGGGTCGTACTCCATGGTGGTGACGACCGCGTGCGAGGTGCCCTCGCCGTTGGTGTCCCAGGTGCCCGTCGTCAGGCCCTTGAGCGGCGTCGCACCGTAGGCCAGGCCGTCGAACGTGACGCGTGTGGCGCTGATGAGCTGGGTTGCGGGGTCGGCCGTGGCGTAGTCGGCGCAGGAGGTGGCCACCGTACGGATCCACTTGGCCAGGCCGATGAGGCCGGCCGAGGTGTTGTGCGCGTACTCGGTCCTGGTGCAGTTGTAGTCGCTGAGCGTCTCACCGGTGCCGTTCGGCTTGACCACGGCGGTCTGCGTCTGGACGGGCAGCCCGTAGGTCGGGTCGACCTCGGTCTGGGTCCGTACTCCCTGCCAGCTCGAGCCGACCGTCTGGATCGTGTCGACCTGCTTGACGCCCGACCGGTGGGCGAGCAGGGCGCCCGCGCCGCCGTCCCGCGCGCGTGAGGCGGTCTGGACCGACCAGGGCATGGTCAGGGTGCGGTTGAGGACGCGCCCGCCCGCTCCGCTGTAGGTGATGGCCTCGGCCGCCATGCCGGCGTACTGGTCCTGGTCGTCCGCGACCAGGGTGACCTTGCCCGTGGAGTCCTTGACCGCGCCGCCCGCACCCCGGAAGTAGCGGGTGACGGCGTACGACTGGGTCTCGGGGTCGGTGCTCTTGACGCTCTTGGTCTCGCCGCCCTTGATGGTGGTCACCTGTTGGTAGCCACGCCATTCGCTGTACGTGCGCAGGTCCGGCTTGGTGAACTCGTCGTCGCTCTTGCCCCAGGCGGCGTTGTCGTACTTGTACTGCGTGACCACCTGCTTCGAGACTCCGGTGATCCGGTCGGTCTCGATCACCTTGGCGACGACGTACTTGTTGAACCAGGCGAGCTTGGGCAGCTTCTCCTCGCCGTCGGGCGACCAGCGGACCGGGTAGCAGGTGCCGCGGTTGTCCTCCGGGGCCACGGTCGGCTGGACCTTGCATCCGCCGGTGTAGACGACCTCGATGTCACCGCCGTGCTCCGTGGAGACCACGCCGATGCGGGGCCGCTTGAAGCCGGGGCGGGCGTCGCCCACCTGACGGGGGACGAGGTTGGGCAGTTGCTGGTCCTTGAGGTGCCGGAGCGGGTCGTTCGCGTCGACCACGTACTCCTTGAAGCTGACGCCCGACTTGGTGAGCAGGGTGCCGGTGGTGGCTCCGGGGGTGTAGCCGTAGCGGGTGACCGAGTTGAGCCACAGGCCGGGCGAGGTGTCGTACCAGTCCCTGGGGAAGGAGTGGTTCAGGACGTACGAGTCCACCTTCTGCAGGCCCGTGGTGCCGGGGCGGTGGCCGTAGGTGTCGATCTTGCCGAGGCGCAGCCGGTTCCAGAAGGACGGGAACATCGGGCAGCGCTTGTTGTCCGCCTTGCAGTTCAGGTTGCCGGGGCTGTCCCACCACGGACGGTAGGCGGCCGGGTCGCCGGTCTTGTCGAAGTTGCCGGCGTCACAGACCGTGCTCCCGGCGAGGCAGCGCTGGGAGAGGTAGAAGTCCACCTTGGCGGTGGGCGTGCCGCCCAGGTTGTCCTCGCGCAGGCCGTATTCGATGGAGTCGGGCAGGCCGCCTCGGGTGTACTTCTCGGGGGTCTCGGTCTTCTCGTCGACCGCGTAGTAGTTCGTCGACCGGTGCCAGTTGACGATCATCACGTTGCCGTGGACGTCGATGACCTTGTCCAGGCCCCAGTGCCAGGCCTGCTGCTTGGTGGTGCTGGTGTTGCAGCGGGATGCGGCGAACGTGGCCGCGTGGCATGGCTCGCCGGGGTGGTTGCCGAAGACGGGGACCGTGAACACCGAGTCGGTGTCGGCGTGGCCACCGCCGATCTTGTTCAGACCGTAGAAGTACCGGGTGCCGTCGGTGGTGGTGACCTCCCAGTACTCACCGTTGTCGTCGAGGTTGGTCCCGCCCGAGCGGAGCCGCACGCGCGTACCGTCGTCGTTCTTCGGACGGTAGAGGTCGGAGCCGGAGCTCTCCTGGACCAGCTCGACGGTCTGGCCACCGAGCGACATCACCGCGTTGTACGACACCCAGCACAGGTCGGAGGTCTGGTCCGCCTTCGCCGCGTTGTTGGGCGTCTTGCCGCCGACGGCCTTGGTGTCCTCCTTGCAGGTTCGGTAGCGGCGCTGGATGTGGCCGGGGTCGTAGTCCCAGCCCTCACCGACCCAGGACGCCTGCGGGGCGGAGGTGGCCGTCCTGCCGTCGACCGCCTGGGAGTTGTAGCTCAGTGCGATCTTCGGCGCGGGGCCGGCCGGTGTCGGCGGGACGGTGATCGGGTACGACCACGAGAAGGCGCCCGAGGAACTGCCCGCTGCCCACTGGCCGTTGGAGATGAGCGGAGTGGCCTTGAAGGAGCCGCCCTCGCCCGCTCCGGAGTCCACCGCGCCGACGACCGCCCGGTCGCCCCCCGTGGCGACGGAGGTCGCGGCGGGCCTGACGTAGGCGGCCCGCATGATCCCGTTCGCCGCGGACTGGGCCGGAGTCGGGGCGACCGCGGGGGTCACGGTGCCGTCCGCCGCCGTGTCGACCGTGGCCGTGATCGCCTTGGTGGCGGTGTCGTTGACCGTCTCGAGTTCCTCGTACGTCCGGCACGCCTCCACCTCAGGGGTGGTCAGGAAGCACTCGGGGTACTGGACGAAGCGCAGCCGGGAGGCCCAGTCGGCGCCGTAGAAGTTCTGGTACGCCTTGTAGTCCAGCTGGACCGAGACCGGCACGGAGCCGGACGCGGGTGCGTCGACGGTGAGCAGTGCGCCGTCGACGCCGGCCGCGAGCGGGTCGGTGCGGTCCTTGACCGTCACGTTCCAGGTACCGGTGGGGGCCGCCGCGCCGGGGGCCTGGCCGAGCTTGACCGGCAGAGAGCCCACGGGCTCAAGACCGGCCTGCGGCACAGCCGTTGTGGCGCCCGTGCCGTACGACGCCGGCTGCACGGGGGTGGTGAAGGACACCGTGCCCGTGGCTGCCGGTGGCGGAGTGGCCGTACCGGGTGGCACCTCGGTCTGGGGCGTGGGCGGCGCGCTGCCGATGCGCTGCAGTCCGGAGTTGCCGTCCTTGGCCGGGACGAACCGTCCGGCGGGCAGCCCCTCCAGGACCAGTTCGTCACGCGGGACTTCGGCCTTGGCCGGATTGGGTGGTTGCGCGAGCGCCGTCGCCGGGAGGACGAGCGCGAGCAGGAGGGCGCCGAATGGCACCCCGATTGCGCGCAGGCGTCGGCGTACGGACGGATGAGGTGGCACGGTGAGTCCCCCCGGACTACTGAGAACGGGTCCGGTGCAGATGGCACAGGTGTCCCAGGCAGAAAACAGCGCGATTGTGCGCAGGGCCACTCACGTAGGACCAGCGTAAAGGTGATCAAGTGAGAACGATCACGTGGCCATAGTGTCATCAAGGTTTTGAGAGGGATGTAATCCGCAGTAAAGGCAGATTGACCAGTGTGGTCTCATTTTCCGGTCACATCTCGATGAAGCGGGCGAAGGGGTTGTCCTCGGCCCCAATCGCTCGTCGAACTCCCGGCTGAATCAGGTGGTTTGGCGCCCCGTGTGCCTGTTTCGCCCTGCTGGCGCGGGTGCACGCCGTGCCGAACAGCGACGACGGAACCCGGCCGGCCGGTCCTGACCGGGTCGCCCCGCCGTTCGCCCCCACGCCCGTCGGCGGGTGACGCGAACCAACCCGTGAGCCATGATCTGCTCGCATCGCTCAAGGGGGTCTGGCGCAGCGCCATGCGCGTGCCAGGCGTGGGGGGAAGGGAAACCGTGCTCATGACGAGCAGATGGCGCGGCGTGCGCGGACGTCGGGCGCTCGCGGCCGTCGCGACCGCCGCCGTACTGGCCTCGGGGCTGACCTATGTCGGACTCGACGGACGCAGCGACGGTACGGATGCGGCCAGGCCGCCCGGCGCCGGTCAGCCGGTTCCGCTGACCGAGGCGCAGGCCGCCGTACGTGCCGCGAAGGCCGGGAAGCCCGTCGAAGCGACCGGGATGCGGACGGCGTACTCCACCACCTGGGCCAAGCCGGACGGGTCGCTGATGCGACGCATCCATTCGGCCCCGGTGCGGGCGAAGGCCGGCGGGGTCTGGACGTCCATCGACACCGATCTGAAGCGGGTCGAGGGCGGCTGGTCCCCCAAGGCGACGAACACCGCCATGGTGTTCTCCGACGGCAGCGGGGGCGCGGGGGCGCAGCGGGCCTCGCGCTCCGTGGAGCGGGTCTCGCTCCTGCCCGGCAAGGGCATCACGCCGGGTACCGGGAACACGCTCGCCACCATCGACATCAACGGCCACTCCATCGTCCTCACCTGGCCCGAGGCGATACCCGCGCCGATCATCGACGGGCCGCGGGCTCTGTACCCGGAGATCCTGCCGGGCGCGGACCTGGTCCTGACGGCCGACGACAACGGCTTCGCCCAACTGCTCGTGGTCAAGACCCGGACCGCCGCCGCCGATCCGCGGGTCGCCCGGCTGGCGTACGGGCTGTCCTCCACGACGCTGAGCTTCGAGCTGGATCCGGTGACCGGCATCGTCGCCGCGCAGGACGAGGGCGGCGAGGACATCGCCGAGTCCCCCACCCCGCTGATGTGGGACAGCGCGGGCAAGCCCGCGTCCACCGACGGAGGGACGGGCAGCGATGCCACGGCTCCTGCCGAGGTGCTGCCCTCCGACTCCCCCTCCGGAATTGCCACGCCGGACCCGGGGGAGGAACCGGGGACGCCCACCCCCGAGCCGTCGGACGCGATGACCGACGACGACGCGGGCGACCCCTTCAACGAGGCCCTGCCCGGCGCCTCCGACGAAGCGCCCGACCCGTCCGCGACCGAGACCGCGGCGACGGTGCCGCCCGTACCGGCCGAGCCGACGCCCGAGCCCTCGCAGACCGGCGCCGCGGCGACGCTCTCGCTGCCCTCGCTCAACGGGCCCCAGCCGGATTCGCACGGCACGCTGGTCGAGACGCACCTGGACGGCGGCAACTGGGTCCTCATCCCGGACCAGGAGTTCCTGGCCGACGCGAGCACGGTCTACCCGGTCTTCGTCGACCCCTCGGTCAGCAAGCACACCAATGACTGGACGACCGCGTACAGCCGGCACCCGAACGCCAACTTCTACAACGGCAAGAACTTCAACAAGGGCGGCACGCACGAGGCCCGCGTCGGCTTCGAGTCCGACACCTGGGGGACCTCCCGTTCGTTCTTCACCATCGACTGGGACCCGGACCTCAAGGGCGCGAAGGTCGAGAAGGCCGTGCTGCGCGCCCTCAACACGTACTCCTGGTCGTGCAACAAGCGCAGCATGTCGGTGCACCTCACCGGCACCATCAGTTCCCGGACCACCTGGAAGAACGCGCCGTCCATGAACGACGGCAACCGGATCGGCCGGGACAGCTTCGCCCACGGCTACAAGACCGGCTGCCGGGACGACTACGTGGCCTTCGACGTGAAGTCCACGGCGCAGAAGGCCGTGAACGGCGGCTGGCCGACGATGACGCTCGGCTTCCGCGCGACCGACGAGGACTCCCAGTTCTCCTGGAAGAAGTTCCAGGCCAACGGCGGCCACGACC
This sequence comes from Streptomyces sp. NPDC002057, assembly GCF_040296665.1. Classification (NCBI taxonomy): domain Bacteria; kingdom Bacillati; phylum Actinomycetota; class Actinomycetes; order Kitasatosporales; family Streptomycetaceae; genus Streptomyces; species Streptomyces sp. NPDC002057. The sequence continues at coordinate 10,105 of NZ_JBEOXR010000075.1, forward strand.
CGTATGTGGACCTGCACTACAACCGGCCCCCGGACGCGCCGACCGGCCTGGACCTCGACCCCGACCTGAGCTGCGACACTTCGTACCCGTACATCAGCCTCGGCGCCTCCCAGTTGACGCTCTGGGGCAACGCCAAGGACAAGGACGGCAACCTGTCCTCGGTCAACTTCGAACTGTGGCGCAGCAAACTCGGTGCCACCGGCCCCAACCTGCTGGGCTCCGGCGGCAGGAAGTCCGTGGGCGGCAGCACCGCTTCGGCCCGCGTCTACGCCGGTCCCTTCCAGACCGGCAGCACCGGCCTGAAGCTGGTCAACGGTGAGACGTACTCCTGGCGGGCCAAGTCCGTCGACAAGTTCGGCTCCAGCTCGTCCTACTCACCCGCCAAGGTCCCCTGTCGGTTCGTCTTCGACAACTCGCGGCCGACGGCCCCGACGGTGAAGTCGTCGCAGTTCCCCGACGGTGACGCCAACGACAACGGATTCTGGAACGACCCGGCCGACTCGGTCTGGAGCACGGTGAAGTTCGGCACGGCAGGGTCGTTCACGTTCAAGGCGGCCCAGACGGACGTCGTGAAGTACGAGTACGGCTTCAACCAGGGCGCGGTGCAGGGCTCGGTGGCCCGCACCGCCGGCGCGCCGGTCTCGACCGAGACCGTGCTCAGCGCCGTCAAGCCTCCGCTGGCCGGACCCAACGTGCTCTACGTCTGGGCCCTGGACGGCGCGGGGCACCGGTCCGACCCCGCGAAGTACCTCTTCTACGTCACCCCGCGTGACAAGGCCGACGAGCCGGGTGACTTCACCGGTGACGACCTCCCCGACATGTTCATCGTCGACGGCAACGGCAAGCTCCGCATGTACCCGGCGGAGGCCCAGCTCACCGACCTGACCAAGGGCACCGGCGACATCGCGGCCTCCATGTCCGGCGCCTACCGGGGCAACCCGGCCAGGGACCCGAACGGCACCGACGACCTGCCGATGTACGTGGGCGCGCCCTCGGGCTACTGGACCGGCGCCCTCCTCACCCACCAGGGCGACTTCTACGCCGGGGACGGTCTCCAGGACCTCGTCGCACGGGTCGAGGGGAAGCTGTGGGTGTACCCGGGCGACGGCTACGGGGCGGTCAACATCGACAAGCGCCAGCAGATCCTCCTTCCGGAGGGTGCGCCCGATCCCACGACGTACACCCAGGTCGTCTCCGCCGGGGACGCCACGGGGGACGGCAAGCCCGACTTCTTCGTGACGGTGGGCGCGGACCTGTGGGCGCTCCTCGGATACAACGGCGCGATGGTCGACAAGGCGGTCAAGGTTTCCACGTCGGTGTGGACCGACAAGGACATCGTGTCCGTCATGGACATCACCGGCGACGGGGTGACCGACCTGCTCTACCGCAGCGACGCGACCTCCCAGCTGCACCTCCGTTCGGGCAAGCCCGCCGCCGGCGGCGGTGTGGACCTCGCCTCGCTGGCCTCCGCGGCCGCTTCGGCGGGTGGCGTCGACCTGGTCTACGGCGCGTCCGGCTGGAACTCCAGCAGCATCCGGCTGCTCCTCGGCACTCCCGATGTGAACGGGGACAACATCCCCGACATCTGGACGATCCGAGTCGACGGCACGGTGCGCTTCTACGCCGGCACGCGGGGCGAGATGCGCCACGCCGGGGTCCAGATCCTCGGCAACAGCGACGGGGTCGGCTGGAAGAACAAGCAGGCCATCGGCTGACGTCGGCGGCGTGACGGAGGAGCGCCCCGCCCGGGCTACCGGGCGGGGCGCTCCTTTCGCGTGCGCCGCACGGGCGGTCCGACGGGCGTCAGGTCCCGGTCGCCGCGCGCCGGATCGCGTCGAGTGTGCGGGTCACGTCGTCTTCGGTGGTCGACCAGTTGCTCACCGAGATCCGCATGACGCGTCTGCCGTGCCAGGTGGAGCCGCTGATCCACGCCGTGCCGTCGTCGAGCAGCCGGGCGAGTACCCGCTCGGTGCGTCCGTCGCTGCCGAAGTCGGCGCAGACCTGTGTGAACGCGACCTCGTTGAGCACGGTGGCGCCGTCGATCTCGGCGATGCCGGCGGCGAACACGGAGGCGTGGCGGCACAGCCGCTCGACGAGGTCGGAGACGCCTGACCGGCCGAGGGACCTGAGGGCGGCCCACACGGTGAACGCCCGGCCACGCCGCGAGAGTTCGGGGACCTTGTCGATGGGGTCGCCGTGCTCGTGCTGGATGAGGTAGTCGCCCCGCTCGCCCATCGCCGCCCGGAGCGCGGACCCGTCGCGCACGATCGCGAGTCCGCAGTCGTAGGGCACGTTCAGCGTCTTGTGGGCGTCCGTCGCCCAGGAGTCCGCGTCCGCGCAGCCCGCCGTCAGGTGGGCACGGCGTGGCGAGGCGGCTGCCCACAGTCCGAACGCGCCGTCGACATGGACCCAGGCGTCGGCCCCGCGCGCCGCGCGGATGCTCGTGGCGAAGGGATCGAAGGCGCCGGAATGGATGTCGCCGGCCTGGAGGACGACGATCGTGGGGATCCGTCCGCCGGCCGCCAGCGCCTCGCGCAGGGCCTCGGGCTCGATGCGTCCTTGACCGTCCGCCGCCACCAGGTCGGGCCGACCGAGCCCGAGGTAGCGCAGGGCCAGGTCGATGGCCATGTGCCGGGACGCGCCGGCGATGACACGCACGCGCGGGCCGCCCGTGAGGCCGTCGCGGGCGACGTTCCAGCCGGCGCGCCGCAGTACCGCGTCCCGCCCGGCGGCGAGGCACGTGAAGTTCGCCATCGTCGCGCCCGTGGTGAAGCCCACGGAGCTGTCCCTCGGCAGGCCGAGCAGATCGAGCGACCATGCGCCGGCGATCTCCTCCGCCGCCGCGTACGCGGGCGAGACGGTCCGCATCACACCATTCTGGTCCCAGGCGCTGACCAGCCAGTCGGCAGCCAGCGCGGCCGGCTCGGTGCCGCCCACCACGAACCCGTAGAAGCGGCCGCTGGGGAAGGCGGTGAGCCCCGGGTCACAGGCCGTGGCAAGGAGGTCGACGACGTCGGCGGGAGGGCTGGGGCCGGCAGGCAGTTCGGCACCGAGCGCGCTCACGATCTCGTCGACCGAGGCGCGGGCGGGAACGCGGCGGCCGGGCAGGCTCGCCAGCCACCGGACAGCATGGTCGTACGCCCGTCGGAGCGCCGCCTCACGCGGGTCCATACCTCGGACTATGCGACCGTCGCCGTCGTCCCGCAAACCGGCCGGGGTCGGTCACTGGCGAGATCCGGAGGGAGGACCCGGACGCGTTCCGGCTGCCGCCGTGCCCCGAAGGACCTGCTGGGATCAGCCCTCCAGTCCGGGGAGACCCCAGACGTGCAGGACGTCACGCGTCTCGGACAGCGTCGACCAGACACCGCCTCCGAGCGCGGTCGGCTCGCCGGAGACCGGCGACGGGTAGTCGACCGGCACGAAGCCGTGCCTTCCCGTGGTGTCGACCAGCCAGTGTCGGCCCTGCCCCCACTCCTCGTCGGACTCGACGGTCGAGGCGACGAGCGTCGTCTCGTCGAGGAAGCCGCCGGCCCAGTCCCAGCAGACGTCGAGTCCGTCCTCGCTCGCGTCGGTGTCGGTGGGAGCTTCGGAGTGCCGGGGGATCGCCGCTTCGGCGTTCCAGTCCAGCGCCTCGACCACGGCGCCGCGGGAGTCCCGTACGGCGAGGGAGTCCTGGTCGTGGGAGACGGTCATGAGCCGGTCGCCCGAGGGGCTGAGCCCCAGCAGGCACAGATCGCCGTCCAGGCAGTACACGGCCAGCTCCTTCCCGTCCCAGCGGCCCCAGCGCAGCGGTGCGCCGTCCTGTCCCTCGCCGATGCTCAGCCCCATCTGATGAGGGTCGGTCGGGTGGGGGAGGTGAAGGCTGCCGGCCGCTGCGGCTTCGGCGTCGGCCCGCCCGAGCACACGACCGTCCCCGGCGTCGATGACCAGCCACTCGTCGGCCGTGTCGGGGCTCAGCTCGCCCTCGGACAACGGGCCGCGTACGTGGGCCCAGACGAGCCCGCCGTCCGCCGAGAAACCGACCGAGCCGCTCTCGGGGTACCGGTGGTCCTGCCGGTCCGCGTACTCGTCGTACGACTCGTGCATCTCACGGCACGCGCCGTACCAGCAGCCGTGGCGGACCTCCCAGCGCGTCGCACCCGACGGATCCACCGCGCGCACGGCGTGGACCCCGGCGAAGACGGCCAGGCTCGCGTCCGGCGCCACTTCCCACGTTCCGAGACTGCGGGGCCACGGCGCGGGGAAACGAACGCCCGCCCCGGCGCGTACGACGAAGGCGTCGTCCAGGGGCTGGGCCACGACCTCGTCGTCGCTCCGCTGGACGAGCATCCTGCGCCCTGGCAGCCCCGCGACCTCCGGCGGACCGGCCTGCGTCGAGGGCATGGGAGCGGGGACGGCGGCACGGAGCCGAGCGTGAACGGACAAGAGGGTCTCCCGGGGCAGTTGGACTCGGGGAAGAGTACGGCGTGCCTCGGTCCCGCCCCTCGGCCGGTGCACGACCGAAGCACCAGGACTCACCGGCGCAGTGCGCCGAGGCGGGTCCCCTCCAGGTGGGCGCCGTCCAGGATGATGCCCGCCGTCCTCGCCGCGACCACGACCGCGCCCGAGAGGTCCGCGCCCGTGCAGTCCGCGTCACCGAGTTCGGCCGCGACGAACTTCACCCGGCGCAGGGAGGCGCCGGCCAGGCGGGTGCCGACGAGGCGGGCGCGGGAGAACACGGCGTCGTCCGCGTTCGCGCCGCTCAGGTCGGCGCCGCTGAGGTCGCAGAGCCCGGCGTTGACACGGGTGAGGGTCGCGTTCACCAGGGTGGCGTCGCGCAGGTCGGTGCCCGTCAGGAACGCGTCGGTGAGGTCGCAGCCGCTCAGGTCGCAGCCGTTCAGGTCGGCGTAGCTGAGGATGACGCCCGTCAGGTCCACGCCGCCGAGAGCCACGCCCGCGAGCGGGATGCCGGCCAGGTCGTGCTCGGTCTCCCAGGGCAGGGTCCACTCGCGCACGAGGGCGCGCCAGTCGCCGCCGCCGACGAGCGCGGCGCGGATGCCGTCGAGTGCGGGGGCGTTCTCCGGCCGGGCCCACCGGTCCCGTACCTCGGTGGCGTGGCTGTTCTCGTCGGTCATGGGCGCACTGTTCCGTTCTGGGGTCGGTCACGGCTGCTGCTTGAACTGGTGCGGGAAGCCTGTCACACGCCCCCGGTGGGAGGCGGGTTCGGCCGCCGGTCACCGCCTGCCTGACCGTCCGGCAGATCCGTGACGCGCTCCGTCGCCCCTGGCTCTCCGGGCCCCACGGAGAGCCAGGGGGGAACCGGCGCCTAGCATCGACGCCGAACGTCAGGGAGGACCGCATGACCCGCACCACGCCCCCGCGACCCGTCGATGTCGAAGCCGAGTTCCCCGCCCTCGCCGGCCATCGCCGTACGGCGACGCGCCTGCACCCCCGTCAGGGCGTCGCCCAGGCGGAGGAGAGCTCGGTGGCGGGACCGCTGCTGTGGCCGGCCGACGAGCCGTGGCCGGTCTGCGCCGTGGTGCACACCAAGGGCACCGGCCACCAGACGGCCGGCGTGCGCCTCAAGCGGCGCGTGCTCGCCGAGGCGCGAGGGCGCGACCTCTCCGAAGAGGAGCGGGGGATCCTCGACGCCATCAACCCGGGGCGGCACGCCCCGGGCCTCCGGGACGAGGATCCTCTCCCGCTGTTGGCCGTCGCCCAGCTGTACACGAGGGACGTCCCCGACCTCGTCGGACCGGAGGGCCACGACCTGCTCCAGGTGCTCTGGTGTCCCTTCGAGGTCCACGGACCTGACCGCGCCATCGACGTCGTGCTGAAGTGGCGGCGCTCGCACGAGGTCCAGGAGGTCCTGGCGGACCAGCCCGAGCCTCCGGTGGCGGGCCGTGAGGAATGTGTACCCACCCCGTGCGTGCTGCACCCCGAACGGGTCCTCGAGCACGAGTACATGGGGCTGCTGAGCGAAGGACTCCAGGAGGACATCTCCGACTGGGAGGAGCGCCTGCTGGACGAGGACGGGTGCGGCGAGGACGGGTGCGACGAGGGCGGATGCGGCGAGGACGAGTGCGGGTGCGGCGAGGGCGGTCGCGCCTCCTCCGCGCCTCGGAGCTACGAGACCTACGAGGAGTACGAGGCCGCGATGGCCCGGGCGCGAGCGGAGGAGAGGTACGAGGTCGACTACATGGGGGATCTGTCCCTCGCCCCGGGATGGAAGGTGGGCGGCTTCGCCTCCTGGCACCTCACCGATCCCGCACCGGTCGACTGCGCGGTCTGCGGCACACCGATGCCTCCCCTCCTCACCGTCGACCAGGGCGAATGCGACGGCGCGTCGAGGAGTTGGCTGCCGGTCGAGGACCGGGACGCGGCCGACGACCCGACGGTGATCGACCCGGTCGGCGTCTACCTGGGCCGTGGCGTGATGCGCGTCCACACCTGTCCCGTCGATCCGGCGCACCCGCACCGGCTCAGCTTCCAGTAGGAGCCGCCCGGGCCTTGCCCGTCGGGGCCGACCGAGCCGACCCCGGGCCGACCCAGCCGGCCGTCGAGCCGCCGGCGGTGGAGGTGCGGCGCAACGGCCGTTGCCGAGGCGGGTGTCGGCGCGCGTGGGTCAGCGTTGCCTCGGGCGCATGTCCGCGCCGTACGTGGTGAGGTAGTCCGGGAGGACGATCCGGCTCGTCGGAGACTCCTGGTGGACCTGGGCGACGAAGGCGTCCAGGTCCATCGCCGGGTCGCGGCGCGGCGGATCGGCGAGCGGTTCCTCGAAGTTGTCCCAGTGGACCGGCACGACGACGCCGGGCCGGCCCAGCGTCCGCAGCAGTCGGGGCACGTAGCGGGAGGTCGAGGTGCTGGACGGTACCGCGATCATCGCGAGATCGGGGCTCAGTCCCGCCACGGCCCGCTCGGAGAAGTCGCTTGCGCCCATCAGGAAGGCCGAGGGGCCGTCGGTGCCGACCGTGACCTGGAAGGCGAGCGTGTCGCCCTCGGGCAGGTCGGAGATGGTCATCGGGGCGGCTGCGGGCGGCGCGTTGAGCGTGCCCGGGGCGAAGTAGGTGTGCCGCTTGTTGCGGCTGTGCAGGCTCGCGACGACTTCGACGGTGATTCCGCCGAAGTCCAGCACCTCGTCGCCCTTCACCACCGAGATCTGCTCCGGGTCGACACCGGAGGCGACCAGGAGGTGGAACGTCGTCTCGGTGCCGATGACACGGGCGCCGGTGGACTTCGCGATGTGGGGGACGTCGGCGATGTGGTCCCAGTGGGCATGGCTGACCAGGACGATCTCGGGGTGGCCGATGTGCTTCCGTATCAGCTCGGGGTCGGACGACAGCTTCGTGTCCGGCTTGAAGGCCCCGTCGAACAGGCCGGTCTTGAACCGGGTGATGTACGGGTCGAAGAGTACGGTCCGGCCGCCGACGTCGATGCGCCAGCCGGAGGTGCCCAGCCAGCGGAAGGACGCCGAACCGGCTGCCGGTCCGCCACCTGCCGTTGCCGTGGAAGCGGCGTTCGAGGCGGTGGCGGAGAGCAGCGGGGTGGCCGCGCCGACCGCGCCGACGGCGGCACCGCGCAGCACCGCGCGCCGGCCGAATTCCTGGAGGCGCCGCTTCGGGCGCTGTACGTCTGTGTCGTCGCTCATGGCGTCAGGAGATCAGGACGCCACCCCCGCCGTCCAAGATCGGAACGCGCGTCCCGTCATATGCGCAGACGTATGAGACCTGGTCAGAGACCCCTTCCACGAAGGGAATCGACGGCGATCCTGGCCGCCGCGCCTATCGCGGCGTCCACCGCCGGCCGCGAGGCGGTCAGCTCGCGCGTGCGGACGAAGACGGAGACCGCGTAGCGGCCGCCGTCGGGATACGTCACGACCCCGGCCTCCATGTGCAGCCCCGGAAGAGTCCCCGTTTTCGCCGCGACCGTCACCTCGTCCGGGAACCCCGACACCAGCCGGTGCCGGAAGACCTGGCGGGCCATGAGCTCCCTCACCCGCGCGCAGGCGTCCGCCGGGCCCGCCTCGTCACACCAGACGAGACGCAGCAGCCGGGTGATCTCACGGGGCGTGGCGGCGTTGGTCCGCAGCGGATCCAGCACGCTCAGCCGTCTCTTGTGCTCGTCGGGCAGAGCCGGGTACACGCGGGCGAACTCCGCCTCGTCGCGTGCGCCGACCTCCGCGAGCATCGCCTCCAGGACGTCACGGGGACCGCCCACGATCCGGGTCCTTTCGAGCCCCAGCTCGGCGGCGAGGAGCCGCACCGTGTCCAGACCGACCCGGGCGAGGAGGAGATCCGCCGCCGAGTTGTCGCTCACCGAGATCGCGAAGAACGCCAGATCGCGCAGCGACAGCTCGACGTCGTCCGCGCAACCGGCCGTGCCCCAGCCTCCGAGCCGGTCCGCCGCCGTCACCCGAACCCTCTCACCGGGGTCGAGCTGGCCGGCGGCCACCTGCCGGGCGAACTCCAGCACCAGCAGCACCTTGAAGAGCGAGGCGATCACGACGGACTCGTCCGCGCCCACATCCACCTCGTCGGCTCCCGGCCCCCCGAGGACGGGGACCGCGTGCAGCAGACCCTCGGCGCCCGCTCCCGCGAAGACCTCGCGTATCCGTTCCTCGACCATCGGTTCGCCCCTCACGTAAGGTCCCTCACTGTGGATCTCTTGCGCCACCTGCGTATCTTCGTCGCCGTCGCCGACGAGCTGCACTTCAGCCGGGCCGCCGACCAGCTCGGCATGGCCCAGCCGCCCCTCAGCCAGGCGGTCCGCAGACTGGAGAGGGATCTCGGCGCCGAACTGTTCGACCGATCGCACCGCCAGGTCCGACTGACCGCCGCCGGCATGGTGATCCTGGACGAAGCCCGCGATCTCCTGGCCCGGGAGGAGCGGTTGCGGATGCTGGCCGGCCGCGCCGGGGACGGTGGTCTGGGCACCCTCCGCGCGGGCGTGCCCCCCGACACCACCGTCGCCACCCTGTCGACGCTGCTCGCCGCCTGCGCGGAGCACTCCCCGGGCCTGTCCGTCGACCTCCAGGAGATCACCACCGAGGAGCAGCTGCGGCTGCTCGCCTCCGGTGGGCTCGACGTCGGCCTCGTCCACCAGCCCGTGGACGTGACCGAGCTCCGCCTCGGCCCCGAGGTACGCGTGGACCTCGGAGTCGTGCTTCCCCGCACCTCGCCGCTGGCCCGGCTGCCCGAGGTCGGCCTCGCCGAACTGGCCGGGCACGACCTGGTGCTCTTCCCGCGCGCGCAGGCGACCGGCTGGTACGACCGGATCCTCGACACCTGCCGCGCGGCGGGCTTCGTGCCGGGACGTCTGCGGCACGCCTCCAACCCCGAGTTCCTGCTCGCGCTCGTCCACGCGGGGCACGGCGTCGCTTTCGACCAGGGGCCGGTGGCCCGCAAGGAGCCCCGCGTCGTCTGGCGTCCACTGGCGAACCGGCCCCTCACCCAGCGGACCACCGGCGCCTGGCCCTCGGGACGCTCCGCCCACCCGGCGGCCTCCCACTTCGCGGACCTCGCCGCCGACGTCCTCGCCCGCGACCGTACGGCGACCCCGCGCGGCCACGACCGTGCCCGCGCCACCCCTGAGCCACGCCGCCCGTGGTCCGTGGTCTACGACGGGTCGGGCTGACATCGAGGGGCCGACTGAGGCGACAGGCTGACATCGAGGCGGACGACTGAGGTCACGGGCTGTCGGTCAGAGCGGATCGAGAAGCATCAGGACTTCGTCCCGCGTGTCGTCGGGCGTGAAGCGCAGGGCTCCTGGCCACCGGCCGACCTCACGCCATCCGAGGCGGCCGTAGAACTCCTCCAGCCCCTCCCCGCCCCGGGCCGCGAGCCGGAGCTGTTCGAGCCCGAGCTCGTCACGCGCGATCCTCCGCAGCTCCCGCATGAGCGCGGATCCGACGCCCCGGCTTCGGAAGCCGGGATGGGTCTGGAGGTGATGGACGGTGCCCCAGTGCGCCACGAGTCGGAAGGGATCGATCTTCAGGACGACCCATCCGGCGAGAGCCTCACCGCACGTGGCGACGACGAGTCGCCCGCGCGCCGGGTGGAGACCGGCGAGGAGCTCGTCCGCGACGGGTGCGACCTCGCCGTCGCGGACGGGCGGGAAGGGGAACCCCGCGGCGCCACCCGTGTTCGTGACGGCGATCCAGCAGTCGACGAGCTGACGCCGCAGCCCGGGGGTGACCTCGTGCGCCCCGGTGATCTGGACGAGGTCCGGCACCATCTCGCGCTTCATACGGGGGAGCATCTCAGGCGGCACTGACACGGAGGCCCGGCGGGACGGGCGCGGATGCGGGCGCGCCATGGACAGCGGTCGTCCGTCCCAGGGCGGAGGCCGTCAACCTCGCGGCGGATTCTCACTGGGTGGGGTGAGCCACCCATCCGCCACGGGCGCGGCACCGAAGTCCCCCCGTGAGCAACAACAAGACCGTTCTCGTACGCGCGCTGTGGGCGGCCCTCGCGGGCCTGGTCTCCGGCTACGCCGCCCTGGCCGCGGCGGAGCTGGTGTCCGCGTGGGTGAGGCCGGAGTCCGGTCCGCTGACGGCGGTCGGCGGCGGAGCGATCGACCGTACGCCCGCCGCGGTGAAGGACTGGGCGATCCGGAACTTCGGGACGAACGACAAGCTCGTCCTGCAGGCCGGGATCCTGGTGGTGATCGCCCTGCTGGCCATGGGACTGGGCGTGCTCTCCCTCCGGTGGCGACGGATCGCCGCGGCGGGAGTGGCGCTGTTCGGTGTGGTCGGTGCGGCCGCGGCTCTGGAGCGGCCGGACTCGGAGTCCTTCTCCGACGCGGTGCCGTCCCTCGTCGGTGGCCTGATCGGCGGCGTGCTCCTGTACGTCCTGGCCGGCCTGCTCACGGCGCGGCCGGAGAGCCGGGACGCCGACGCGGGACGGGCGTGGGACCGTCGGCGATTTCTGGTGGCGACCGGAGCGGCCGCTGTCGGCGGAACCGTGGCGGGTGGGGTCGGACGGGCGCTGAACTCGTCGAGTGCGCGGGACGCCGTCGCTTCGAGGGCGGCCGTGGTGCTGCCCCGGCCCGTCTCGACGGCGCCCCCGGTTCCCGCCGGAGCGGCGCTGCGGGTTCCGGGCGTCAGCCCGTTCACCACGCCGAACAGGGACTTCTACCGCGTCGACACCGCCCTCGTGGTTCCCAAGGTGACCACGGGGGAGTGGTCACTGCGGATCCACGGCAAGGGAGTACGGCGGGAACTGCGGCTCTCCTTCGACGACCTGCTGCGGCGTGAGCTGATCGAGCGGGACATCACCTTGACCTGTGTGTCCAACGAGGTCGGCGGGCCGTACGTCGGGAACGCCCGCTGGCTCGGCGCGCGCCTGTCCGAGCTGCTCGCCGAGGCCGGTGTGCGTCCCCCGTCCCGAGGCGGCACGGCGGATCAGCTGGTGGCACGTTCGGTGGACGGCATGACGCTGGGGTCTCCGGTGGAGGACGTCATGGACGGCCGCGACGCGCTGCTCGCCGTCGGCATGAACGGCGAGCCGCTTCCCTTCGAGCACGGCTTTCCGGTCCGCATGCTCGTCCCCGGCCTCTACGGGTACGTGTCGGCCTGCAAGTGGATCGAGGACATCGAGCTCACCACCTTCGACGCCTACGACCCCTACTGGGTGAAGCGGAAGTGGGCCCGCAAGGCGCCCATCAAGACCCAGGCCCGCATCGACACCCCCAAGCCGTTCGGGCGCCCCAAGACCGGAACCGTGATGGTCGCCGGGGTCGCCTGGGCGCAGCACCGCGGCATCGACCGCGTCGAGATCCGCGTCGACGACGGCCCGTGGCAGCCCGCCGACCTCGCCCCCGAGGCCACCCGCGACACCTGGCGCCAGTGGTCCTTTCCCTGGCGGGCCGTCCCCGGGACGCACACGCTCACCGTCCGTGCCACCGACCGCACCGGCGAGACCCAGACCGAACGACGCACGCGGACCGTGCCCGACGGCGCCAGTGGATGGCACTCCGTCGTGGTCACCGCGGACTGACCCAATGACCCACTGACCCACTGACCGAACACTCTCAACCCCCCTTTTTTCCAAGGAGATCTCCACCATGAACGCTCTTCGCCTCCGTCGCGTCGCCGTCGCCGTGGCCGCCGCCGCGGTGCTGCCCCTCTCGCTGGCCGCCTGTTCGGACTCCGGCTCGGACACCAAGGCCGAGGCGGGTTCCCAGGCCTCGGAGTCCGCGACGAAGGAGGGCTCGCCCTCCACCGGTGCCGACCAGGCCGCGGACGGCCCCTTCGGTCCGGCCTGTGCCTCCGTGCCGAAGGACGGTGCCGGTTCCTTCGCCGGCATGGCGCAGGACCCCGTCGCCACGGCCGCCTCGAACAACCCGGAGCTGTCCACCCTGGTGGCGGCGGTCAAGCAGGCCGGCCTGGTGGACACCCTCAACAACGCCAAGGACATCACCGTGTTCGCCCCGACCAACGAGGCCTTCGCGAAGATCCCGAAGGCCGACCTGGACAAGGTCCTGGCCGACAAGGCCACGCTCACCAAGATCCTCACGTACCACGTCGTCGGCCAGAAGCTCACCCCGAAGCAGCTGGAGAACGGCTCCTTCGAGACCCTCCAGAAGGGCACGGTCACCACGAAGGGCTCGGGTGAGGCGTACACCGTCAACGAGACCTCCAAGGTCGTCTGCGGCAACGTTCCCACCGCCAACGCCACCGTCTACATCGTCGACACCGTCCTCATGCCCAAGTAGGCCCTCCTACCGGTGAGGCAGCCGTGGTGTCCCCTGGGTCCGGGGGCACCACGGCTGCTTCTCGTCTCCGCTCGGGGAGCACGGCAGCGGCGCCTCCCGGGGCACAGTCAGATGACCTAACCCTCCGCGTACGTGTGTGAGCAGACTCGAAGGTGCGGTCCGGGACACCCGTCCCGGGCTCACCCGGCTGCCGACCGTCAGCCGGCGCTCCGCCGAACGACACGTCGCACCAGGGGGTTTCATGCGCCCGGCGTCCACCACCGTGCCCGTCGCCGACCACCGGTCCCACCCGCGCGAGGAGCTCCACCTCCCCACCGGACTGTCCTTCAGCGGCAGAAGCACGTCCCACCGCTGGGGAGTCCTCCGGGTCACCACCACCGAGGGCGCCCCGCAGCGCCTCGTGGGCCCGTCGTCCGTGCTCCCGACCCCCCGTCCTGCTTCCCGTACCACCCTTCCGTACGAGGCCGGCGACGCCGACGACGTCGTCGGGGTCGGCATCCACACCGCGGGCACGGCTCGGATCACCACCCACGGCCGTACGCTTCCCTGCGCGCCGGGCGACGTCCTCGTCCTCGACATGGCCGCCCCGTTCGCGGTGACGGAGCTTGACGACTTCCGTCTCCATCTCCTCAGGTTCCCCCGGGGCTTCCTGGGGCTGCCCGCCGCACGGGCGGACGTGCTGTGGGGCGTCCACCCGCGGACCGGCGAGGGGGTCGTCCCCCTCCTCGCGCCGCTCCTGACGACCGTCGCGGACCTCGTCACCACCTCCCCGGGTCCTGTCGCCCACGGGCTCGCCGGCACCGTCGCCGACCTGCTCGGCACCCTGTCCGCGGAGCTGACCGCCCCGCCCCCTACGGGCACCGGGGAGACCGGCCACCACGCCGCCCACCTCGACATGGCGCACCGCATCCGTGTCTTCGTCAACCAGAACCTGGGCGATCGCTCCCTCCGCCCGGAGACGATCGCCGCCCACCACCATGTGTCGGTCCGCCACGTGCACAAGGTCTTCGTCCACGAGGGCACCACGCTCAGCCGGTGGATCCAGCGGCGTCGACTGGAGGAGTGCCGCCGCGAACTGGGCAGGACGGGGGTGCCCTCGGTGTCGGTGTCGGCGGTCGCCAGGCGCTGGGGATTCACCAGCTCCGCCCACTTCAGCCGCTGCTTCCGCGCCGTCTACGGGATCTCGCCCAGCGACTGGCACCGCCTCCGGTGCGGCGACCACGACCCGGCTCCCGCGCGGTAGACGTGCGTCGTCGGGACACCCCCTTGCACGGCCCTTCATCCCACGCGGGGCGACGCCTTCCTAGCGTGAGGGCGAATCCCACCTGCCCGAGGAGCACGACGACATGACCGAATCCCATCCGGTGAGCCGCCGCGGCATCGTGGCCGCGGGAGCCGCGATGGCGGCGGGTGCCGCCACCACGGGGCTGCCCGCCGCGCCCGCCCACGCGGCGGACGGCGCGACCGGCCGGCACCACACGGAGAAGCCGACGATCGTTCTCGTCCACGGAGCCTTCGCGGACGGTTCGAGCTGGGGGCCGGTGACCGCGCACCTGCGGCGGTGGGGGTACACCGTGCGCTCGGTCGCCAACCCGTTGCGCGGACTGTCCACCGACGCGGCCCACGTACGGTCCGTCCTCGCGACGCTTCCGGGGCCGGTCGTCCTGGCCGGGCACTCCTACGGAGGCGCGGTGGTCACGGAAGCGGCCGCCGGTGCCGCGGACGTCAGGGCCCTCGTCTACGTCGCCGCGTTCGTGCCCGACGTGGGCGAGGTCCTGGGGGAGCTGTCGGCGCGATTCCCCGGCTCCCTGCTGGACCCCGCGCTCACGGCGGTGCCCGCGCCGGGTCCCGACGGGGCGCCCGGCCTCGATCTGTACATCCGTGCGGACCGGTTCCACCCGGTCTTCTGCCAGGACGTCTCGGCCTCCACGGCCCGGGAACTGGAGGCCGTACAACGGCCGTTCAGCGCAAGCGCGTTCGGGGACCGGGCCACGGCGGCGGCCTGGCGGACGATCCCGTCCTGGAACCTCGTCGCCACGCGGGACCGGGGGATCGTGCCGGAGCTGCAGCGCTTCCAGGCGCACCGCGCGGGCTCGCGCACGGTGGAGGTACCCAGCTCGCACCTGCCCCTGCGGAGCCGCCCCGGCGCGGTCGCCGAGCTCATCAGGTCGGCCGCCCGCTCCGTCCCCGCCGCCCGGTCCTGAGAACCCCCGGAGAAGTCCGGCCGGGGGACCCGTCCGGCCCCTCACCCGCCCCGCCCCTCACCAGTAAGGACATGAGTCATGAGCGCATCGGCCGATCTCGACAGCATCGAGCGCATCAACCGGGGAGACCGCACCCCCGTGGTCTTCGTCCACGGCCTCTGGCTGCTCCCCAGCAGCTGGGAGCGGTGGGCACGGGTCTTCGAGGACGCCGGCTTCGCACCCCTGACGCCGGGGTGGCCCGACGACCCGGAGACCGTGGCCGAGGCCAACGCCCACCCCGAGGTCTTCGCCGGCAAGAGCGTGGGCCAGGTCGCCGACCACTTCGCCGATCTGATCGGACGTCTGGACCGGAAGCCGGTCGTCGTCGGGCACTCCTTCGGAGGCCTCATCACGCAGATGGTCGCCGGTCGAGGCCTCGCGGCCGCGTCGGTGGCCATCGATCCCGCTCCGTTCCGGGGCGTCCTTCCGCTGCCGGTCTCCTCGCTGCGCGCGGCGAGCGCGGTCCTGGGCAACCCGGCCAACTACCACCGGGCCGTACCCCTCACGTACGACCAGTTCCGCTACTCCTTCGCGAACGCGGTCAGCGAGGTGGAGGCCAAGCACCTGTACGAGGAGTTCGCCGTGCCCGCCCCCGGTGAACCGCTCTTCCAGGCGGCCGCGGCGAACATCAACCCGTGGACCGAGGTGAAGGTCGACACCCTCCACCCGGAACGCGGCCCGCTCCTCGTCATCTCGGGCGAGAAGGACAACACCGTGCCGTGGGCGATCGCCCACGCCTCCTTCAAGAAGCAGCAGCGCAACGAGAGCGCGGTCACCGAGATCGTGGAGATGAAGGGCCGCGGCCACGCGCTGACCATCGACAACGGCTGGCGCGAGGTCGCCGACACCGCGCTCGCCTTCGTGCGGCGCTTCGCCGCCTGACGCGGATCGACACCCGGGCGGGGGTGGTGGGCGCGTACCCACGGGCACGTACCCACGGGCACGCACCCACCGCCCCCGCCCGGCATTCAGCCTTGCGGCCGCCCCTCATCGCCGCGCAGGGCCTGCGCGAGGGCCGCCCTGGAGGTGATCCCCAACTTCGGGAAGATCTTGTACAGATGGGCGGCGACCGTACGCGGAGACAGCCGCAGACGGGCGCCGATCGCCTTGTTCGAGAGACCCGTCGCCGCGAGTTCGGCGATCCGCGACTCCTGCCCGGTCAACAGCCCGGGCCCACGCGCCGCCGGCCCCACGGGATGGCCGGCCGCCCGCAGCTCCTGCTCACAGCGTTCCACCCACGGCACGGCCCGCAGCTCCCGGAAGGTACGGCGAGCCTCGCCCAGCACGTCCCGGGCCTCCGCGCGGCGCCGGCGCCGCAACCAGGAACCGTGCGCGAGCCGCAGCCGGGCCAGTTCGAAGACCCACTCTTCGGCCCCGGGCACGGCGTACGCGTCCCGGAACCCGGACTCCGCCTCCTCGTCCGGGGCGGCCAGGGCGACGGCGGCGGTGAAGAGGAAGGCGTGGTGCGGGGAGATCTCCGTCATCCGCGCCGCGCGTCCGGCCGCCAGGTGCGCCTCGGCGTCCCGCCGCCGGCCGGTGTGCACGGCAGCCTCGACGACATCGAGGAACAGCAGGTGGAACCAGGGCAGACCACGTGGCAGGACACCCGGCGGGGTGAGCGTCGAGACGTACGACCACGCCTCCTCGTACCGCCCGTGGGCCAGGGCCACGAGCCCCCGCAGGTGTGTGAGCCGGCCGGTGACGAACCGCATCCCGGCCCGCTGCGCCGCGGGCCGGACGAGTCGCTCGGCCTCCTCCAGGCCCGCTTCGTCCCCCCGCCCGGCGAGGAAGTGCGCGTGGTAGAGCCGGAACATCAGCGCGTTGCAGTGGTAGCCGAGCTCGTCGGCCGCCTCCGCCTCCCGCAGACACTCCTCGGCCGTGTCCCAGCGGCCGTGCAGGTAGTCCTGGTAGCTCCTGGCCTTCGCGATCGAGCCCTGTGTCGCGTACGCGTGCTGGCCGGTGAAGCGCCGCCACAGCTCCCCGTGCGCGACGTCGACGGCGGACGCGGTCCACAGCAGCAGCCAGCCGCCGCCGGCCTCCTGCTCCGCGCTCATCCCCTCGACCAGCGCCCACAGTTCCTCGGACACCCCGTGAGCCGTACGGGCCGGGTCGGACCAGGCGCGATGACAGAGCCGGGCCAGCGGGGAGACGTGCGCCCGATGCCGCTCCAGGGCGCGCCAGGCTCGGAGGTCGTCGGTGTACGTGGCGGCGAGCAACAGCTTGAAGTACACCTGCTCGGCCAGCCCGCCGAACGCCTCGGTGTCCCGCGCCGCCAGCGCGTCGAGCGCCTCGGGCAGCAGGGCGACGGAGGAGGCGAAGTCCACCCGGTGGCTCTGGTCCACGTACACGACCGCGTACGCGAACAGCGGGGCGATGTCCGGTGGCACCGGGCCGCGCTTCAGCTCCTCGACGAGCCGCGCGGTGTACCGCAGCTGCCCGCTCCGGGCCGCCGTGACGGCCGCCCAGGTCAGCCGCCGGGCGCGGGCGTCCGGGTCGGTGCTGAGCACGGCGGCGCGGTCCAGGAGCAGCGCCCCCTCCGCGTCACCGCCGCGCCGCGCGATCCGCTGCCCGGCCGCTTCCAGCCGGCCGGCCAGGCCCTCGTCGGGGAGGAGCGCGGCGGACGCCTCGTGGACCAGCCGGCGTGGATCGTCCGCGGGCAGGCCGTCGGCGAGGACCCGGTGCGCCGCCCGCTGCTCCGTCCCCGAGGCCATGGAGACGACGGCGCTGCGGACCAGGGGGTGGCGGAACGCCACTCCGCCCGCGCCGTCGAGGCGGGCCAGGCCGCTGTCCGTGATGTGTTCGAGCACCTCGTCGGAGTCCTCGCCCGCCACCGCCCGCAGCCATGTTCCGATGGTCCGCGTCGCCGCGCCGCCGAGCGCGGTCAGCAGCAGTACACGGGCGGCCTCGTCGGAGAGCGAGGCGATCCGGTCGGCGAACATCCGCTCCAGCCGCTCACCCAGCGGGAGCCGGTCCGGCAGCGGGACGATGCCCCGGACGTGGTCCCGGTGCAGTTGCAGCGGCAGCTCCACCAGGGCCAGCGGGTTGCCCCCGGCCTCCTGAAGGACCCGGTCGGCCGTCACGGCCGCGAGGCGCGGATGCGACCGCCGCAGCAGCGCGGCGGCCTGCGCGTGCCCCAGCGCCTCCACGTCCGCCGGGGGCGCGGGCCAGCCGTCGACGGCGGGGCCGTCGGGCCGGGTCGTGCTGACGATCGCCAGCGGGAGTTCGCCGACCCTACGGTGGAGGAAGGCGAAGACCGCGGTGCTCGATGAGTCCACCCAGTGCAGATCGTCCACGAGCAGCAGCAGTGGCCGGGCACGCGCCGCCTCCGCGAGCAGCGCGAGGGCGGCGGCGCCGACCATGAACCCACCGGGTGGCATTCCCTCGCGGAGCCCGAGGGCGCTCTCCAGGGCCTCGCGCTGACGGCGCGGCAGCGACCGGGACCGTTCGAGCAGCGGCCACAGGACCTGGTGGAGCGCCCCGAAGGGCAGTTCGGCCTCGGCCTCGGCGCCGACGGCGCGGAGGACGGCGAAGCCGTGCTCGTGCGCACGCGCCTCCGTCCAGTCCAGCAGGGCGGTCTTGCCGATCCCCGCCTCCCCCCGGAGCAGGATCGCGGATCCGCCGACGCCGTCGCGGACCTCGTCGAGAACGCGTCCCAGGAGCCCCGTCTCGCGCTCCCGGCCCACCAGGCCCCTCCCACCGGACAACGACAAGACAGCCCCCTCATGTCCCCTGATCGCAGGGAGATTTCCCGCACACCGGCGCGAACGACCGATTATTGCCAGCGTGTTCGAGCGCGAGGTGAGGAGAGCCGCGCGACGGTCACAGCTGTGCCGTGCTGGGCATGACGTGTGCACGGACGGCACACCCGTCGGCCTCGGAGGAAGGGGGGACGGCGAGGACGTGGGCGTCGCGCCAGGCCTGCGGGGAGACGCCGAACGCGTTCTTGAACGCGCGGCTGAAGTGCGACGTCGACTTGAATCCCCACCGGCGGGCGATCGCCGAGATGGTGTCCGTGCTCGGCGGACGACGGGAGAGCTCTCTGCGGCAGGCTTCCAGGCGGTGCGTGCGCACCCACTCGCCGAAGCCGACGCCGCCCCGCGCCAGGATCGCGTACAGGTAGCGCACGGATATGTGGTTGGCCCGGGCGACCGACGCCGGGGAGAGCCCGGGGTCGGCGAGGTGGGTGCGCATGTACGCGAGGATGCGGACGCCGAGCGTCTCGTGGAGCGGACCCGCCCCGAGCGTGGGGCGGTCGGCCTCCGCCGCGATGGCGGCGCGGACGAGTTCCGTGCTGGGCGAGGCGAGGAACTCCGAGGCCGGCCCCGTGCGCAGATGGGGATGGGCGGCCAGTTGGGCGAGGTAGCCGGCGGTGAGCCCCGAGACGGTGCCCTCGGCGCCCAGGGTGCGGGCCGTGACCTCGCCGACGGCCGCGTCGGGCAGGGCCAGGTCGCTCAGCGGGATCCGGAAGAAGTGCATGTCGACACCCCGGTCGAAGAGCAGGGTGTACGGCCGCCGGGTGTCGTAGACGGCGATCTCGCCCGGTCTCAGCACGGCGTGCCGCCCGTCCTGGATCACCGAACTCTCTCCGGAGACCTGCAGACTGACGAACAGCACCTCCTCCCAGTCGTCCGCGTCGGCGAGCCGAGGCGTACGGTGCACCCTCGCCGGGTTCGCCTTGACCGAACTGACCTGCATGGAACCCAGGTTGGTGATCGCCACATCGGCGAAGACGTCGTCCGCGCGCCGCGGCAGCACCAACTCGACCGGGACAAGCCGCTCCCTGACGGTCTGACGCAGAGCGTCGGCCCGATCCGCCAGTGGAAGCGCAGAGGTTCCCCACGTCGTCGTCGTCATCGAAACCCTCCTGCGTGACCGCTCGGGCTGCAGTCTAGGTACCGGAAACCGGGCCGGACCAGGTGTTTCCCGGCCGACGGCCCGTCCCTGCGGCGTAGGGCATCGACAGTGCACGCACGGGCATCGGGGCCGTGGAGCCGTTCCCGGCGCGAGCGGTCCGGGTCACGCGCGACGGGGCTCCGGGCGGGCCCACCCGGAACGCGCGCTCCCTCGATCAGCCCGAGGAGGTGCGCACCGTCACCGGGGGGCCGTCGGGGCGGGCGTGTCGGGGAGCGTGTCCGTACGCCTCCTTGAAGGAGCGGCTGAAATGAGCCGGACTCCGGAAGCCCCAACCCTGCGCCACGGCGGTGAGGGTGCGGTCGTCGCCGCGCCGGGCGAGCTCCCGTGCGCACTCCTCCAGGCGTCGGCGCTTGATCAGCCGGCAGACGGTCGTCTCCTCGGCCTCGAAGAGGTGGTGCAGGGAACGAAGGGAGATGCGGTGGTTCTCGGCGATGACCGAGGGCGAGAGACCGGGGTCGCGAAGACGCTCGTCGATGAACCCGCGTATGCGCGCGAGCAGGTGGATCCGGTGCTGGAGACCGTTCCGGTGCGGGAGGTGCTGGTCCCTGCCCGCGCCCGGGTCCTCGGCCGCCTCGTCGATCCAGGTGGCGATCAGGTCGGTGAGCTGGCCGCCCAAGCAGTCCCGGACCGCCGGGGACGCCCCGGCGGCGCAGGCGTCGAGTCCGGCGACGAACGCTCCGATGACCGCCCCGACGCCACCGGTCGTCGGGAAGGCCTTGCCCGTGACCCGGTCGACCCGGCTCGCCGACGCGCCGAGCCCCGGTCGGGGGAGGCGGAGGAGGAGCGTGCGGAACTCCGTCCGCTGGTCCAGCGCGAAGGGGCGGCGGAGATCGAGCAGCGCCAGCCCGCCCTGCTCGACGAGGACGCTCCGCCCGTTCTGGTGGAGCGCGGCGGTCCCGCGCGTCTGCGCGGCGAGGACGAGCCGGTCGTCGGGCGCGGTCGCCACCAGCCGGGGAGTCCTGCTGATCCGCATCGGTCCGGCCTCGATCGACACCATGCGGACGTACCCGAGGTCATCGGCCCGGAGCAGCCCGGTGCAGGAGCGCGCCCCGACGGGGAGGACCCGGAGCGGAGCCAGCCAGTGCCGTACCCCTTGCTGCCACCACTCGGGCCGGTCGGCGACGGGAACGGACGCCGTGCTGCGGACGGTGTGCACAGGACTCCTCGGTTCGTGTCGTGCGGGGGAGCCGAGCGCGGGGGCGTGCGGCCCGGGAGCCGGGCCGCGAGGGTGTGCGGCCCGCGAGCCCCCGGATCCAGTGTGGGAGGTGGCATCGGCGCTGCGAATAGGTCATATGACCGGCGTCGTGACGCGCGTCGGTCTCTTGTGCGCTGTGGTGCTAGCCCCTGTGCGCAGAGAGGGAAATCGTCGGGGCGGGGCGGACGAGGCTTCGTTGTGTGCCCCGCGGCGGAAACGCGGCGGGCACGCCAACGACCCGTTCCGAAAGGACCCCTCATGTTCGACATCGACAAGGTGCAGGCCGCCCCGAGCGCGGACCTCCTCACCCCCGACAACGCCGTCATGCTCTTCGTGGACCACCAGCCGCAGATGTTCTTCGGCACCGGGAGCGGCGATCGCGCCGCGATCGTCAACAGCACGGTCGGCCTTGCCAAGGCGGCCCGGGCGTTCGACGTTCCGACCGTCCTCACCACGGTCGCCGCCGAGTCGTTCTCCGGGCCGCTGCTGCCCCAGCTCGCAGAGGTGTTCCCCAAGCACGAGGCCATCGACCGCACGTCCATGAACGCCTGGGAGGACGAGGCGCTCGTGGCGGCGGTGAAGGCGACCGGACGTACGAAGATCGTCCTCTCCGGCCTGTGGACCGAGGTCTGCCTCGTCCTGCCCGCCCTCTCGGCGCTGGAGCAGGGGTACGAGGTGTACGTCGTCACCGACGCGTCCGGCGGCGTCAGCCCGGCCGCCCACGAGCACGCGATCCAGCGGATGCTCGCCGCCGGCGCCGTGCCGGTGACCTGGGTCCAGGTGCTTCTGGAGCTGCAGCGCGACTGGGCGCGCCAGGAGACGTACGGCGCCGTCATGGAGATCGTGAAGGCCCACGCGGGCGCGTACGGCCTGGGGGTCGTCTACGCGCAGAGCGTCATCGGCGCGCACGCGGCCGGCTGACATCCCGTGGACACCGGCATTCTGATCCTGCGTCTGCTGGTGGGCCTGCTCGTCGCCGGCCACGGGGTGCAGAAGATCAGCTCACACCTGGGGGGCAAGGGCCTGGAGGGCGGCGCGGAGGAGTTCCGTGCCGACGGGTTCCGCGGCGGGGTCCTCACCGCCCTGGCGGCGGGCGGTGGCCAGATCGGATCGGGTCTGCTGCTCGCGGCCGGTCTCCTGACCCCGCTCGCCGCGACCGGCGTCATCGGGGTCATGACGGTCGCCCTGACCGTGAAACGGCACAACGGCCTCTGGGTGCAGAACGACGGCTACGAGTACCCGCTCGTCCTCGTCGGCACCGCCGCCGCCCTGGCCGCCACCGGCCCCGGAGCCTGGTCCGTCGATCAGGCCCTCGGCCTCACCCCGTACCCGCTGTGGTGGGCGGCCCTCGCACTGCCGGCCGGTCTCGGCAGCGGGCTCCTCACCCGGCTCCTCCTGCACCGACCGGTCCCGGCGGCGCAGACCACCGTGCGCGGCGGGCGCTGTGCGCCCGCCGCGCGGAGCGGCCCGGCCGGGCCCGCCCCCCCGCCCGGGACCAGGTCGGGGATCCGCGGGGATCCG
>NZ_JBEOXR010000076.1:0-32202 GCF_040296665.1 Streptomyces sp. NPDC002057
TCGCGGCCGTCCTCCAGGCTGGCGCTGGTCACCTCGACGGGGAACTCGCTGCCGTCCGTGCGGCGGGCCATCATCCGGGTCGGCTTGGTACGGCCCCGCTCGTCGGTGCCCTCGGGGCGGCGCATGGAGCCGGGGATGAGCCGGGAATCGAAGTCCGGCAGCAGGTCGAGCAGACCGCGCCCGACGAGCGCGGTGCCCGGGGTCTCGAACATGCCGAGGGCGATCGTGTTGGCGTTGACGACCGTCCCGTCGCAGTTGACGAGCACGAGGCCGTCGGGGAGGGCATCGAGTACGGCTGCGAGGCGAACAGCGCCTTCGGGGTGGGGCGGGACCATGGCGACGTTTCCTTTCCGGACCTGGGAACCGGCAGGGCGGTGCGGTACCGAGCGTCATGGGCGTGGCTCCGCCCCACGGTCCGCGGCACATCGGGCCGGCTGCTGGAAAGGTAGTCGTCCCGCGCGGCCGTGAAGGGGGCGCAGGAGCACCGGGCGATGATCTTAAGGGTCCTTTGAGGCCATGATCAGGCGCACATGAGACGTGATCGGAAGGGCCGACCTCCGGGAACCGGCCCAGTCGCCTGACACCGGGCCGGTTCCGGTGCGCCGCGACCGATGCCGAAACGGTTCAGTGGGGGGCGGCCAGCCAGCGACGGACCACCTGAAGGCACACCGCGACCGCCACGACGAGTGCGCGCTGGTCCTCGTCGGCGATGCGCACCGGTTCCACGCGGTACCGCTGAAGCCCGTCGAAGGACCGTGCCGTGGAGACCGTGATGCGGGCTGTCACGTCGTCATGCTGGTCCGTCATCAGCCAGGTCCGGCCGGCGGGGGCGGACCGGGTGGCGCGCAGGGTGCCGCCGCCCTCGGCCTGTGCCTCAAGCAGTCGTGCGTGGCTGAGTCGGCGCGGTGAGCGGACCTCGCCGATGGGCGACCCGTCGGCGCCGCTGACCTGGAAGCGCGGCCGGGCGAGACCCCCGCCCGCGACCAGATGGACCGTGAGTACGGGACGGTCCGCAAGGTTCCGAAGGACGTATCGGTGCCCGGCGGTCTCATGGAGAGTCGCGAGGACAGTCCCGTCCGCGGCCAGCAGGTGCATCTTCGGACCGTGCCAGGCACGGAAGACCGGCCGGAGCGGCTCGGCGAGGACCAGCGTGCCGGACCCGAACAGCGCGGGAACGCGACCGAACTCGACACTGTCCACGCAGCCCCCAGGCCATCGCTGGTTCCTCGCTTCCCGGACGGTACGACGATCGGCTCACGCTCGCGGTTCCTTACGCGGGCACGTTCTCCCGGACCCATGCCTCAAGGCGGTCCGGCCTGGCGCTGCGGGGCACGATTTCGTCACCGGGAGGCGCCCGTCGGCACGTTGCTCGCGGTGATTCGGGGGTAGCGTCCTCGACATGGACTTTCGCACCACAGTTGAGCGCGCCGAGCGACTGAAGCAACTGCACGCCGAGCACCAGCCGCTCGTGCTGCCGACCGTCTGGGATGTCTGGTCCGCGCGGACGGCAGCCGACTCCGGGTTCCCCGCGCTGACGATCGGCAGCCATCCGCTCGCCGATTCCCGGGGGGCCGACGATCACGAGGGGCAGACGCTTGAGGAGGTGCTCGCCGCCGTCAGGCCCATCATCGCGGCGGTTGACGTCCCCGTGTCCGTGGACCTGGAGGCCGGGTACGGGCATGAGCCCGTCGATCTGGTCGCCGGACTGATCGAGGTGGGTGGCGTCGGTCTCAACATCGAGGACACCGTCCACTCGGACGGCGGGCGTCTCCGCAGTACACAGGAGCACGCGCACTACATCGCCGGACTGCGGGCGGCGGCCGACGACGCCGGTGTGCCCGTCTGGATCAACGGGCGCACCGACCTCTTCATGCAAGCGGAGGACGCTTCCGCGTTCCTCGACGAGGCGATCGAGCGCCTGCGTGCCCTGGAGCAGGCCGGCGCCGACAGCGTCTACCCGGTGGGCATCCAGGACAGCGACGACCTGCTCAAGGCGGTGATCAGCGCCGTCGCCCTTCCCGTGAACACGACGGCCCACCCGGTCAAGCACGATCTCGAGCGCTTCCGCCGTCTCGGCGTCGGCCGGATCACCTACGGTCCGCTGCTGCAGTTCGCCATGACGGACGCGATGAAGGACGTTCTCGGGCCGTGGAGGCCCTAGCCGTTCGCCGCGCGTCACCCCGGAGAGCTGGGTGACGGCGGACTGACGTGGTACGGGGGTGTTCGCCGGTGGCGTCCCGTACGGCTGGGTACCGCATGTCAGGCCTCTGGTCGGCCCGCCCTGCTCGTCCGGGACTCCGCACCGAGCCTCGCCGCCACCGGTTCCGCGTCCGCCCTTCCCGTAACCGCCCTACGGTCTCCCCTCAGGTTCGCGCCAGAGCGGAATCAGGGCTCCAGTCCTCCGGCCCGCGTCTCCTCGAAGGCGCCGAGGGCCTGGAGGTCGCTGGCGGCGAACACCGCGGTGGGGCGGTCCTCCCCCTCTTCTCCAGCGACGCGAGCTTCTTCGACGGGCGTGACAGGGCGGACCGGGAGTGAACTCCATCCGGGTTCGTTCATCCCTCGTACAGGGACCGGATCGCCTTCCCGCCGATGGAACGCTCCGCACGGGGTAGACGGGGCGGCATGGCACCGAAGACTGATCACCTCATGTCCTTGCGGGCCGGACGGCAACTGCGCCGGGTCCGTTCCTTCTACGCGGGGGGCACCCTGCTGTGGTCGGCGGCCGCGGCCTGGACCGTCTGGGCACACCCGGGGAGTCGCCAGATGTGGGTCTCCCTGTTCCTCATGGCGACCTTCACCGCTCTCCTCGTCGCGGCCTCCGTGTGGCTGCGGAGCCTGCGGAGTGCCGCTGAGGAGCCCCTTCCTGCGCATCACGCCGCGCCGCGACGCGTCGCCGTCGCACGGCACGCGAGGACGGCCTGACAGAGGGTCTGGCAGTACCAGGGTCCGCAGGTCCACGAGAGGGGCTGCCATGCGGCTTTCGCACCTGCCGCGACCGGCGTATTCGCCCTGGGTGTCACCACCGTAGAAGGTTCGACCCGTCAGGTTCTCCCTTCAGGGGAGTTACGCACGAGGCGGCGCGGCGGGCCACGGATAGCGCACGTCGGTGAGTTGTTCCGAGAGCATCCACAGCTGGTGGGCCGTATCGGAGTCCCGGAGGGCACGTTCCCGGCCGCGGAGGGCGGGCTCGCCCCGGAGCTGGAACGGCCCATCGGGCACGACGTAGCTCCCCCCTGGCAGGTGGGGGACGGTTGAGGCGTACAGGGAGGTCTTGGCGCCGTCTGGTGTGGGGCGGAAGGCGACGCGCAAGAGCAGGCGCGTGAGGATTCCGTACAGGGAGCCCCGGGTGCTGTTGGCGCCGCCGGTGAGCACGTTGGAACGAGTCAGTCCGGGGGCGACAGCCATGCTGCGCAGCCTCAGCCCGGCGGCATCCGCCCTTCGCTGCAGTTCTGTGGCGAAGTGGAGATTGGCCCGCTTGGACTGCACGTAGGCGAACGCCGCTCGGTAGCGGTGCTCGGCATTGAGGTTGGCCATGTCGAATCGGGCGAATCGCTGACCCTCGCTGCTGACGGTGACCACGCGCGGGTCGGGGGCGGCCAGCAGGTGAGGCATGAGGAGGCCGGTGAGCGCGAACGTGCCGAGGTGGTTGACGCCGAACTGCGACTCGAAGCCGTCGGCGGTCCGGGAGAACGGCACCATGGCGATGCCGGCGCTGTTGACCAGGAGATCGAGCCGGTCGTGGCTCCAGCCCTCGGCGAAACCGCGGACGGACCTCAAGTCGGCGAGGTCGAGCAGGCGTAGTTCGACGCGTGCGCCGGGGACTTCGGCCCGCAGCCGCTCCACGGCGTCCTGCCCGCGCTCGCGGTTACGGCATGCCAGGACCACATGGGCGCCGCGGCGGGCGAGTTCGCGAGCGGTGACGTATCCGATGCCGCTGTTGGAGCCGGTGACCACGGCCAGTCGCCCCGACTGGTCGGGGATGGAGTCCGGCGTCCAGCGATCGTGCAGCGGGACTCGGGCGGCAACCCGGGAGCCACGGGGCATGGGGACCTCCATCTGTGCGTCAGGGGTGCCTGCGGGCACGCGAGAGAGCCCGCATCGCAACGCGGAGTTGCGATAGCCTGATCCTGTCCATGTTCCGCCAATAACGCAACCAGGAGTTGCAATGGAGTCTGCTGGATCGCCCCCACGGCGGGCCGCCGTCGTCGGACGAGGCGACAAGATGCGCGCCGCCGTGCTGGAGGCGACCATCACCGAACTCACGCATGCCGGGTACGCCGCTCTGACCGTCGAAGGCGTCGCCCGACGGGCCGGAGTGCACAAGACGACGATCTACCGGAACTGGAAGGACTCCGACGGCCTTGTCGCCGACGCGCTGGCCGGCCACTTCGCCACAGACATCCTGATCCCCGACACCGGGTCGGTGGAGGGCGACCTGCGTGCGCTGGCCCGCTCTCTCGTCGCCACCATGACCACGCGAGCAGGCCGGGCCCTGCTCACCACCGTCCTCTCGGACGCCGTGCGCCTCCCACAGCTCGCCGAGATCAAGCACGCTCTCTTCGACGACCGGTTCCGACGGGCGGAACCCGTGGTCACCCGCGCCATCGAGCGCGGCGAACTCCCCGCCGACACCGACCCGGCCGAACTGCTCAAGGCCCTCGCCGCGCCGATCTACTTCCGGCTCGTGTTCACCGGCGAGCCGGTCGACGAGGCGACCGCAGACCGCGCGGTGCGCGTCGCACTGGCCGCCGCGCACGCCCGCGCGCTGCCGGCGGTGTGAGCGAGCGGGCTTCTGCGGGCACGCGTACGCGCAGCACCGCGATGATCGAAGCCGCCGGAGGCGGTGGGGCGGCGGGCTGCTGAGCGGCAGGTGTGTCGGCCGCCGCCCCCTCGGCACGGCTCACGTCCCCACGGTCAGGCGATGCTCTCGAACAGGATCTGCGACCCCGCCGTGATCAGGCCGGGTACGTAGAACTCCAGCCGGAGCGAACGCTGCCCCAGTGCGGGCACCGGGTACTCACCCAGGGTGTCGCGTGGCGCCGTCGGGCGGACGTAGACCGTCTGCACCTGCCGGGCTCCGCCGTCGAGTGTCGTGGCGAGGGCGCCGTTCCAGGTGTTGCCCGGGACGTCCTGAGTACCCGTGACGTTGGACCCGAAGGTGACCCGTACCTTCCTGGCCTGCGCCGACGGGTTGCGAAGGACGAGATCGATGTCGTACCGGGCACCGTAGTTGCCCCAGCTGCGCTGTGACGAGTCCCGGAGCGCCGCGGTGGCGGGGCTGGTCTGGTCGAGCGCCGGGACCTGCCGCTCGGTGGTGTTGAGGGCGAGTCCGAGGTGACTGCCCAGTGCTCCCGCCTCGATGGTGACGGGCCCCGTACGCCACTGGGATCCGGCGTAGACGCCGGACTCCCGCCCGTACGTGGTCGCGGTCTGGGAGGCGATGTTGCCCCTCGCCCAGGCGGAGTCGGTCTGCGACAGGTTGATCGCGGTGGTCGGGCTGCCGTCGCCGGTGACGACGGTGTAGACGTACACGCCGGCGCTCGCCGTGATCTCGAACCTGCCGTCGAGGATGGATCCCGTCATGGGGAGCCGAGCGGCCTGGACGGCCTGGCTCGGGTTGATGGACGTGGTGGCCAGGTAGGACCGGGTCGTGCCGTTGAGCCAGTCCAGCGAGGTGGCGTGGCAGGGGCCGGTTCCGGCGCGCGAGGCGGGGTCCTGGACCAGTGGCTTGTCTGCGTTGGTCCAGGCCGCGCCGCGCATGGACACGGTGACGGGCGCCGACCCGGGGTTGGAGACCAGGACGTGGAGGTAGGCCTGACCGCCGGTGCTGTTCTGGTGGTAGACGTACAGGGGGAAGGTGCCGGACAGGGCCCGCGGGGACCCGCCTCGGGCCTGGCTGTTCCGTGCGTGCTGGGTGAGCCACCCCGTGCTGGTGACGGTCTCGGGGTTGTTGGAGACGACCATCTCGGGGCCGCTCGTGCCGCCGGGGAGCTGGAGCAGAAGGTCCCTGGGGACGGTCGGGCCGGGAGCGGTGGGAGGGCCGGGGCGCCAGGCTCCGGCGCCGATGACCGTTTCTTCCGAACGGGCCGAGGCGGGGCCCGCGGTCGCGGGCAGCGACAGGGCGCCGCCCACGAGGGACGCGCCGGCCATGCCGAGCAGGCTGCGACGTGACAGGTCGGGGGTCACGGGAGACCTCTTTTCACGGGATCGGGGAGGGGGACGGCTTTTCACGGGATCGGGGAGGGGGACGGCGGTGGTGCGGCGGACTCCGTGGTGGATCAGTGCTTCGAGGTCCGCAGCCAGCGCTGTGCCATGCGCAGATCTCTGGTGACGCCGTCGCGGAAGCCGGGGTTCTCGCCCGTCCCCCAGCCGACGGCGCGGTCGAGAGCGGCCTCCAGGAGGCGCGCGGCGGCGTCGTGGGCGGCGGGAGCGCCGGTCCGCAGGAGGGCTGCCGCGGCCGTGAGGCGCGCGCGGACGGGTGCGGCTTCTCCTCGGCTCACACACCGTCCGGTGGCCGCGTCGACACGCTGGACGAGGTCGGTCGCCAGGGTGCGGGTGGCTGCGATGGGATCGGCGTGAGGTGCCGTGGCGGGGGTGCGGTACACGCCCTTGGCCAGTGCCGCCGCCTGGACGTCGGTGAGTTGGTTGGAGGCGAACAGCGCGCTTCCGTCGGAGTCGGCGTCGTTGACGGCCTGGAGCTGGTCGCCGATCAAGGAGGACGAAGAGCCGTGGAAGGGTCCGTAGGTCGCCGTGTACAGCGGGACGTCGCCGACGCGCCGGCGCATGACGGCGGTGTCCTGGCCCACGGACGAGGGGGAGGTGCCGAAGGACATGCCGGTGAGGAAGTCCATGTACCCGGCGTCGACCCACGCGCCCCAGTTCTGGAACTTCTTCCTCTGTCCGTCGACGGGGTCGGCGAAGACGGCGGCGGACAGCGCCGCGCCCGGCCTGAGCCGCTCCTGCGTCGCGCGGACGTCGGCGACGAAGGTGGTCACGTTCCGTTCCCGCCACGCGTTCCAGACGGGCCACAGGGGGTCGTGCTCGGTCAGCGTGTACGGGTCGGCGCCGTGGTCCCGGGCGAACGCGGCGCGGCTGGTGTCGCTGTACGAGAATCCGGCGTCGTACGGGAGCGAGACGGGGTAGCGGATGTAGTCGAGGTGCAGTCCGTCGATGGCGTACTCCGTCAGGAGCTCGGTGAAGACGGACGCGATGTACGACCGGGCGCCCGGGTGCGCGGGGTCGACGAAGTAGTACCCCTTCTCCTGGGACGACGGCCGCGGGCCGGCCGCGCCGACGTCCTCCCGTTCGACGGCCGCCCACTCCGGGTGCGCGCTGAGCACGGGGCCGGGGCCCCTGCCCTCCGCGGAGTCGGCACCGACGAAGAAGGTGTGGGTCCAGGCGTGGAGCTCCATGCCGCGCTCGTGCGCGGCGTCGATCCACACCTTCAGCGGGTCGAACCCGCGCATGGAGGGGCGCTGGTCCTCGATTCCCGCCGCCGCCGCGACCTTGGAGGGATAGATGGTGTACCCCTGCCACACGGTCTCCAGGAAGACCATGGTGAAGCCCGAGGCCTTGATGCGGTCCACGGCCGCCCGGATGGCCTCGGGCGTCGTCTCGGTGGGGCGTACCCAGACGCCGCGGCCCTCGGCCGGTCGTGAGGCGCGGGTTCCGTCGGCGGCGGCGCGGGCCCGGGACAGCGCCTGGGTGGCCGTACGCGTGGCCTCCTCCTGGCGGCCCGCCTCGAACAGGGCCCGGGCCTCGCCGATCAGCTCCTCGGCGAGGCCGAGTTCGTCCCGCACCGTCTTCCTGGGGAAGACGGTGCAGGCGCCGTCGGCGGTCACCAGTCGTTCGTGTGCGTCGGCGGCCGCGACCTCGGCCGCCATGACGGCGGTGAGCCCGTCCGTGGTGATCGTCAGGGTGTTGCCGTCGAGGGTGACGAGCGCCCCCACGACGGAGTGGTCCGTGAGCCACCGGGCGGCCTGCCCGTGGCCGGAGAGCACCAGACCGTCGGCGGGAATGGTCCGGTCGTTGCCGCCCACGGCGGTGACGCGGCCCTGACGGACGACGACGTCGATGCCGTAGGCGTTCGTCCGAGTGGAGGGCTGCCCGTAGGCAGGTGTGTAGACGAGGAGTTGGTCCACTCCTCGGCACCCGGGGAAGCAGGCGCCCTGGGAGTCGAGGCCGCCGGGGTTGTTCGCGGGGGTCGGGTCGACGGCGTCGACGCGGCGGACGGCGGGAGTCGGCGGGTCGGCGGGGAGGCCGGGGTGCGGGTCGTCGGCAGCCGCCGCGGACGCCGAGGCGGCGGTGGCTTCGGACAGCGGGGTGTGGGGGAGCGGGCTGAGAAAGAGCGCTGTCGCCACGGCCGTTGTCGGCAGGAGGCGGAGGAGAGGACGGCTCTTGCGCATGAAGGGCCCTTCACGGGAACGAGACAGACGCTCGAACTATCAGCAAGAGGTCCGTACAAGTCAACGGGTCAGACCGAGAAGACCCGCATGACTGCCGGGCTATTGACAGATTGGTTCGAACCAGCGAACACTCTGGCCCACAAGTGGTACGAACCACTTGTGGGTGGATCGCCACAGCAGCCAGGACGGGTCGCAGAAGTGCGGCCCCGCACGGGGTCGGTGTCATGCCGCCCGGGTGGTCGGCGTCACGGCGACCGCCCTTCGGCCCCGGTGACGGTGCCGACCACCCCCGAACAGCCAGAGCTTAGGAGCACCATGCCCGCCAGCAGAGGCCTGCGCCTTGCGTCCCTCGCGCTCGTCACCCTCACCTCCGTCACCGCCTGCGGCCTGGGGAACGGCAACGCCACGGACACCGGGAGTAGCGGCGCGAAGGGTGAGGTGAAGGGGCAGATCACGTTTCAGACGCTCCAGCTGAAGCCGGTCTTCACCGACTACATCGAAGGCGTGATCGTCGACTTCGAGAAGAAGAACCCGGGCACCGACGTGAAGTGGGTGGACATCCCCTTCCAGGGCGCGCAGGAGAAGATCACGGCCGATGCCGCGGCCGGCGCCCTCCCGGACGTCGTCAACCTCAACCCCCAGTTCGCCCAGGCCCTGCAGGCCAAGGGGCTGTTCGTCGACACGGACGAGGCGGCCGCCGACGTCAAGGGGGAGTACGTTCCCGGCGCGTGGAGCGCGTTCAGCGTCCCCGGCAAGCCGGGCTCCTACGGTCTGCCCTGGTACCTCACCTCCGAGGTCACCATGTACAACAAGGGTCTCCTCACCAAGGCCGGGCTCGACGCCGACAAGCCGCCGGCCACCTTCGACGAACTCCTCGCCGCCGGACGGAAGGTGTCCGCGGCCGGCAAGGGGGCCTTCTACGGCATCCACCCGGCACTGGAGAACCGCTTCGTGACCGACCTCGCGAAGCAGGGTGTCCCCCTGCTCGCGGACGACGGGAAGACCTGGACGTTCAACACGCCCGCCGCCGAGGCCTACCTCACCAAGCTGGTCGACGCCTACCGCTCCGGCGTCTACCCCAAGGACTCCCTCACCCAGGACCACTCCAAGGAGACCGAGGCCTACCAGGCGGGCCGCATCGGCCTGTTCCCCTCCGGCCCCAACTTCCTGAAGATCATCAAGGACAACGCCAAGCAGATCGCGGACCAGACCGGCGTCGGACCTCAGATCACCGGCACCGACGGCGTCACCAACATGTCCGTCATGGGCCTGCTGGTACCCAAGAGCAGCAAGAACGCCGCCACGGCACTCGCCTTCGCGAAGTTCGTCACCAACGCCGAGAACCAGCTGCGCTTCAGCAAGCTGGTCACCATCCTCCCCAGCACCACCGCGTCGCTGAAGGACCCCTACTTCAGCGACACCTCGGACGGCACGGTGGAGAGCAAGGCCCGCGCCATCTCCGCCGCCCAGATCGCCAAGGCCGAGAACCTCGTCCCCGTCCAGTACGACGAGCGGATCACCAAGGCCGTCATCGGCAAGGTCGAACTCGCCCTCCAGGGCGACCTGACGCCCAAGCAGGCTCTCGACCAGGCCGTGGCAGCGGCCAACGCCATCACCGCGAAGTAGTCCGGCAGGCACCTCGCGGGCCCCGTGTCACGGGGACCGCGGTCTGCGCACCACCGAACGTACGGAGTGATCCCGTGACCGGCCGCCGCTGGTACGTCCCCTGGCTCTTCCTCACGCCGGCACTGCTCTTCGCCGTCGTGTTCTTCATCCTGCCCTTCGCCAACACGCTCGTGCTGTCGTTCACCGACGCCAGCACGCTCGGCGGCGGCACGTTCACGGGCCTGTCCAACTACGAACGGCTCCTTCACGACGAGGCGTTCTGGCTCTCCCTGCGCAACACCGCCCTGTACGTCCTCGGTGTCGTACCGCCCCTCGTCGTCCTGCCGCTGCTGCTCGCGGTCCTGGTCCAGCGGAAGATCGCCGGAGTCGGATTCTTCCGGGCCGTCTTCTACTCTCCCGTGGTCGCCTCCATGGTCGTCGCCGGCCTCCTGTGGTCCTGGCTGCTGTCCAGCGACGGCCTGGTCAACGCCGCCCTGCGCGTCACCGGCCTCGTCGATGCTCCCGTGCCGTTCCTCACCGACGCCGACCTGCTGCTGGTCAGCGCCATGGTGATGACGGTGTGGAAGGGCCTCGGCTACTACATGGTCGTCTACCTCGCCGCCCTGGCGAACGTCCCCCGGTCCCTGCTGGAGGCGGCCGAGGTCGACGGCGCCGGCCCGGTGAGGCGCTTCCTCAGCGTCACCGTCCCCGTCATCCGGCCCACCATGATCCTCGTCGCCACCCTCGCCGCGATCGCCTCCGGCAAGGTCTTCGCCGAGATCTACACCCTCAGCGACGGCAGCGCGGGGCCCGGCGGCGAAGCCCGCACGCTGGTCTTCACCATCCGGGAGACCGGCCTCGGACTCGGCGGCGAAGCCGGCTATGCCTCCGCCATGAGCATCCTGCTCTTTCTCGCCACCCTGGGCCTCTCCGTCTTCGTCACACGCCTCAACACCCGGGAGGAGCGAGCGTGACCACCAGCCTCACCGACCGCACCACCAGCACAGGCACCCTCGCGGAGCCCGCGCCCGCGCCGCGGCGGCCCCGTCCCAGGCCCCGCCGCACGGCCGGCCTCGTCCTGCGCTACCTCCTGCTCCTGGCCGTCACCCTGATCACCGTCGGCCCCTTCCTGTGGCAGCTGTCCACCTCGCTGAAGGGAGTCGGGGAGAACGTCTACGGCTACCCGCCCCAACTCCTGCCCCGCCACCCCACGACCGACCACTACGCCAACGTCTTCAGCACCCTGCCGGTGCTGGAGTACGCCACCAACTCGCTCGTCGTCGCTGTCAGTTGCGCCCTGACCAACTGCGTGTTCGGCTCGATGGCGGGCTACGCCCTGGCGCGCATGCGCTTCGCCGGCCGGCGCGTCGCCTTCGGGATCTTCCTCGCCACCATGATCATCCCCTTCGAGTCGATCATGGTCTCCGAGTTCCTCATCGTGCGCTCGCTGCGCCTGAACGACACCCTCATCGGCGTCGCGATCCCCCTCGCCGTCAGCGGACTCTCCGTCCTCCTGCTGCGCAACGCCTTCCGCGCCCTGCCCCGGGAGATCGAGGAGGCCGCCGTACTGGACGGCGCGAAGGAGTGGCAGCGCTTCTGGCGCATCGCGCTCCCCTCCGTCCGCGGCACCCTCGCAGTCGTCGCGATCTTCAGCTTCGTCTTCGCCTGGGACGACTTCCTCTGGCCGCTCATTGTCCTGTCCGATCCCGGGAACTACACCCTGACCGTGGGGATCCAGTACCTCTCGGGCACCTTCACCAACGATCAGCGGGTGATCGCCGCAGGCACGATGATTGCCGTGGTACCGCTGCTCGCCCTCTTCTTCGCGCTGCAGCGGTACTTCTTCCGAGGCGTCGGCGAAGGCGGGGTAAAGGGATGAACAGCCCGGACACACACACGGACACGGCGACGGCCCGGGCGGCCGCCGAGGACGGCCGTGAGGACCGCAAGCCCGCGAAGCACGAAGCCCTCAGGCTCGCCCTGACCGCCATGATCGACGAAGGCCTCGCGGCACACGAACTGCTGCCGAGCGAACGCGAGCTGATGGCTCGTTTCCACGTCAGTCGCATGACGGTGCGCCGGGCCGTCGAACGACTGGCCCAGGAGGGTCGCGTCTACCGCGTCCAGGGCGCCGGCACCTTCGTCGCGGAGCAGTCCACCATCTCCAAGTCCCTCCGGCTCAGCTCGTTCTCCGAGGACATCCGGGCCCGCCGCATGACCCCGGACAGCCGCCTCCTCGTCCGCGAACGCGTGGAAGCGGACCTCGTCTGCGCCCGTGACCTGCGCCTCACCCCGGGAACGGCCGTCGTCCACCTGGAGCGGCTGAGGACGGCGGACGGCGAGCCGATGTGCCTGGAGAACGTCTGGGTGCCCGAGAGCCTCGTCCCCGGCCTCGCCGACGACACCGCCGCACCGCAGTCCCTCTACGGCCTGTTGGAGCGGGCGGGAGCCGCTCCCCAGTCCGCCGACCAGACCATCCGGGCCACGGTGCTCGACCCGCGACAGGCCGAACTGCTCGACGTCCCCGCCCACTTCCCGGCCCTGGAGGTCGAGCGCGTCACCCGCGACGCCCGCGGCCGCTCCGTGGAACGCGCCGTCAGCCTCTACCGTGCCGACCGCTACGACTTCAAACTCACGATCAGCAGGGAGCCACGGTGAGAGACGCGATTCTCGCCCTCGACATCGGTGGCACGACCACCACCGCGGCCTACGTCGGACCCGACCACACCGTCCACGCCCGGCTGTCCGCCCCCACCCCCGCCCGTGACGGGGCGGCAGCCGTGGTCGACCGGGCCGTGCGGCTCCTCGCGACGTCGCGCGGCCAGGCCACCGCGGCGGGCCTCGCCGCCCCGGTCGCGCTCGGCATCGGCACCGCGGGCGTCGTCGACCCCGAGGGCCGGACGATCACCCACGCCACCGACGCGCTCCCCGGCTGGGCGGGCACACCTCTCGCCCGGCTCGCCCACCGGCTCACCGGACTGCCCACCACGGTCCTCGGCGACGTCCAGGCCTTCCTCGTGGGGGAGAGCACCCCGCGGGGCGCCGCCAGAGGCGCCCGGACGGCCATCGGGGTGATGGCCGGAACAGGCGTCGGCGGAGCGGTGTGGACCGAGGGCACCGTGCTGCGCGGAGCACGCGGCGCCGCAGGCCACATCGGCCACGTCCCCGTCCCGCAGGCAGCGGGACTCACCTGCCCGTGCGGCGCGCGGGACCATGTCGAAGCGGTGGCCTCCGGACCGTCCATGGCGGCGGCGCTCGCGGCCGCCGGACCCCAGTACGCCTCCGTCCGCACCCTCCAGGACGTCTCCAGACTCGCCGCCCGCGGCGAAGCCCGCGCGCGCGGCGTCCTGACCCGAGGCGGCGAAGCCCTCGGCACGGCACTGGCCGGCCTCGTCGCGACCCTCGACCCCGACCGCGTCGTCATCTCCGGCGGCGTCCTCAACTCCGGCCCCTACTACCTCGCCGGACTGCGCGACACCCTGGCCTCGCACTCCCTGCCCGCACTCGCGGACACCACCGTGACCGCCTCGCGCCTCGGCGCGGACGCGGTCCTGCTCGGCGCGGCCGAGACCGCCCGCCGCACCTTCCGGGAACCCTCATGACGGACCAGGACCCGCGCCCCACCATCGCCCTCGTGCCCCTCGACGAGCGGCCCGCCTGCGCCCACCTGCCGGTCGCCGTCGCCCGGATCGCCGGCGTGCGCGCCGTGCTCCCCCCGCCACGGCTCCTGCCCTCCGGCCGCGTTCCCGGCGACCCCGACGCCCTCGGCCGATGGCTCTCCGGGACGGCGCGCTCGGCCGTCGCCGCAGTCGTCTCCCTGGAAACGCTGGGGTACGGGGGCCTCATCGCCTCCCGTACCCGCGACGCGACGATCGCCGAGGTCACGCGGCGCTGGACCGCACTGCGCGACCTCGCACGTCCTGGCACACCCGTGCACGCGGTCACTCTCATCACCCGCACCCCCGACTCCCCGGACGCCGGCGAGGAACCGTCGTACTGGGACCCCCACGGGCCCGCCCTGCACCAGTACTCCGCACACCTGCACCGGCACGGCGGCGCCGCGGTGCCCCCACCGCCGGAACTGCCCGCGGAGGTGCGCGCCGACTTCCTCCGCCGCCGCCTGCGCAACCACGCCCTGAACATCGCCGCGCTCGAACTCGTGGCGGACGCCACCCTGACCTCGCTCGTCATCGGCGCCGACGACACCGCGCCCTTCGCCCTCGCCACCGCCGAACTGGGCTGGCTCGGCACCTGGAACGACTGGCTCGGAACACAGCGGCGCGTCACCGTCCGGCCGGGCGCCGACGAAGCCTGCTCCACCCTCGTCGCCCGCTGCCTCGTCGACCACTTCGGCGGACCACCGCCCACCGTGACGGTCGAGGCCGTCGACCCCCGAGGGCTCGCCAGGATCGCTCCGTACGAGAACGTCACCGTCGCCGAGACCGCGCGCGGCCAGATCCACGCCTGCGGCGCACGCCCCGCCGACCCGTCGGACCGCGCGGACGTCCACCTCCT
Organism: Streptomyces sp. NPDC002057; assembly: GCF_040296665.1. Lineage (NCBI taxonomy): Bacteria > Bacillati > Actinomycetota > Actinomycetes > Kitasatosporales > Streptomycetaceae > Streptomyces > Streptomyces sp. NPDC002057. The sequence goes on from NZ_JBEOXR010000076.1 coordinate 14,526, forward strand.
CGTCCACACCCCCGACGGCTCCGGGGACTGGGCCGTCGACCCACCCGACCGGAGCGGCGCCGACCGCGCGGCGCGGCACGGCGCGGACCGGCTCGCCGGCCGCGCGGCCGACCTGATCGCCGCCGGAAGGAGCGTGGCCGTCGCCGACTGCGCCCAGCCGAACGGCGCCGACCCCCTCCTCGTCGACGCCCTCGTCCGCCACGGGGTGCTGGAGCACCTGTCCGGCTACGCCGGATGGAACACCGCCGGAAACACCCTCGGTTCCACGCTCGCCCAAGCGGTCGCCGTCCACACCGCGCGCCGGGCCGGAACGTTCGACCGGACCGCCCACCACACCCTCCTGCTGCACCGCCTCCTGGAGGACTGGGCCTACATGACCCACGTCCGCACCGAGCTGCGCCGCCGCCTGGGGAGCGACCCGACCCGCCACGACCACGTCCCCGACGGCCACCCCCTGCTCGCCGACGCCGAACAGCTCCTGCGGGACCACCGCGACCTGCTGCCCGCCTTCGGCGGCCTCACCGTCACCCCCGGGACGCTGCGCCTGCCCTGGCAGCGCACCTTCGAAGCCGACTTCGCCCTCTCGCCGCGCCGGCCCACCCACCCCGCCGAGGACCACCGATGACCACCACCGACTCCCACGCCCCCGCGGCCCGCCCCCTGACCACCGACGTCGCCGTCATCGGAGGCGGCCTCGGCGCGGTCGCCGCCGCGCTGGCCGCAGCCCGCGAAGGCCGCGGCGTCGTCCTCGCCGCCCACCTCGGACGCCTCGGCGGACAGGCCACCACCCAGCTCGTCCCGGCACTCGACGAGCACCCCCACGTGGAGACGGCCGGTGTCTCCCGGTCCTACCGCGCGTTCCGCAACCTGATCCGGGAACGGTACGACGGCATCGAGAACCCCGGCGGCGGCTGGGTCAGCCGCCTCTGCTTCGAACCCGCCGCGGCCGAGCACGCCATCGACACCCTCCTCGCCCCCCACATAGCCGCCGGCCACCTCACCGTGCTGCGATCCGTCACCCCGACAGCGGCCCGGCGCCACGGCGACCGCGTCGAAACCGTGACGCTCGACGGCCCCGGCGGGCGGTACGAGCTGACCGCGGACCTCTTCCTCGACGCCACCGAGGACGGCCGGCTCCTGCCGCTGACCGGCACCCCGTGGGTGGCCGGATCCGAGGGAACCGACGCGTACGGCGAGTCCCTCGCCCTCGAAGGCGGTCCGCACCCCGACGCCGTCCAGTCCTGCACCGTGGGCTTCGTCGTCTCCCACGAACCCGACCACCCCGTCGCCTCCCACCCCGCACCGGCCGACTACGCCTCCCTCAGGGCCGGGCAGCCCTTCACCCTGGAGATCGCGGGCTGGGACGACCGCCTCCACCGGTACCGGATGTTCACCGAAGGGCCCGACGGCCACCCGCCGTTCTGGACGTACCGGCGCCTGCGCGACAGCTCGCGGCTGACCGGACCCGACATCGCCCTCATCAATTGGGCGGGGAACGACTACGCCGGCACCTCCAGCCTCGCCCACCCCGCCGCGGCCCACCGCGAGGCCAGACGCCTCTCCGCCGCCTTCCTGCACTGGCTGCGCACCGACTGCCCCCGCGACGACGGCAAGGGGACCGGCTACCCGGGCCTGCGCCTCGCCCCCGCCGTCGCCGGAACCCAGGACGGCTACGCCGAGGAGCCCTACCTGCGCGAATCCCGCAGAGTGCGGACCACCCGGCCGATCCGCCAGCAGGACCTGGAACCCGTGCACGGCGCCGCACGCGCCAGGAACATGACCGACTCCGGCGGCCTCACCAGTTACCACATGGACCTGCACGCACGCATCGGACACCCGGCGAGCGCCTACGCCCCCACCTCGCCGTTCCAGATCCCCCTCTCCGCCCTCGTCAGCGACCACACCACGAACCTCCTGGCCGCGGCCAAGAACCTGGCGGCCACGCAGGTCGCCGCCTCCGCCTACCGCGTCCACCACGGCGAATGGGCCGTCGGCGAGGCCGCGGGCACCCTCGCCGCCCTCAGCGTGGAGCAGGCACGCACACCCCGTGCCCTCATCGACGACCGGCGCTCCCTCACCCGCGTCCAGATCCGGTTCACCCTGGCCGGCATGCCGCTCGCCTGGTTCACCGACATCCCGCCCCACCACCCCCTCGGCACGCCCGCCCACCTCCTGGCGGCGGCCGGTGCCCTCGTCGGCGCCCGCGCCGAGGAACTCCACCTCCGTCCCGAAGAGCCCGCCACCGAACAGGAACAGGACGCCCTCCTCGCGGCGGCGGCCCGCGTCCTCGCCGAGCCACGCGTGGCGCGCCCCGACACCCCCGAACGACCGACGTGGGGCCGCCTCGCCCGGGAGCTCGGCGCCTACGTGGAACGGGCGCTCGGTCCACAACCGGCCGAACACCACTGGCAGACGGACGCGCGGGACGACCAGGGAGCAACGACATGAACCATCGCCGACTCCCCACCACGTGGCCCGTGACCACCTCCCCCCTCCTCGACACGCTGAGGAACGGCCTCGTCGTCTCCTGCCAGGCGCGGCCCGGAGAACCGCTCCACGGACCCGACTTCATGGCGGCGATGGCCCGCAGCGCCGTGCTCGGCGGAGCACGGGCGATCAGGGTCAACGGGCCCCTGGACACCGAGGCCGTCCGCCACGCCGTCGACGTGCCCGTCATCGGCCTCTGGAAGGACGGCGACGACGGCGTCTACATCACGCCGACGCTCACCCACGCGCTCCGCGTCGCCGAAGCGGGGGCCGACGTCGTCGCCCTGGACGCCACCGCCCGTCCCCGCCGCGACGGCCTCGGCCTCGCCGAGACCATCGCCGCGATCCACGCCACCGGCACCCTCGTCATGGCCGACATCGCCACCGTCGACGAGGGCGTGGCGGCCGCCTCCGCAGGCGCGGACATGATCTCCACCACCCTCTCCGGATACACCCCCGACAGCCCGGGCCACGCGGGACCCGACCTCGGACTCGTCGCGGAGCTGGCCGCCGCGGTCACCGTTCCGGTGTTCGCCGAGGGCCGCTACGCCACCCCCGCCCAAGCGGCCCAGGCGCTGATCCTGGGAGCCCACGCCGTCGTCGTCGGCGGAGCCATCACCCGCCCCACCGACATCACCACCCACTTCGTCAGCGCCCTCGACACCTTCCCCGCAGAACGCAGGACGGCGAAGTGACCCCGAGGACCCGCCGTACACCCACCCGAGGATCCACCATGGCCGCCCACCCCCCGCAGCGCCCCGCCCCCGACCGCGCACCCACCTGCCACGTCGTCACCCACGTGCACTGGGACCGGGAGTGGTACCGCCCCTTCGAGTCGTTCCGAGCACGTCTCGTCGAACTCGCCGAGCACATCTGCGCCGAACTCGACACCGGCCGCATGACCGCCTTCCACCTCGACGGCCAGACCATCGTCCTCGCCGACATCGCCGCACTCCGCCCCGACCTCGCCGAGCGGCTCACCGCCCACGCCCGGGCCGGCCGCCTGACCATGGGGCCCTGGCACGTACTGGCCGACAACCAGCTCGTGTCGGGGGAGAACCTCGTCCGCAACCTGCTGGCCGCCCGGCGCTGGGGCGCGGACGCGTCCCTCGCCACGGTCGGATACTCGCCTGACGCGTTCGGGCACCCCGCGGACCTCCCCCGTATCCTCAACGGCTTCGGGATGGACACCGCCCTCGTCTGGCGCGGCGCGCCGCCCGGCCACGCCCGCTTCCGGTGGCGCTCGCCGGACGGATCCGAGGTCTTCGCCGTCAACCAGGGCTACCACGCCGCCGACGTGCTGTGGCCCGCTGACGCCGAGGCCGAAGAGGACCACCGCGTGACCGACTTCCTCACCTCGGAGGCCGAACGACTCCCCGACGGCCCGTGGCTCCTCATGAACGGGGGCGACCACCTGGCCCCCGCCGCCACCACCGCACGCGTCGAGGCGGCGCGACGCCAGGGCGACCCGCTCGGCGTCACCCTCCGCGAAAGCACCCTGGAAGCCTTCTTCGAGGAGGCCCGCCTCGCGTACGCCGAGGACCTCCCCGTCATCACCGGTGAGCTGCGCGCCCCCGGCGATCACCTCACCTTCCTGCTCCCCGGCACCCTCTCGGCCCGCACCCACCTCAAGCAGGCCAACAGCTCCGCGCAGACACTCCTGGAGCGCTGGGCCGAACCCCTCGTCGCCCTGCACGCCCCTCACGACCGGACCCTGCTCGCCGAACTCCGGCACGCCTGGGAATTGCTCCTGCGCAACGCTCCCCACGACTCCCTCTGCGGCTGCAGCGTCGACGAGGTCCACCGCGAGAACGCCGTCCGCTTCGACCGCGTCCAGGAGGCCGGCGAGCACATCGTCACCCGCGCCCTCGCGGCGGCCGGCGTGGACACCCGGCTGTACGGCGCGCTCCCCGCCCACGAGGCGGTCCTCGCCGTGGTGAACCCGCACGCCGCACCCCACACCGGACCGGTGACGGTCGACCTGCTCACCGCACCCGACGCCTTTCCCGTCCGCCTGCTCGACGAGGACGGTCGTGAAATCCCCTTCGAGAGCACCCCGCAGGCCGCGGGCATCCACTTCGAAGCGGACCTCGACCTGCCGCCCGACTCCCGGCCGGCCCGTCGTCACGTCCTCCGCTTCGTCGCCCGTGACGTTCCGTCCCTGGGCCGCGCGTGCTTCACCGTGCACCTCGGCACCGCGCCCCACGAGACGAGTCTGCCCCGCACCGAGGACGGTGCCGGCACCCTCGACACCGGCGCCGGGTACCAGCTGTCGGCGGCCCCCGACGCGTCATTGACACTCACGCTGCCGGACGGCACCGAGGTGCGCGGATTCGGGCGGATCGTCGACGGCGGGGACCGGGGCGACACCTACAACTACGACCCTCCGGCCGAGGACCGCCTGGTGTCACCCCGGTTGCAGGGCGTGCGCCGGATCGACTCTCCCGTACGCGGCACACTGGAGCTCGACGCCACGCTCGACATCCCCTCGGCCCTGAGCCCGGACCGTGAGGCCCGAGGCCCCGAACGCGTCGACATCCCCGTGAGGCTCTCCGTCACGACGTGGCACGACGCCGCACCGGGGGCCCTGCACTGGGACGTGAGCTTCGACAACACCGCGGACGACCACCGCCTGCGGGTCCACTTCCCCGCCCTGGACGACACCGGCGTCTGGCTGGCCGACGGCCACTTCTCCCTCATCGAGCGCCCCGTCGCCACGGACCTCGGCCCGCTGCCCGACGCCCGCGGCCACGAGGCCGTCTGCGCGTCCGCACCGGTGCAGAGCCTCTCCTCGCTCGGCGCGGGGGCAGGGCGCATCGCCGTCGCGGCCCCCGGACTCTCCGAGGTCCGAGCGATCCGGCGCGACGACGACGGCACACCGGAACTCGTCCTCACCCTGCTGCGTGCCGTCGGCTGGCTGTCGCGCTTCGACCTGACCTCCCGCACGACCGGAGCCGGCCCCATGCTGCCGACCCCGGAGGCACAGTGCCGCGGCCCGCAGCGGTTCCGGTTCGCGACGACGCTGGGGCACCAGGTCGCCGATGACCACGCCCTGGTCGACTTCGGCGCCGCCTTCCGGGTGCCGCTGCGAGCCTGGCAGGTGCGCCCCGGGAGCGCGGTCGGAACGTTCCGCGACGGGCCCGTGGTGGATGGGGCGGTGCTGACGTCCCTCAAGCCCGCGGAGGACGGACACGGTGTCATCCTGCGCGTCTCGAACCCGACTTCGGAACCGTCGCCCGTCGGCGTGGAGCTGCCCGACGGGGTGGCGGCGACCACCGTCCGACTCGACGAGTCCGCGACGGACACCCCGGCGACGCCGCACTCCTCGTCCCGGCACCTGCCGGCCTTCGGGCTCCTGTCGCTCCGCCTCGCTCCGTCCGACGAGGAGCACCCGGACCCGTCCTCGATCCCGCCCACCGCGATCTGACGGTTCCGGTGGCTCGTCCCGGCCGCCGCTCGGCACCGTCCGGTGCTGAGCGGCCCGAACGAAGCCCCGACGGTGTGCCCCTCCGCAAGGGAGGGGCACACCGTCGGGGCTCTTCACGTGTCCGTGGAGGGGCGGGAGCGGCAGTCCGCGCGGACGGTTCAGGGCCGGCGCGGAGCACCGCTGTCAGGCGAAGGCGTCGAACGAGGGCAGGTAGCCCTGCTGCTGTCCCTTGCTGTTGGGGTGGTAGCTCTCGTCGACGGGGAGGCGCGTGCTGTGCAGCCAGGCGTCGCCCGAGCAGATCTCGTGTCCCGCGAACGCGCCGCGCACGTCGACGAAGCGGAAGCCCGACGCCGCCGCGCGCTGGCTGATCACCGAGTTCAGGGTATCGGCCGCGTCGTCCAGGGCCTTGCGCTTGGTGTCACCGATGCCGACGACGCAGCTGCCGAGCTTGTAGAGCCTGGGGTAGCCGAGCACCATCACGCGGGCCTGCGGGGAACGTGACTTGATGCCGGAGTAGAGCTGGTCCAGCTGGCCGGGCAGTTGGTTGCGGGCCTTGGCGGTGCCCGCGTTCACCGCGTTGATGCAGGCCTGGTCGGACTGGAGCACACAGACGCCCATGATGTCGGCGAATCCGATGTCGTTGCCGCCGGCGCTCACGCTGACGAGGGTCGTGGAGCTGGTGAGGCTGCCGAGCTGCCCGGTGCGGACGGAGGTGCTGGTCGCCCCGGAACAGGCTACGAAGCTGAACGAGGCGGGCGCGTTGGCGGCACTCCACAGCGCCGGGTAGGAGCGCGAGCTGCGCTTGCAGCTGCCGCTGTCCGAGAGGTAGGAACCCGCGCCCACGCCGGAGGAGTAGGAGTCTCCCAGCGCGACGTACCGTTCGCCGGCGGCCTGCGCCGTCCCCGTGCCGACCAGCATCGCCGCGGCCGTGAACAACAGGGTGAGGGAAGCGGACAACCTGCGGAATCTGAGCACTCTGTGCCTCCAAGGGCCTGGTCGTCGTCCGGGGCGGTACTCCCGCCCCGTGGATGCTCGGGCGTCCCGGGAGCCGGGGTGCGGTGACGTGTGGTGGTCCCGACCGGTCCGCGTCGAGCGGCGTTCACCGCTGCGCGCGGCATCGCTCCTCCTCGGCGGAGCGCTCCGCCGAGCCGAGCGACCGCACAGTAACGTAATCGATTACGCGAAGGGGAGAGGTCGAGCGTCGCCAATTGCTCTGACGGCCAACTCACCCTGGTCACAGGCCTTTCACTGCCCTCAAGCCGCGCCGTGTCGTCGTTCAGGGACGACTGAGGGGCCCCCTGGAGGCTCTTCCCCGGTGGGGTGAAGGGGGCGATCCGTCGCTGCGGCTCGGTGCTTGACCGGGCCAGGCGGGTCGGTCGGCCCTGAAACGTCAGCACCCAGGCCGGTTCCGCGTGTTCCTGACCGGAGGACAGGCCTCTGCGTAATCGATTGCGCGTAACGGATGCGTCACGCGCGCTTGTTGGTTGTTTCGGCAGAAGAGCAGCTCAGAGGGCCTGCCGAACATCAGGAGGGAGTGTCATGCCCTGCCTGGGGGAGGAGTGAGGGCCGACGCATGTCGTCTGAGCCGTTGACTTCTGTTGATTCGTGCTGTGTCGTGTGGCGACCGCTTCGTCGGAGCGGAACTCGGCGCAAGGAGCAACCTCATGGTGATGCGTGATCGCACTTCTCTGGCCAGGCGCTGCGCGATCGGAGGGGCGGTCCTGACCCTCATGGCGGTGACCGCCTGCGGCGGTGGTGGCGGCGACGAGGGCGGCGGCGCGAAGAGCGCGGCCTGCGAGCCGGCCAAGGGCAGGGTCACGCTGGACTACTGGTCGTGGGTCCCGGGCATGCAGAAGGCCGTCGACCTCTGGAACAGCGAGAACCCGAACATCCAGGTCACGTTGAAGACGGTCCCGTCCGGCAACGCCGGCACCTATCAGAACCTCTCCAACGCCCTGAAGGCCGGCAAGGCCCCCGACCTCGGCCAGGTCGAGTACGACTCCCTGGCGAGCTTCCGGCTCAAGGACGGACTGACCGACATCTCCTCCTGCCCCGGAGTCGAGGAGGCGGGTGACGCCTTCGTCGACTGGACCTGGTCGCAGGTCGAGTTCGGAGCCGACGGCAAGGACGGCGTGTGGGCGGTGCCCCAGGACACCGGCCCCATGGCGCTGTTCTACCGCAAGGACATATACGACACGCTGGGCATGAAGGCGCCGGCCACCTGGGACGAGTACGCGGAGCAGGCCCGCAGGCTCAAGAAGGAGGGCAAGCTCATCACCCACTTCTCCCAGACCGACCCCAACTGGTTCACCGGCCTGCTGTGGCAGAACAAGGCCACCATGTTCGAGCGCGACGGCGACACCTGGAAGGTCACCGTCGACCGTGCGGAGAGCCGGCAGGTCGCCGACTACTGGCAGAGGATGATCGACGACAAGCTCGTGGCCACCGACCTCCAGGGCTTCTCCCCGGCGCTGTACAAGGCGTGGAACTCCGGAGAGGTCGTCACCTGGATCAGCGCCGCCTGGGGCTACAGCACCATCCGTGACAACGCCAAGTCCACCGAGGGCAAGTGGGCGGTCGCCCCCATGCCCCAGTGGGAGCCGGGCGGGCGCCAGGCGGGCAACTGGGGCGGCTCCACCACCACGGTGATGGGCGGCACCGAGCACCCGGCCGAAGCCTCCAAGTTCGCCCTGTGGCTGAACACCGACCCCAAGGCGCTGGAGATCCTCAACCGCGAGGGCGGGCTCTACCCGGCCGCCAAGGCCGGCCTGACGCTCCCCGCGCTCCAGCAGCCGGTCGACTTCTACGGCAAGCAGAAGATCTTCGACGTCTTCTCGCAGGCCTCCGCCAATGTCGACACCGGCTTCACCTGGGGCCCCACCATGACGGACACCTACCGCTTCATCAGCGACGGCACCGCGAGCGCCATCGGTGGCAAGAAGACCCTCGGTGACGTGCTCAAGGAGACGGGCACGCAGAGCGCCGACTCGCTGCGCAAGCAGTCGCTCGACGTGACCGAGTGACCGGTTCCCTCCTGCCCTTCCTGCCGCCTCCGGACGGCAGGGAACAGCACCTCAGAGGTTGCACGTGACGACCACCACCACACCGGCCCCGGCGCGGGCCCGACCGCGCCGGACCCTCGCCCCCTACGCCTTCCTCGCCCCCTTCCTCATCCCGTTCGTCCTCTTCACCCTCGTCCCCGTCGGCTACGCCTTCTGGCAGAGCCTCCACAAGACCGCCCGCACGGGCGGCACCTTCGGCAGGACGCGGACCGTCTTCGCCGGGTTCGAGCAGTACGGCAGGGTCCTGGGAGAGGACTACTTCACCGAGAGCCTGCTGCGTGTGCTCGGCTTCGCTCTCGTACAGATCCCCGTGATGCTGCTGCTCGCCCTGGTCCTCGCGCTGCTTCTGGACTCCGCGGTCGCGCGCGCCAAGCGGTTCTTCCGGCTCGTCTACTTCGTGCCGTACGGCATACCCGGCGTCGTGGCCGCCCTGATGTGGGCCTTCCTCTACGACCCCCGACTCTCGCCCGTGGTGGACCTGCTCGAATCGGCCGGCGCGCACGTCGACCTGCTCGGCCCGGACGCGATCCTGTGGTCGGTCGCCAACGTCGTCACCTGGACGTACACCGGATACAACATGCTGATCATCTACGCCGCGCTGCAGGCCGTGCCGACCGACATAGCCGAGGCCGCCCGGGTGGACGGGGCAAGCGGATGGACCATCGCCCTGCGCATCAAGATCCCCATCATCCGCCCGGCCCTCGTGCTGACCGGTGTGTTCTCCATCATCGGCAGCTTCCAGCTCTTCACCGAGCCGCAGGTCTTCCGCTCCATCTCCACCAGCGTGACGAGCACCTACACCCCGAACCTCGCGGCCTACTCGCTCGCCTCCGGCGACAGCTACAGCGAGGCCGCCGCCCTGTCGGTCATCCTCGCGCTCGTCACCTTCGTCCTGTCGTCCGCGTTCCTGCGCTTCACCACCAGGAGGCAGGGATGAGCACGCTCACCCGCGTCGAGGGCGCGCACGCCCCGCCCGTCACCGCGCGCCAGCGGCCGCGGACCGGTGTTTCCACGGTCGCCACCGTGACGTTCATGACCGCCGTCGCCTGCTACATGCTCCTTCCGGTCTACTGGCTCTTCGTCTCGTCGACCAAGACCCAGGGCGACCTCGTCACCACCCCCGGGTTCCTCACCGCCGAGTGGAACCTCGGGCGCAACCTCTCCTCGCTCTTCGCACAGCAGGACGGTGTCTACCCGCGCTGGCTGCTCAACAGCCTCCTGTACGCCGGAGCCGGCGCGGCCGTGGCCACCCTCCTGGCCGCGGCGGCCGGGTACGCGCTCGCCAAGTACACCTTCCGCGGACGCGAGGCGGTGTTCACGGTCGTCCTGGGCGGCGTCCTCGTCCCGGCCACCGCGCTCGCGCTCCCGCTGTTCCTCATGTTCGCCGAACTCGACGCCACCAACACCTTCTGGTCGGTCTTCCTGCCCAGCGTCGTCAGCCCCTTCGGCGTGTACCTCTCGCGCATCTTCGCCACCGCGTCCGTCCCGGACGAAGTGATGGAGGCCGCCCGCATGGACGGTGCCGGCGAGTTCCGCATCTTCCGCACCATCGCACTGCGCCTGATGGCTCCGGCCCTCGTCACCGTCTTCCTGTTCCAGTTCGTCGTCATCTGGAACAACTTCCTGCTGCCCCTGGTCATGCTGCAGGACGAACGCCTCTACCCGGTCACCCTCGGCCTGTTCACCTGGCAGTCGCAGACCAGCCGCCTGCCCGAACTCCAGACCCTCACCATCGTGGGCGCACTGGTCTCCGTGGTGCCGATCGTGCTCACCTTCCTCCTCCTGCAGCGCTACTGGCGCGCCGGACTCGCCGCTGGAGCCGTGAAATCGTGAACCACCCCCTCACCCGACTGACCCGCGCCCTGGGCGGGATCGCCTACGGCGGCGACTACAACCCGGAGCAGTGGCCCCGCGAGGTGTGGCGGGAGGACGTCCACCTCATGCGCGAGGCGGGCGTCAACCTCGTCACCGTCGGAGTGTTCTCCTGGTCGCGCGTCCAGCCGAGACCCGGTGTGTACGACTGGACCCTTCTGGACGAGGTCCTCGACCTGCTGCACGCCCACGGGATAGCCGTCGACCTCGCCACGGCCACCGCCGCCCCGCCTCCGTGGTTCACCCGTCAGCACCCGGAGTCCCGGCCGGTCACCGCCTCCGGCACCCGCCTGGCCCACGGCAGCCGACAGGTCTTCTGCCCCAGCAGTCCCGCCTACGCGCGGGCCGCGGACGCCCTCGTCACGGCGATGGCGACCCGGTACGCGGACCACCCCGCCCTCGTCATGTGGCACGTCCACAACGAGTGGGGCAACCACAACGCCCTCTGCTACTGCGACACCAGCGCCGACGCCTTCCGCTCATGGCTGCGGGAGCGGTACAAGACCCCCGACGCCCTCAACGACGCCTGGGGCACCGACTTCTGGAGCCAGCGCTACGGCGACTGGGACGAGATCGATCCGCCCCGCGACACCACAGCGTTCCGCAACCCCGGGCAGGAGCTCGACTACCGCCGGTTCTCCTCCGACGCGCTGCTCGCCCGGCACGTCGAGGAGACCGCGATCCTGCGCCGCGTCGCCCCGGGCCTGCCCGTCACCACCAACGTGATGGGCACGCTGGAGAAGAAGGTCGACGGCCACGCCTTCGCCGCCGAGTGCGATCTGGTCTCGGTCGACCACTACCTCCCGGCCGCCGACCCCGAGGGCCACGTGGACCTCGCGCTCAACGCCGACCTCGCCCGCGGCATGGCCGGAGGCAGCCCCTGGCTCCTCATGGAGCACTCCACCTCCGCCGTCAACTGGCAGCCCGTCAACGTGGCCAAGCAGCCGGGCGAGACCCGCCGCAACAGTCTGACCCACCTCGCGCGGGGCGCGGACGGGCTCATGTTCTTCCAGTGGCGCCAGTCCCGCGCCGGAGCCGAGAAGTGGCACTCCGCCATGCTCCCGCACGGCGGCACCGCAAGCCGCGTCTGGCAGGAGGTGAAGGCACTCGGCGCCGAACTCGCCGTGCTCCACGAGGTGGCGGGCAGCCGCGTACGGGCCGACGTGGCGATGCTGTTCGACTGGCACACCTGGTGGGCCCTGGAACAGCAGGCCCGCCCCACCGACCGGTGGGGATACCTGGACGCGGTCCGTGACTGGTACGAAGCGCTGTGGACGCTGAACATCACCTGTGACCTCCTGCCGCCCGGCGCCGACCTGACGGGCTACAGGGCCGTCCTGGCCCCCAACCTCTATCTGCTGACCGACAGCGACGCCGCCCACCTCACCGAGTACGTCGAGCAGGGCGGTCACCTCGTCGTCGGCTGCTTCAGCGGCGTCGTCGACGCGTACGACCGGATGCACCCCGGAGCCCACCCCGGCTCCCTGCGGACCGTGCTCGGCCTCGTCGTGGACGAGTACCTGCCGCTGCGTCCGGGAGACCACGCACTGCTCGACGACGGGGAACGCGTACGGCAGTGGACCGAACGGGTCGAACCCCGCGGATGCCTCCCGGTGCGGCGCTTCGCGGACACGGCCGAAGGCGGACCGGCCCGCGGCGGCCCCGCCGTCACCCGGCACGCGTTCGGCCGCGGCACCGGCTGGTACACGGCCTGCCGCCTGCCCGTACCGTCCCTGCGCACCCTGCTGAGCACCGTCTGCGCGGAAACCGGAGCGCTCCCGGTCGTCGACGCCCCGCGCGGCCTGGAAGCCGTACGCAGGACGGGGGAGGGCCACGCCTACCTCTTCCTGATCAACCACACGGCGGACACCCTCAGCGTCCCCGTCGACGGAACAGGGATCACCGGTGGCGAGATCACCGACGGGCGCGCGGTGGTGCCGCCCGGAGGCGTCGCCGTCATCCGCGAGGACGTGACGAGCGCCCCGGCCTGACCCACCGCCCCGACCTGACCCACCGCCCGGCCCTGGCTCGGCCACCGGCCCGCCCCACCCCGGTCTGCCCCACCGCCCCGCCCCGACGAACCGCGAGGAGCGTCCGCCGTGACGACGAAGCAAGTCACCCCGAACCCGTCGGTGGAGACGGACGGGGCGAGCGGAACCGTTCTGCTGCGCACCGCCCACAGCAGCTACGTCCTCCGGGTGGACCGCGCCGCGGGTACGGTGCGCCACGTCCACTGGGGCGCCCCGCTGCCCCTCGGCGACGCGGTCGACCTGCCGGTGTGGGCCGAGCACGACAACAGCTTCGCCGGCCGCTGGGACGGAGTGGAGGAGTATCCCGTCGAAGGCGGGGCGCGCTTCGGCGTGCCCGCCGTCGAGGTCCGCTTCGCCGACGGCTCCAGCCACCTCCAGCCGGCCGTGGACGACGTGGTGGTGCGGGGAGACGACCACGTCACGATCCGGCTGAGCGACCGGAACGGACCGCTGGCCTGGGACCTCCACTACCGCGTCCCCCCGGGCGGTGACGTCCTGGAGAGGTGGACGGAGTTCACGCACACCGGAACCGCCGACGACGGGGACATCCTCCTCGTCCGGTACGCATCCGCCCACTGGCCGCTGCCCCAGCGCCCGGGATGGCGGCTCGGCTCCGTGCACGGCGGCTGGTCGACGGAGGGGCACCTGGAGAGGTCCGCGCTGCGGGTGGGGGAGACGGTCCTGGGCAGCCGGCGCGGTCACACCAGCCACCAGGCCAACCCCTGGCTCACCCTCGACGCCGGCGACGCCGGCGAGGAGCACGGAGAAGTCTGGGCCGTCGCGCTCGCGGCCAGCGGCAGCTGGCGGCTGACCGCCCAGCGCACCCCGGCCGGCCGAACCGGCGTGACGGCGGGGGAGGGCCACGAGGGGACCGAGCTGCGCCTCGCGCCCGGCAGCGGCCACGTCTCCCCGACCAGCATCGCCCTGCACACCCCCCGGGGTTTCGGCGGGGCGAGCAGGTCCTTCCACCGCCACCTGCGCCGGCACGTCCTGCCACACCCGGAGGAGACGCGCCCGGTGGTGTACAACTCCTGGGAGGCGACCTCCTTCGAGGTCGGGGAGGACGGCCAGCTCGCCCTGGCCCGCCGCGCCGCCGCTCTGGGCGCCGAACTCTTCGTCGTGGACGACGGCTGGTTCAGCGGCCGTGACGACGACACGGCCGGCCTCGGCGACTGGACGCCGCACCGCCGCCGCTTCCCCCGCGGACTGCGCCCGCTCGCCGACGAGGTGCACCGGCTGGGGATGGCCTTCGGCCTCTGGGTGGAACCCGAGATGGTCAACGCCGACAGCGACCTCCACCGTCGACACCCCGACTGGGTACTCCACCACCCCGGCCTCACCCCCACCGAACTGCGCAACCAGCTCGTGCTGGACTACTCGCGCCCCGAGGTCACCGCATGGGCCCTGGGGTGGCTGAGCGAGACCGTCACGAGGAACGCGGTCGACTTCCTCAAATGGGACTTCAACCGGTCGTTCACCGAGGCGGGCGCGCACGGATCACCCCCCGACGGCCGACGGGCCCACGTGCAGCACGCCCGAGGGGTCTACCAGGTCCTCGACCGGCTGCGCGGGCGATTCCCGCACCTGCGGATCGAGGCCTGCGCGGGTGGCGGCGGACGCGTCGACCCGGGCATCCTCGCCCGAACCGACCAGGTGTGGACCTCCGACAACACCGATGCGGTGGACCGTCTCACCATCCAGCACGGATTCAGCCAGCTGTACCCGGCCGGGGTGATGTCCGCCTGGGTCACCGACAGTCCCAACCCTCTGACCGGCCGCGCGGTCCCCCTGCGCTTCCGGTTCCACAGCGCCATGGCCGGAGTCCTCGGCATCGGAGGGGACCTCACCCGCTGGAGCGACGCCGAACTCGCCGAAGCCCGACAACTGGTCCGGGACTACAAGGAGATCAGGCCCCTCGTGCAGCGGGGGAGGCAGTTCCGGCTCCTGCCGCCGGGCGAAGGACCGCTGACGGCCGTGCAGTACCTCGACGAGGACGGCGACCGCACGGTGGTCCTCGTCTGGCGGCCCACCACGGCGTTCGGACCCGCGCAGCCTCCGCTGCGGCTGCGCGGACTGGAGCCGGAGGCCCTGTACCGGGACGAGGACACCGGACACGCGTGCACGGGGGCGACCCTGACCGGATTCGGCCTGACCCTCCCGGACCTCCCGGCGGGCGACTGCGCCAGCGCGCTCGTACGCCTGCGCCGCGTCGAGCACCGATGACGGAAGACCCCCCGGCCTCCTGGGCAACGGGCCGGGTGAAGCCGCGGCGGCGTGCGCCGAGCGTCCACAGCGCGCGGACCCCGCACGTCGCGCGTCAGCTCATGTCCAACCGCTCTCACCACGGAATCGGAGGTGGCATAGGGTGACGGCAGAAGGGAGCGTGTGCTGTGCGAGAGCGGGTCACCATGGCAGATGTCGCCCGAGCGGCCGGAGTCTCCTCCGCGACGGTCTCCTACGTGCTCTCGGGCAAGCGGCCGGTGGCCCCCGAGACCCGGGCCGCGGTGGAAGAGGCCATCGCCGAGCTCTCCTTCACCGTCAACGCCACGGCACGCAACCTGCGCACCGGTCGGTCCAGCCTCGTGGCGCTCATCGTCCCCGACATCGCCAACCCCTTCTACGCGCAGCTCGCGGGGACCCTCCAGGAGGAACTGCGCGAGCAGAGACTGCACGTGGTCGTCTGCAGCACCCGCGCCCGCCGCGACGAGGAGCAGGCACTGCTCGCGGAGGCCGTGCACCAGCGGTTCGCCGGAGTCGTCATCACCCCCTTCCGGCTCAAGCCGAGGGACTTCGAGCCCCTGGCCGACGCCGGAATCCCCGTCGTCGTCAGCGCCGATGTCTCCTTCGGCCCGATCGACCTCGTGACACCCGACGCCCGGGTGGCCACCCGAAGCGCCCTGGAGCAGGTGGCGGCCGCGCAACGGAGACGTATCGCCATGATCGCCGGGCCGCGGGACGCCACGGGAGGCGACCCCCGCCTCGAACAGCTCAGGGCCCTCGCCCTCCAGCTCGGCCTGGCGCTGCCCCATGAACTCGTCGTACGGGGCGAGCACACCCGGGAGGCCGGGGCGACGGGATTCGCCGAGCTCATGAGCCGCCGGCACCGCCCCGACGCCGTCTTCTGCGGCAACGACGTGATCGCCGTGGGCGCCATGGAGAAGGCCCAGGAGCTGGGCTTCGACATACCCGGAGACGTCGCGCTGATCGGCCACGACGACGCCTCCTTCGCCTCCCTCGTACGTCCCCGGCTGACCACCATCCGTTACCCGGCCACCGAGGTCGCCCAAGCGGCCGCCCGACTGCTCACCGAGCGCCTGTGCGGCCGGAGGGTGCACAAGACGGTCCACGTCAGAGCCGAGTTCGTGGCACGGGCCTCGGTCTGACCGGGAGGACGAGAGACCCGGCCGGACGGCTCCTGCGCCCGCCGGCGCCCCGACGACACCGGCCCCTTTCGAGGTCCGGCTCATGGGCGACCGCCCCACCACCTGGATCCGCAGCACGCAGCACGGCTACGGCGCCCCACACGGCGATCCCGTGTCGGCACGCCGTAGCCGGCGGAAGCGGCTGGTCTAGGCGAACGTGGCCCCCCACGTGGCCGGCCCGACCACACCGTCGACGCTCAGCCCCTTGCGCGACTGGAACGTGCGGCAGGCCGCATCGGAACCGGGACCGTACTGACCGTCGACGGTCAGGGAGAAGCCCTGCGCGGTGTTCATCCGGTACTGCCAGGTGGCCACGCTCGCGTGCACGGTCATGGGCGACTGACGGAAGGAGACCCCCGGGTGGGGCAAGGGGCCGCCACCGGGGTTGACCTCGCCGCTGACGACCCGCGAGTACAGGTTTCCGGGGCAGCCGGTCGCGTGGTGGTCGCGGTGGCCCGTGATGGCCTGTGCGGCTCCGCCCGACGTCCGCAGGCGGTTGATCCCGAATCGGATCGCGTCGATCAGCCCCGGGGTGACGGCGTCGTAGTCGGTGCCCGTGCCACCGGTCAGCGCGCACACCGCGTACCAGTCGTCGTTGCCCTGCGTGGTGCCCTGGGCCGCGGTGCGCACGTTCTCACCGCGCCCCTGGAACAGGTAGCCGTGCACACAGGCCAGATGGCTGTACGCGATGTCGGACCAGCCGTTGGAGTCCATGTGGAAGTTCTGGATTCCCCGCACCTGGGCCGCGCAGTCGGCGTGGTTGGCCCTGGCCACCTTCACCGCGTCGACGTGATGGACCGTCACACCGCCCTGCCCCGGTGTGATGTTCCCGCTGACGCTCTGCGGGGACCGGGCGCCCCATTGCGAGCGGGTGACGAACGTGGCCATCAGTTCCGTCCTCCCTGATCGACGGCACAGCCGACCGCGGCGTTCAACGGCTCGGCGTGCGCCTTCCGCGCCGCGTCGGAACCGTAGACCGCGTCCCGATCGCGAGGGTTCGTCACAGGGGAACGACCGTCCGCCGGCGGCGGAGGGGCAGGAGCGGCGTGCGCGGTGCCGGCCTGGACGGCCGGCAGCGCGAGCGCACTGCCGACCGCGGCCAACAGCGCGAGGCGTCGTGAGAGTTCGGGGGGCAACAGTCCTCCAGGTGAGTGAGTCGAGCTCCTGCTGGCCGGGTCGGTGGCGAGGTGCGGGGACGGCGAGTCGGCTCCGGAGGCCGGTGGCCCGCCGCCGGACCGCCGGCCGTACCGAAGCGTGTGGTTCAGCAGCCGCCGCAGTTGTAGAAGGTCACGTCCCAGTGGTTGCCCTCGTCGGCGTAGACGTTGCCCGCGCCGGACTTCCACTGCGGGGCTCCGTCACCGCGGACACCGATGTACG